>JBBQTP010000118.1:0-12243 GCA_038213205.1 Caulobacterales bacterium
GAAGGTCGGCGCCGTCGAAGCGCACCTGCGAGCGGCCAAAGTCGAGGGCGACGGTGTCGAACTGGGTGAGCAGGTCCATGCCGAGCGCCACCGCCGGCTTATCCTTCAGACCCCAGAGGTCGAAAATCTGCGCGTCGGAACAGACCACCGGCACATTGCCCATCTGCAGCCCACCCAGCCGCATGAACGGCAGGTAGAGCATCTCGCCCCAGAAGACTTCGCCGACCAAGCTCTCCAGCCGGACCTTCTGCGACGTGGTGATGATGCCCTTGCGGCCGTTGGTCTCGATCAGCAGGCTGCGCAAGGCCGAGTTGCACATAGACATCTGCGAGCCCGAGTCGATCATCGCGCTGATCCGGCGGCCCGCAAGGTCGGCATCGACGATGGTCAGCTGGCCCAGCCGGCGGCGGGCGGCCACCACCACTGTCCCCTTGGCCGCGACATCCTCCCGCGAGCGGGTGATCGCCAGGCTCTTGGCCTTGAAACCCAGCTCCAGCCGCTGGCCCTTGAGCCAATCGACGCCCAGGACGCCGTCGAGACTGTCGGTGAGCGGCAGGGCGGCGACCTGCACGTCCTTGCGGCTACGATCGCCGACTTGCAGGCGGTCGAGCAGGACGCTCGGTCGGTCGTGGTTCCCAACCACAGTGCGGACCCGCACACCGGCCGCCGGGGGCAACATCAGCTTGGCGACCAGGGCGCGCGAGATGCAGGAGCCGTTGGCGCCGGTGTCGAGCAGGAATTGGAACGGGCCCTGGCCGTTGATGGTCACCGGGGCCAGCAGGTGTTCAAAGAGGTCGCGGCCGGCGCCGACCTGGGTCGGGTCCTCGTTAGGAATGTCGGGCAGTTCAGCCGGCGGGGTCGCGGCGCGGGCCACGGATCCGACGGCAGTGGCGGCGATCAAGCCCATGGCGGCTTGGCGGCGGCTCGGGAACATGGCGCGCTATCTACCTCGCAACTCGTGTCAGGATAACACTGATCGACGGTGCGGTCATGTTGCTCAACCTTACGGAAACCCGCGCACCTATATGAATGGCTACATGAGACGCCTGCTGATTCTAGCCACGTCCCTCGCGCTCTTCGCCCCCGGCGCCTCCGCCGCGGAGAAGGCGAAGTCGCCGGCCGTCGTCGGCCTGTACGTCGACCTGCAGCCTGTCGCCCTCCCCATCGTCGTCAGCGGGCAGCTGGTGAACTACGTCTTCGTCTATGTGCGCATTAATCTCGCCAACGGCATCGATCCGAGCAAACTCCGCGACAAAGAGCCGTATTTCCGCGACGCACTGGTCCGCGAGAGCCATCGCACCCCGTTTGTCCTGCCCAACGACTGGCAGAAGGTCGACGAGGGCAAACTTTCGGTGGCAATGATGCGCGACATGCCGGCCATCGCCGGCCCTGGCGCGGTGACCTCGGTCGTGGTCACCTCACAGGCGCCGCAGAAGCCGGTCATGCCGCCCAGATCGGTCCAGACCTCGCGTCCCTGAACGCCAGTTCGGCCGTCCGTCCGAACCCATCCCGCGGCCCCGGTTGCGCGCGCGGACCAAACTTGGCACTTTCCGCCCTCTTTTCGGGACGCTAAGAGAGCGCGCCCCGGGTCTGGGCAAAATTATTGGGGCAGGGAGCGAGCCGGGGCCGCGACGACGCGGTGGCCGACGATCCCCCTCCGCGCGATCAAAGGGGTGCGCACGATATGAATTCCATACTTATGCTGGTGATCGGGGCTGGCCTGCTGGCCGTGCTCTACGGCGCCTTGCAGACCGCTTCGCTGCTTCGGGCCTCGCCCGGCAATGAGAAGATGCAAGAGATCGCCGCCGCCATCCAGGAGGGTGCGCAGGCCTATCTGAACAAACAGTACACCGCGATCGCCGCGGTCGGCGTGGTGATCCTGATCGCCGGCTACTTCCTGCTTGGCGCCCTCCCGGCGATCGGCTTCCTGACGGGCGCGGTCCTCTCAGGTGCGGCGGGGTTCGTTGGCATGCTGATTTCGGTCCGCGCCAACGTCCGCACTGCCCAGGCTGCGTCGGAAGGACTGGCGAAGGGCCTGTCGCTAGCCTTCCGCTCTGGGGCGATCACGGGGATGCTGGTGGTGGGCTTCGCCCTGATCGGCGTCGCCGGCTACTACGCGGTGCTGACAGGCCCGCTCGGCCTGGAGAACACCAGCCGAGAAGTGGTCGACTCCATGGTCTCGCTGGGCTTCGGCGCCTCGCTGATCTCGATCTTCGCCCGTCTCGGCGGCGGCATCTTCACCAAGGGCGCCGACGTCGGCGGCGACTTGGTGGGCAAGGTCGAGGCCGGAATCCCGGAGGATGACCCGCGGAATGCGGCCACGATCGCCGACAACGTGGGCGACAACGTGGGCGACTGCGCCGGCATGGCCGCAGACCTTTTCGAGACCTATGCGGTGACCACGGTCATCACGATGGTTCTCGCGGCGATCCTGTTCCGTGGGACGGAAATGGTGTCGAACATGATGCTGCTGCCGCTGGCTATCTGCGGCGTCTGCATCGTCACCTCGATCATCGGCACCTTCGCCGTGCGCCTGGGCAAGTCGAACAACATCATGGGCGCCCTCTACCAGGGCTTGATCGTCACCGGCGTGCTGTCGGTGGGCGCGATCTACTGGGTGATCAGCAAGCTGGTCACCGCCCCAATGACCGTCGGCGACAAGACCTTCGACGGCATGAGCCTGTTCTGGTGCGGTATCGTCGGCCTGGCGGTCACCGCCGCCATCGTCGTGATCACCGAATACTACACCGGCACCGGCTTTCGCCCGGTGAAGTCGGTGGCCAAGGCCTCGGTCTCCGGCCACGGCACCAACGTGATCCAGGGCCTGGCCATGTCGCTTGAGTCGACGGCGCTCCCGACGCTGACGATCATCATCGGCATCATCGTCGCCTATAACCTGGCGGGCCTGTTCGGCATCGCCATCGCCGTGACCTCGATGCTGTCGCTGGCCGGCTTCATCGTGGCGCTCGACGCCTTCGGTCCGGTCACCGACAACGCCGGCGGCATTGCCGAAATGGCTGGCCTGCCCCCGGAAGTGCGCGTCACCACCGACGCGCTCGACGCGGTCGGCAACACCACCAAGGCCGTGACCAAGGGCTATGCGATCGGTTCGGCCGCGCTCGGCGCCCTCGTGTTGTTCGCGGCCTATACCGAGGACCTGAAGTTCTTCTCGGCCAACGCCGCGCCCGGTTCGTTCTTCGACGGACTGGGGCCGGTCGCCTTCGACCTGTCCAACCCCTACGTCGTGGTCGGCCTGCTGTTCGGGGGCCTGCTGCCGTTCCTATTCGGCGGCATGGCGATGACCGCCGTCGGCCGCGCCGCCGAAGCGGTGGTGGAGGAAGTCCGCCGCCAGTTCCGCGAAAACCCGGGCATCATGACCTATGACGTGAAGCCCGAGTACGGCCGCGCCGTGGCCATCCTGACCCAGGCGGCGATCAAGGAAATGATCGTCCCCTCGCTGCTGCCGGTGCTCTCGCCGATCGTGCTGTTCTTCATCATCAAGGCGATCGCGGGCAAGGTGAACGGCTTTGCCTCGCTCGGCGCCATGCTGATGGGCGTGATCGTGACCGGCCTGTTCGTGGCCATCTCGATGACCTCGGGCGGCGGCGCCTGGGACAACGCCAAGAAGCTGATCGAAGAGGGTCACTACGGCGGCAAGGGCTCCGAAGCCCACAAGGCGGCCGTGACCGGCGACACCGTCGGCGACCCCTACAAGGACACCTCGGGTCCTGCCGTGAACCCGATGATCAAGATCACCAACATCGTGGCCCTGCTGCTGCTGGCGGTCCTGGCTCACGGGGTGATCCACTAATCGCAGCCCGAGGCTGAGACGAAAACGCCCCGGAGAGCGATCTCCGGGGCGTTTTTGATTCTGGACGGCTCTGGATTCCCGCCTGCGCGGGGATGACTCGCTTCGCGGTCAGTTTCGCCGGTCGCCGGGGCGGTTGCCGGGGACGGTGTCGTCCTGGTTCTGCAGGATGGTGCCGCGGCCGACGTTGCCGAGCAGCTGTTCGAGGATGGTCAGCTCGCGCCCACGGGTCGGCGTCTCGCGGCCGTTGAAGGCGATTACCTTGCCATCCTTCAGCGTCAGGTTGTTGACCGTCTTCACCTGCTCGGAGTCCTTGTCGAAGCTGATGGCAGTCACGTTGCGCGCGATCACCTCGGGGCGTTTGAAGGCCACCCGAGACTTGAGCTGGTTCATGTAGAACCAGGTGTTGGGATCGAAGGTGCCGGTGCTCGAGGGCGAGCCTAGGCGGGCGCGCACGGTCGACTTGGTGTCGACGCCGATCTTGACGTCCTTGGGATCGCTTTCGATCGCCTGGAAGCCGGAATAGCTAGTGATCGGCGCGCAGGCTGTAAGGCTGGCCCCGCCGGTGGTGGCCAACAGGCCTGCAGCGATGACGGCGAAGGCGGCTCGGGAAATCATATGCTCTTGGAACCTGCTCTTTCGACGGGTGGGCTTTGACCTATCGCCCGTCGCCCCTTAGTTCAATGCGGCTTTATGGGATGGATCGGGCGAAATCGAGGCGTTGATGCTGCTGGACCGACTGTTCCGACCTCGCGCGGCGCTGATCGCGGGCCGTGCGCTCTACACCCTGGCGGTGGATCAGGCGCGCGCGCCCAACCTATACGCCGAGCTCGGCGCGCCCGACACGACGGAGGGGCGATTCGAAATCTACAGCCTGCACGTGGTCCTGCTGCTCGACCGGCTGCGCCGGCAGGGCGCGGAGGCGACCGACGTCTCCCAGGTGCTGTTCGACGCCTATGTGAAGGACCTCGACACGGCGCTGCGCGAGATGGGCGTCGGCGACCTGTCGGTCGGCAAGAAGATGCGCAAGCTGGGCGAGGCCTTCTACGGCCGTGGAAAGTCCTATGACGCCGCGTTCGCCGCCCTGCCGGACAGCGGGCCCCTGGAGGCCCTACTGATCCGCACGGTCTATGCCGGAGCTCCGGCGTCCGGCGCGCGGGGCTTGGCGGCCTACATCGTGACCCAGCGAGCGGCCCTGGCTGCCCAACCCGTGGAGCGTCTGCTGGCCGGCGAAGCGGAATGGGGCGCGGCATGAGCCAAGCGTGGAGCAAGCCGGTGCGGCTGCACGAGCTGGCCGGCGGGGTCATGACCGTGCGACTGGAGCCTGACGCCGACGAGCGGGCCCAGATCGCCAAGGATCTCGGGCTGGAGGCGCTGCCGGCTCTGACCGCGAACTTGACGCTGAAGCCTTGGCTCGACGGGGTGGAGATCACCGGCCGCTTCGACGCGGTGGTCGAACAGACCTGCTCGGTCAGCCTCGATCCCTTCCAGCAGCCGCTGGAGGGCGTCATCGAGCTGCGCGCCGTGCCGGAGGGCAGCCCGCATGCGCCGGCCGCCTCCGGGGGCGAGCTGGACTTCGATCCGGAGGCGCCCGATCCGCCGGACGTGCTGGAGGGCGACATGCTCGACCTGGCCGACTATGTGGTCGAGCATCTGGCGCTGGAGGTCGACCCTTTCGCCCGCAAGCCGGGGGCGGCGTTCGAATTCGCCGCGCCGCCGGAGGACGATTCTCCCTTCGCCGTGCTGAAGAAACTCAAGGATCGCGAACCCTAAGGCCCCCTCGCGGTTTCCATAGCCACGCCCGGGCGCTATCGTCCGCGCGAATCCGGCGGGACCCGTCGAAGGACCAAAGCGCCGCCTTGACCCAGCCACTGGTGATATCCATCGACGCCATGGGCGGAGACCATGGACCGCCCGTGGTGATCCCGGCCGTCGTGCGTGCCATCGCAGCCTTGCCCGAGAACGTGCGCTTCCTGCTGCACGGTGACGAACCGACCATCACCGCCGCGCTCGCCAAGCACCCCGAGGCTGCGCGGCGCATGGAGATCCGCCATTCCGAGCGCGTGATCGCCATGGACGAGAAGCCCGCGCAGGCGCTGCGCCGGGGTAAGGGCACCTCGATGTGGAACGCCATCGAGGCGATCCGTGAGGGCCAGGCCCAGGCCGCGATCTCGGCCGGCAACACCGGCGCCCTGATGGCGATCTCCAAGCTGATCCTGCGCATGGCGGCGGATCTGGAGCGGCCGGCGCTGGTGGCCAGCATGCCGAACCCGCGCGGGGTGACCACCTTCCTCGACGTGGGCGCCAACGTCGATTGCGACGCCGAGCGGCTGGTCGAGTTCGCGATCATGGGCGAGGCCTTCCACCGCGCCGCCCACGGGGTGCCCAAGCCGACCGTGGCCCTGCTCAACGTCGGCTCCGAGGAGATGAAGGGCCACGAGGAGGTGCGCGAGGCGCACCGCATACTGCGCGAGGGCAAGATCGACCTCGACTACCGCGGCTTCGTCGAGGGCGACGATATCACCGGCGGCGTAGTCGACGTGATCGTCACCGACGGCTTTACCGGCAATGTGGCGCTGAAGAGCATGGAGGGCGCGGCCCGCTTCGTGACCGCCGAGCTGCGCGGGGCGCTGACCGGGGGCCTGCTGGCCAGCCTGGGCGCGGTGCTGGCGCGGCCGGCGCTGCTGAAGTTCCGCGAGCGGCTGAGCCCGCCGCCTGCGGCGCCGCTGCTCGGCCTGAACGGCATCGTGCTGAAGTGCCACGGCGGGGCGACCGAGCGCGATTTCGCCATGTCGATCCAGGTGGCCGTCGATCTGGCTAGCAGCGACTTCACGGCGGAGATCGAACGGAACATGAGGCGGCTTCCCGCTGCGCTGGCCGAGCCGGCGCCGGTTCCCGCTGAGGCGGCTGCTCCGGACGCCCCCGCGGCCGACGGGGCGGCGCAAGGAGTCCAAGAGTGACGAGCGTCTTGCGTACCGCGGTGACCGGCGTGGGCGGCTACCTGCCCGAAAACGTCGTCACCAACGACGACCTCGCCAAGTTCGTGGACACCTCCGACGAGTGGATCATCGAGCGCACCGGCATCCGCCAGCGCCACCGGGCTGCCGACGACCAGCCGGTCTCCGACCTGGCCGTTGGCGCCGCGCGCCGGGCCCTGGAGGCCGCCGGCCGCACCCCGGACGAGGTCGACCTGATCATCGTCGCGACGACCACGCCGGACCTGACCTTCCCGGCCGTGGCCGCCATCGTGCAACGCAAGCTGGGCTGCCCGGTGGGCATCGCCTTCGACGTCCAGGCGGTCTGTTCGGGCTTCGTCTTCGCGCTGTCGGTGGCCGACGGCTTTGTCGCCCGCGGGCGCTCGAAATGCGCCCTGGTGATCGGGGCTGAGACCATGACCCGGCTGATGGACTGGACCGACCGGGGCACCTGCGTGCTGTTCGGCGACGGGGCCGGCGCCGTGGTGGTCGAGCCGGTCGAGGGGCAGGGGACCACCGCCGACCGCGGCCTGCTGGGCTTTGCGCTGCGCGCCGACGGCACCAAGCAGGACTTGCTCTATGTAGACGGCGGCCCCTCCACCTCGGGCCAGGTCGGGAAGCTGCGGATGCAGGGCAACCAGGTGTTCCGCCACGCGGTGGTTAACATCTCAGAGGCTGTGACGGCGGCCGCCGCGGACGCGGGCATCGAGGTCGCCAGCGTCGATTGGTTCATCCCGCACCAGGCCAATATCCGCATCCTGCAGGGCGTCGCGCGGCGGCTCGGCATCGACGAGGCCAAGGTGATCACCACGCTGGCCGAACACGCCAACACCTCGGCGGCTTCGATCCCGCTCGCCCTCGACCAAGGCGTCCGCGACGGCCGCGTCAAGCCCGGCCAGATGCTGCTCATGGAAGCCATGGGCGGCGGCCTGACCTGGGGCGCTTGCGTACTCCGACTCTGATGCTTTGTCGCTCCTGCTGATCGGCGAACCTGGGCGGTTCGCCGGCAAACGCTCCCGGCCTCAGCGTTTCCGGTAAGGGGACGCTAGAAGTCTTTGACGGAATACGACAATCAGGGCACGGTGACACAATCGTTACGGGGGATCGGGCGACGATGAAGGGCGCGACAGTCACGCGGGCGGACCTCTGCGAAGCGGTCCATGAGGAAGTGGGCCTGACGCGCCAGGATTGCGGCGAGCTGGTCGAACGCGTCCTGGAGCTGATGGCCGTGGCCCTGGAGAAGGGCGAACAGGTCAAGCTTTCCGGCTTTGGTGTCTTCCAGGTGCGGGCCAAGCGCGCGCGCATGGGGCGCAATCCCAAGACCGGCGAACCGGCGGCCATCGAGCCCAGACGGGTGATCGGGTTCCGCGCCAGCCAGGTGATGAAGGCGCGGGTCGATCGCGCGTTGGCTCGGTGAGGGCGGCCCGGTGAGGGCGGCCTAGACCGTGGCCAAGGGGCCGGAAGCCTTTCGGACCATCTCCGAAGCGGCGGACGAGCTTCACGTGCCGCAACATGTGCTGCGGTTCTGGGAAACCAAGTTCGCCTTTATCCGACCGATGAAGCGCGCCGGCGGGCGCCGCTTCTATCGCCCTACGGATATCGCAGTGCTGCGCGGCGTGCGCCGCCTCCTGCACGATGAGGGCTACACCATCAAGGGCGTGCAGCGCCTGCACCGCGAAGAGGGCCTGACGCGGCTGGTGAGCGCCGGCGAAGGCCGGGCTGCGGCGGGGAAGGCGATAGCAAGCGGCGACCGCAGCGGCCTGCTCGAGGCCCTGCATGACTTGGAGACGGCCAAGCGGCGGCTGGATTCCCTGTTGGGGCCCTCGTGAGCGAGGCGCCCCGGTCCGGACCCCCATCCGGCCAGGCGATGTCCGGCCGGGCGACGTCGATCGCTATCCTGGGCGGTCTGTTCTTCATCATGGGCTTTTTCACCTGGCTGAACGGTCCGCTGATCACCTTCGTGCGGCTGGCGTTCGAGCAGACCGACGTGGGGTCATTCCTGATCCTGATGGTCTTCTACCTGTCCTATCTGGTGCTGGCCCTGCCGGCCTCCTGGATCCTGCGGCGGACCGGCCTGAAGAAGGGGCTGTCCCTGGCGCTGACGATCATGGCGGTGGGCGCGGCGACCTTCGGCGAATTCGCCACCCGGCGCTGGTATCCCGGCGCTCTGACCGGGCTTTTCGTCATCGGCGGTGGGCTTGCGGTGCTGCAGACGGCGATCAATCCCTACGTCAGCATGCTGGGCTCGCTCGACGGCGCGGCGCGGCGGATCGCGCTCATGGGCATCTGCAACAAGGGAGCGGGGATCCTCGCGCCGCTGTTGATCGGTTCGCTTGTCCTGCGCGGGATCGGCGACCTGTCGAGCCAGCTGGAGGCGGCGAGCGCCGCCCAGCGGACGCAGATGCTCGACGCCTTCGCGGCCAAGATCCATCTGCCTTATTTGCTGATGGCGGGGCTGCTGCTGGTGACAGCGATCGCCGTGCTGGCCTCACCCCTGCCGGAGATCAAGGCGAGCGAGGTCAACACCGCCTCAGCCAACGCGCCCGACGGATCGGGCGGGCGTGGGATCACCGCCTATCCGCACCTCTGGCTGGGCGTGGTTTGCCTGTTCCTCTACGTGGGCGTCGAGGTGATCGCCGGGGATGCCATCGGGGTGTATGGGCGCGGCTTCGGCCTGCCGCTGGACCAGACCAAGTTCTTCACCGCCTTCACGCTCGCCGCCATGCTGCTTGGCTACGTCTGCGGCCTGCTGGCGATCCCGCGGATTACCTCGCAGGAGGGCTACCTCAGAGCCTCAGCCCTGCTGGGTGTTGTCCTGGTGGCGGGGGCGTTCCTTACCAAGGGCTATGTCTCGGTGGGCTTCGTCGCGGCTCTTGGCTTCGCCAACGCCATGATGTGGCCGGCGATCTTCCCGATGGCGATCCGTGGGCTGGGCCGCGCGACGGAGACCGGCTCAGCGTTGCTGATCATGGGCATCGCCGGCGGCGCGGTGATCCCCGAGACCTTCGGCGTGCTCAAGCAGAACCACGATTTCCAAGCGGTGTTCGCCGCGCTGACGGCGCCCTGCTACCTCTATATCTTCTGGTATGCGTGGCGCGGCCACCGGGCGGGGCAGGCCGCCGGCGCGCCCGCCGCGGCCCTGGAAGGCGCGGCTTAGCGCCCAAAGAAATACCGACATCATCGAAAATCAGATTGTCGGCTGATCCCGCGATGGTCGGAGCGACAGGATTTGAACCTGCGACCCCTTGACCCCCAGTCAAGTGCGCTACCAGGCTGCGCTACGCTCCGACGCCTCGCGGCGAGGGCGCCTTATAGGCGGGCGATCTCCATCGCCGCAATCCCGAAAAGGCCCAGAGCGTTTTCCGGGCGATGCGAAGACATCAGTCGATCAGGAAGGGCGACCCAGCAAAGGCTCTAATGCCCTCGGTTCATCCAGGAGATGAGCGGCAGGATGGGGATGCCCCAGGACATCCCGGCGACGATGAAGAAGACGGCCTGCAGGACGCCGTGGTCGGGGACGTAGGCCGCGAGGCGGACCACCGCGCCCACGTACAGGACGATGAAGGCCAGGATGGCGAAGCTGCCGATCAGTTTACGCAGACGCATGCTCATGGCCGCTGCTTAGCGCCCCGACGCGGCCCACGAAAGCAAGAAGGGCGCAAGCGTGGACGCCCGCGCCGTTCCGGGCTACGGGCCGCCCAAGTTCAGCCTCACTCGCCCGCCATCCCGACCCATGACCTCGTTCCTGCGTTCCGACCGTTCCCGCGCCGTGGCCCTTTGGCTGGCGGCCGTGGCCGTGCTGGTGGTGGGCATGGTGATCCTGGGCGGCTCCACACGGCTCACGGGCTCAGGGCTTTCGATCACCCAGTGGAAGCCGGTCTCCGGCGCCCTGCCGCCGCTGTCGGCCGCCGACTGGCAGGTCGAATTCGACCGCTACCAGGCGATCCCGCAGTTCCGGCTGGTCAATCCGACCATGACGCTGGGCGCCTTCAAGACCATCTACTGGTGGGAGTGGACGCACCGGCTGCTGGGCCGGCTGGTCGGCGTGGCGTTCGCGGTTCCGTTCATCTGGTTCGCGGTGCGCCGCGAGATTTCGCGCCGCATGGTCTGGCGGCTGGCCGTGCTGTTCGTGCTGGGCGGGCTGCAGGGCCTGGTCGGCTGGTGGATGGTGGCGAGCGGGCTTTCCGAGCGGGTCTATGTCGCGCCGGAGCGGCTGATGATCCACCTCGGCCTGGCCTTCGCCCTGCTGGGCGCCCTGGTCTGGACGGCGCTCGACGCCTGGGCCGGCTGGGCGCGGCAGACCCTGCCCAGCCCCTGGGGTGGCCGCGCCCTGGGGCTGGTGGCCCTGATCTTCCTGCAGATCCTGCTGGGCGCTCTGGTCGCCGGCAATCAGGCAGGGCTGGTCTACAACGACTGGCCGCTGTTTGCCGGCCATCTGCTGCCGCAGGACTACGCGGCGCACGGCGTCTGGGCGACGCTCGCCCACAGCCAGGGCGCAGTGCAACTGCATCACCGGCTGGTAGCCTATCTGCTGGTCGTGGTGGCGATCGGTATGGCCGTGGCCGCAGTTCGCTCGCGCTACCTGGTGCAGACCTCCAAGCAGTTGGCCCTGGCGGTCGCCGGGCTGGTGGTGCTCCAGGCTCTGCTGGGGATCGCGACCCTGATGGCGCGCGTGCCGATCGGCATGGGCGTCGCCCACCAACTGACCGCGGCGTTGACCCTCTGCCTGGCGGTGGCGTTCGCGTGGCGCGTTCGTCGCGTCTAGAGGCACCTTACCTTGAATTCACTGGCGTCCGGCGCGACTGAGGCCATTCTCCGGCCGGAACGGTTCGTGGAGAGCGGATGATGCGGCGCAAGGTTGGGATCGTCGGCTACGACGGGGTCAATGCGCTCGATCTCGCCGGGCCGAACGAGGTGTTCGCCGATGCGCTCACCTGGAGCCAGGGCCAGGCGCTGGGCGGAGCTCAGAACGACGCCGGTGCGCGGGCCTATGAAATGATCTGCCTCAGCCCGGACGGAAAGCCGTTCCGCAGCGAGTCCGGCCTGACCATGAATCCCGTCTGTGGCCTGGCCGACGCGCCGGCCCTCGACACCATCCTGATCGCCGGCGGGGTCGGCATCCGGACGGCGGAGACCCTGAAACCGATCGCCGCGTGGCTGCGCCAGCGGGCCCCGACGACGCGGCGGGTCGCCTCGGTGTGCACCGGCGTCATCGCGCTGGCGGAAGCTGGGCTGCTGGACGGCCGCCGCGCGACGACCCATTGGGCCTATGCCGCGGAGGTGGCGCGGCGCTATCCGGCGATCCGGCTGGAGCCGGACGCGATCTTCATTCGCGATGGGGCCTTCGCGACCTCGGCCGGGGTCACCGCCGGCATCGATCTGGCCTTGGCCCTCGTCGAGGAGGATCTGGGCCCGAGCGCCGCCCTGGCGATCGCGCGGATGCTGGTGGTCTTTGTGAAG
>JBBQTP010000119.1:0-12172 GCA_038213205.1 Caulobacterales bacterium
CACCGTCTCCCGGCGCTTCGAGGACGCCGGGGTCGGCGCCCTGATCATCACCGACATCGACCGCGACGGCACCGTCATGGGCTTCAATGTGGAGGCCTTTGGAGCCATCGCCGACGCGGTGAACATCCCGGTGATCGCCGCCGGCGGCCTGGCCACCATCGACGACATCGTCCGGTTGCGCGCCTGGAAGGGCGTCGAGATCGCCGGCGCCGTGCTGGGCCGTGCGCTCTACAACGGCGCGATCACGCCCGACGAGGCGCTGAAGGTGGCGGCGTGAGCTTACGCTACCGCGTTATCCCCTGCCTGGACGTCAAGGACGGACGGGTGGTGAAGGGCGTGCAGTTCATCTCCCTGCGCGACGCCGGCGACCCGGTGGAGCAGGCCCGCGCCTATGACGCGGCCGGCGCCGACGAGCTGATGTTCCTCGACATCACGGCCAGCCACGAAAACCGCGGGACCATCCTCGACGTGGTCGCCCGCACCGCTGACGTCTGCTTCATGCCGCTCTCGGTGGGCGGCGGCATCCGCAAGGTCGAGGACGCGCGCCGCCTGCTGCTGGCCGGCGCCGACAAGATCTCGATCAACACCGCCGCGGTCGAGAACCGCGACCTGATCGCCGGCTGCGCCGACGCCTTCGGCAGCCAGGCCACCGTGGTCGCCATCGACGCCAAGCGCACCGGCGACACTTGGCATGTGTTCACCTACGGCGGTCGCACCGACACCGGCCTCGACGTGGTCGCCTATGCGGTCGAAGCCGTTGCGCGCGGCGCGGGCGAGATCCTGCTGACCTCCATGGACCGCGACGGCGCCAAGATCGGCTACGACCTCGACCTGCTGAAGCAGGTGAGTTCAGCGGTCTCGGTGCCGGTGATCGCCTCGGGCGGCGCCGGCAACGCCCAGCACATGGTCGACGCGGTGACCCAAGGCGGCGCGGACGCCGTGCTGGCCGCCTCGATCTTTCACTTCGGCGAAGTCTCAATCGGCGACGTCAAACGCGCCATGGCCAACGCCCATCTGCCGGTTCGCCAGACGGAAGCCGCATGACCCGCTTCGCCGATGTCCTGGCCCGCCTGGTCGCCACCATCGAGGCTCGCAAGGGCAGCGACGCGAGCGCCTCCTACACCGCCAAGCTGCTGGCCGACCCCTCGCTGGCCGTCAAGAAGCTCGGCGAAGAAGCCATCGAAGCCGTCATCGCGGCGACCCAGGGCGACGCAGACCACCTCGCCGCCGAGAGCGCCGACCTGATCTACCACTGGCTGGTCGTCCTCGCCGCCGCGGGCGTCTCGCTGGACCACGTCGCCGCCAAGCTGGAAGCCCGCGAGGGAACCTCGGGATTGGCGGAGAAGGCTTCGCGCTCCTCCTGACCGCTCATCCCGGTGGTTAGGGCCTAGGCTTCCGCTTCAACGCGACATAGAGCGCGCCTTCGCCGCCGTGGTGGCGGGCGGCGTCGGAAATCCCCGCCACGATGTGGGTCAGGTGCGGGGCGGCCAGCCAGCCCGGGGCCATCCGCTTCAGCACCCCGTCGCCCTGCACGCCCTTGCCGGTGATCACCAGCACCGCGCGCCAGCCTTCGTTGAAGGCGTGATTGAGGAAAGCTTCCAGGTTGGCCTTCGCCCGGTCCTGGGTCAGCCCGTGCAGGTCGAGCCGCGCGCCGATCTCCTCGCGCGCCTTGGCGATCCGGTGGCGGCGGTTGGGCTCAATGTCGTCGAGCGCCTCGCGGACCTTACCGAGACGACCCGGCGGCTTTGGCGGATGGATGCGCGCGGCGGTCTCGTGCTTGGCGGCTTCCTGGCGCTCGGTTGGCGCTGCGCGGCCGGGCAGGGGATGCACGGTGGCCGCGACCATGCCCCAGATGTGCTGGTCCTCGGGCCTCAGCGGGCGCTTCACGACGCCACCTCTTTCGGAACCAGCCGATAGAGCCGCAGCGTATGGCGCACTCGCCCGGCCTCGGCGCCGGCCGCCGCGCCGACGCCCAGATAGAGGTCGGCCCGCACCTCGCCCTTGATCGCTCCGCCGGTGTCCAGCGCCATGGCGATGCGGCGATAATCCGGGAAGGCGCCCTGCAGCATCGGCGACGAGGCGTCGATCCACAGCAGCTCGCCCATGGCGTGGAAGACCGGGTCCACCGCCAGCGCGCGGCCGGCCGGCAGCGGCAGATTGGCCGAGCCCGTCGGCTGGCGGCCGTCGTCGGCCGTCAGGCTGAAGAAGGCGTAGCGCGGGTTCAGCTGCATGATCGCCTGGGCATCAGAGCCCCGGTGGCTGCCCAGCCAGGCGCGGATCGCCTCGCCGGTGGTGTTGTCGCGCGCCAGCAGGCCCCTGTCGCGCATGGGGTTGGCGATGCCGACGAACGGCCGGCCGTTGTTGCCGGCATAGACCGCTTTCCTGCGCCCGCCGTCCTCGAAGGTCAGCACGCCCGAGCCCTGGATCTGCAGGAAGAACAGGTCCTCGGGCCGCATCCAGGCCAGCGCCTTGTCCGGCGCCGTCGCCTCGATCGCCGCGCGGTCTGGGTAGGGGGACAGCGTCCCGTCGCCGTTGTCACGCATCGCGGTCTGGCGGCCGGCCTGGCTGGGATCGCGGGCGGTGGCGTCGACCATCTTCAGATCGGTAGGCCGGGCGCGTACCGGCGCACTGAACTCGTCGTTCGGTTTGCGCCGCGCCGGGTACTGCGGGGAGAAGTAGGCGGTGAGCACCCCCTCGCCGGAAATCCGCTCGGCGCGGAAGTTGGCTTCGAGGAACCGCTCCGACTGTTCGCGGTCCAGCGGGCCGATGGCCCGGGCGCTGCGGCAGACGAAGGCCATGGCCGCGTCCTTGGCCGCGCCGCAGGTCTCGCGGAAGGCGGCCAGCGCCGCGGCGTGGTTCTCCGCCTCCCAGCCCCTCAACGTGCTCAACGCGACGAAACGCCCGGCGGAATCGGGCGCCGATTGCGGCGGCCACGGTCGTTCGGCCGGGCGATGCGGCTCAGGCAGCCGGCGCGGGGAGGGTGGCGGCGCGGGCCTGGTCGTGGCGCAGGCGGTCAGGAAAAGCGCGGCAAGCAGCGCGCCGGCGGCTCGCAGTGACACGTCCCGTCACGCCTCCGCGGCATCAACGTGGGTCAGCAGCCAGTTGGGATCGCGGCTCTTCAGGTGCCGTTCGAAGGTCCAGAGCTCGGCGGTGCGCCGGTCCTCAATGCCTTCCCCTTCAGGTCCTTTGGTGCGGCTGCGGAACTCAGCCAGGAACCGCACGGTCAGGCGGGCGAGGTCCGCGCCCACCACCTCGGCCTTTTCCAAGTCGGCGCGGGGCGGGTGGAGGAATTCGACGGTCTCGGTGCGCGCCTCGGCCTCGCGCTTGGCGATGGCGGTGTCGAAGCCGGCCATCACTGGCGGAGCCAGCAGACTGCGCAGCTGCGCCCGGTCGCCGGCCGCGAACGCCTTGACGATCATCTCGTAGGCCGACTTCGAACCGCCCAGGAAACGGCCGATGTCGAAGGCGGGATCGCGGGCCTTCACGGCGGCCAGTCCGGTGAGCGCCACGCCTTCATCGGCCTGAATCTGGTCTACTGCCGACAGCGGGGCAGAGGTGGTCGGCACGGCCGGCGCGTCCTCCGGCTGGCGGCCCACGCGCCGGCCCAGCACCGCATAGAGCTGGTAGAGCACGATGGCGGCCAGTCCCGCGAAGATGATCAGCTCGAGGATTTGCAAGCGCGGGGCCTTCTGACGCGCCGACCAAGCGGCGTAAACCTAATATAGAACGATCCAACGCCCCCGTCAGGGGCAGCGTTGCATCCCCCCTCGTTGCATGAGCCGGGAGCCCATGTTAGCCCGGCCGCCCTGTGGGACGCGAACCCTTCGTGCCCCTCTCACGGAATTACCTCGACAATGACCGATATCGACGCTGGCGCTGCCGCACCCGAAGAGACCGCCGACGCCCCCCCCGGCATCCGCATCCTCGCGCAATTCGTGCGTGACCTCTCCTTCGAGAACCCGCGTGCGCCGGAAAGCCTGCGCGGCGGCGCGGCCCAGCCGCAGATCGATCTCGGCGTCGAGATGAACGCCCGCGGCCGCGACGACGGCTTCTACGAAGTGGACCTGAAGCTCTCGGCCGCCGCCAAGCGCGACGACGATGCGGTGTTCGTGGTCGAGCTGCTGTATGGCGGAGTTTTCCAGATCACTGGCGTCGGGCCGGAAGACATGGAGCCGGTGCTGCTGATCGAGTGCCCGCGCTACCTCTTCCCGTTCGCCAGGCGGATCATCGCCGACGTAACCTCGGACGGCGGCTATCCGCCCTTCCTGCTCGATCCGATCGACTTCGCCGGCGTCTATGCCGCGCGCAAGGCCGAGGCCAACCAGCAGGTCGGCCACGCCTAACCCTCGCTAGAGGCCGTACCTCTTCCAGAGCTCGTCGTTCTTTACGACGTCGCGGATGAAGCTCGCGTGGACCGCGCGCTCCACGTCGGTTGAGCGCGGATCGAGGGGCCGGGTCCGCGCGCCGTAGTCATTGCGGGTCGCCGCGTGGATGGCGCTGGTCGTCACCGCCGCCGCGGTGAGTTCGAGCCTGCGCTCGCGCCCGCCCTTCAGTTCCAGATAGACCTCCGCCAGCAGCCGCGCGTCGATCAAGGCGCCGTGCTTCTCGCGGTCGGCCAGCGAAATCTTGAAGCGCTTGCAGAGCGCATCCAGGGAGTTGTGCATCCCCGGAAACCGCACCCGGGCCAGCGCCAGGGTGTCGATGAACCGGGCCTCGCCGAACACGTCGCGGCTGCAGAGCGCCAGTTCGTGATTGATGAAGGCCCGGTCAAAGTTGGCGTTGTGGGCGATCATCGGCTTGTCACCGACGAACTCCAGGAAGGCCTCGACCACCTCGGGGTGCTCGAACTTCGGCTTGCCGCGCAGAAAGGCGCCGGACAGCCCGTGCACCCGCTCCGCGTCCGGCGGCATGTCGCGGCAGGGGTCGATATAGGCGTGGAAGCTGCGACCGGTGGGCACGAAGTCATCGATTTCCAGACAAGCGATTTCCACCATCCGGTGGCCCATCGACGGCTCGAAGCCGGTGGTTTCCGTGTCGAGGACGATCTCGCGCGCCATGTCCTGTGATGCGCCGGTTTGGCCGCTCAGTTCAACTAGGCGTTCTGCCGCTGGCGGGTCTCTTCTGTGGATCACGCATCGTCGCGATGATCTCGGCGACCTGCTCGCGGGCCGGCTCCAGGCCGCGCGATGTGTCGACCACGAAGTGGGCCCGCGCCCGCTTTTCCGCGTCGGCCATCTGCTGCGCCAGGATCGCGTCGAGGCGTTCGGGGGTCATGCCCGGCCGAGCCAGCACCCGCTCGCGCTGCATCTCGGCCGGGGCGCTCGCCACCACCACGGCGTCGACGTTGGCGTGGCCGCCGGTCTCGAACAGCAGCGGGATGTCCAGCACCACGATGTCGGCGCGGTCAGCCTCGGCCTTGGCGAAGAACCCGATGCGGTCGCGGCCGACCAGCGGGTGCACGATGGCGTTGAGGCGCTTCAAAGCCTCGGGCTTGCCCAGCACCGCCTCGCGCAGCGCCTCGCGGTCGACCTTGCCGTCCATGACCACCCCCGGAAACGCATCGCCGACCGGGCCGACCGCCGCCCCGCCGGTGTCGTAGAGGTCGTGCACCGCCGCGTCAGCGTCATAGACCGCGATGCCGGCCTCGCGGAACATCGCCGCCGTGGTCGACTTGCCCATGCCGATGGAGCCGGTGAGGCCGATCAGGATCATCCCTCGATCACCCCTATCGCCAGCGCCCGGATATCCGGGTCGGAGGGCGGCGGGCGGCCGTAGAACGCTTCGAAGGCCGGTGCAGCCTGGCCGATCAGCATCGCCAGCCCGTCCACCGTCGGTCGCCCGATCCGCCGCGCATGGGTCAGGAACGGCGTGACCAGCGGGCGGTAGACCATATCCATCACCACCGCGCTGACCGGCGTCGCCTCCAGCGGTACGTCGAGCACCGCCTGCTCGCTGAGCTCGGCCGAGGTGGCATTGACCACCGCCGCGACGCCCGCAAAGGCCGCCGCCGCCTCGGCGAGCGGATGGGCCGTCGCTCGGCGGCCAAATGCCGAGGCCATGGCCTGCGCCTTAGCCAGCGTGCGGTTGATGATCCGAACCTCCGGCGCCCCGGCCGCCAGCAGCGCCGCCGCCGCACCCCGCGCCGCGCCGCCCGCGCCCAAAATCGCCACCGGCCCGGCGGCCAGGTCGAGCCCCGGCGCCTGTTCCGCGAAGGCCGAGATCAGCCCGACGCCGTCGCTGTTGTCGGCGCTGACCGAGCCGTCGGGCTCAAATACCAGGATGTTGGCCGCCGCCGCGGCCTTGGCTCGATCGCTCGCCCGATCCGCCAGGGTCAGCGCGACTTCCTTGAACGGCACGGTGACGTTGATGCCGCGCACCGTCCCGCCGCGCGCGCCGGCCACGAAGCGCTCGAACCCGTCCATCGGCAGGCCGAACGGCACGTAGACCCCATCGACCCCGGCCGCTTCCAGCCATGCGTTGTGGATCAGCGGGCTCAGGGAATGGCGCACCGGGTGGCCGGCCACGCCCGCCACCACCGTTGCACCGGTTATGGGCAATCTTGAGGTCGGGGGCCGGCTCATGCGCTCACCACCCCGCGCTGGCGCAGCAGCTCCAGCAGCCCCATCAGCGGCAGGCCCAGGATGGTGAAATAGTCGCCCTCGATCTTCGAGAACAGCTGCACGCCCAACCCCTCGAGCCGATAGCAGCCCACCGACCCCAGCGCCGCGTCGCCCTCGGCGGCCAGGTAGTCCTCGATGAAGCCGTCCGAGAAATCCCGCATGGTCAGGGTGCAGCTCACCGTCTCGCGCCAGATCACGGCCCCTTCGCTGGCCACTGCCACCGCCGAGTGCAGCTGGTGCGGGCGCCCCCGAAGAGCACGCAAGCGCGCCCGCGCATCGTCCAGGGTCTCGGCCTTGTCATAGAGCCGCCCGGCCAGTTCCAGCGTCTGGTCGGCGCCCAGCACCAGCTCGGGCCGTCCCTGGGAGACCGCCAGCGCCTTTTCGTCCGCCAGCGCCTGCGCCACCTGGCGCGGCGTCGCGCCGGTCGCCAGCAAACGCGCCTTGGTGGCGTCCTCGTCGACGCCCGATCGCGCCGCTTCGAACGGCACGCCCGCGCCGGCCAGCACCGCCTTGCGGGCGGAACTGGTCGAGGCCAGCACCAGCCCCACTGCAGGAGAGCTCATCCGCCCAACACCTCGACCTGGCCATGGCCGCCGTGCAGCAGATTGAGCACCGCCGCCGCCGTTTCCTCGACCGAGCGCCGCGTCACGTCGATCACCGGCCAGCCCTGCCGCTCGTACAGCCGCCGCGCCTGGACAATCTCGTCGCGCACCGCGTCCACGTCGATGTAGGTCGACTCCCGGTTTTCCTTCAGGCTCAGCAGGCGGTTGCGGCGGATCTGGATCAACCGGTCCGGCGAGATCGACAACCCGACCACCAGGGTGCCCTTCAGGTTGAACAGTTGATCCGGCGGCGGCCTGCCCGGCACCAGCGGCACATTGCCGGCGCGGACGCCGCGGTGCGCCAGGTAGATGCAGGTCGGGGTCTTCGAGGTCCGCGACACACCCACCAGGATCACGTCGGCTTGTTCGAGATCCTGGCCGCCCTGGCCGTCGTCGTGGCCGATGGCGTAGTTCAGGGCGTCCATGCGGTTGAAGTAGTCGTTGTCGAGCCGCAGGTGCGCGCCGACCCGCGTGGTCGTGGAGGCCCCCAGGTAGTGCGACATGGCGCTGACCAGCGGATCGAGCGCCGGGATGCAGGGCATGGCCAGCTTGCGGCAGCCTTCCTCCAGCGCCTCGCGCAGCTTGTCGTCGACGATGGTGTGCATCACCACGCCCGGCGCTTCCTCGATGTCGCCCAGCGCCCGGTCCAGCTGCCGCTGCGAACGGACCAGCGCATAGATGTGCTCGATCGGCAGGACGTTGTCGAAACGGGCGCAGACCGCGCGCGCCATGGCGTTCAGCGTCTCGCCGGTGGAGTCCGACACCAGGTGGACGTGGAAGTAGGTGGCGAGCCGGGCGGTGGTCACGGGCGCAATGCTTCCCTGGAAAAATCTCTGGGGACGGATCCTGTGGAGCAGTCTTAGCGAAGACAGGCGCCGATGGGGATAGACCGCGTGCGTTGCCGGCCCGGACGGGTTTTCGAAGAATCACCGGGGCGGAATCGTCCGTTTACCTATCGTTAACGCACAGGCCGGCGCCGCAGGGATGGCTGCGGGGCGCTTGATCGACAGTTCATGACAATGCCTCGCGCCCGGTCCGACCGTCCCCCCAAAGGTTAATGGAATCTTAAGCGCCTGAGGGGCCCTGGCCCGCTGTCCCCGGGATTCACAGCCTGTGACGCGTCGATGACGGAGCCCGGGAGAACCTGGGGACGGAGTGCGCAATGCCGCGGCGGCGGACGTTTTCTCCACCGCCTCGACAGGCCCTACCGCCTCTTCTGCCACTCGTTTTAAAAATGTTTCTAGAAAGGAAGTAGGGCAGGCGGGCTGGGCGATGAGCTCCCGGGGTTGAGAGTTCGGGTCAGAGGCGGTTTAAAGCCCGACATGAGTGAAACGACACCAAGGCTGTTGCGAGCACTGGCCGGCGAGACCCTGGAGCGGCCGCCGATCTGGTTCATGCGCCAGGCGGGCCGTTCACTGCCGGAATACCACGAGCTGCGCGCCAAGGCCGGTGACTTCATCGCCTTCTGCCACAACCCCGAGATGGCCGCCGAGGCCACCCTGCAGCCGATGCGTCGTTTCCCGTTCGACGCCGCCATCGTCTTCGCCGACATCCTGCTGATCCCCCGCGCGCTGGGCCAGAAGGTCTGGTTCGAAGCAGGCGAAGGCCCGAGGCTCGGCGAGCTGCCAGAGATCGCGCGGCTGGCCGGCGAGGTCGAGGCCTCGACGGGCCGCCTGGCCTCGATCGGTGAGACGCTGACCCGCGTGCGCGCCGAACTGGAGCCGGAGCGGGCGCTGATCGGTTTCGCCGGTGGGCCCTGGACGGTCGCGACCTATATGATCGAGGGCCGCGGTTCCGACCGCTCCGGCGCCCGGACTTTCGCCTACGAGAACCCCGAGAAACTCGACGCCCTGCTGGAGGTCCTGGTCGACTCCACGGCCCGTTACCTCATCATGCAGGCCAAGGCCGGCGCCCAGGTGCTGAAGATATTCGAGAGCTGGGCTGAAGGCCTGGCCGAGGACGTATTCGAACGCATCGTCATCCGGCCGCACCAGGCGATCATCGAGAAGGTCCGCGCCGCCGGGGTCACCGCGCCGTTCATCGGTTTCCCACGCGGCGCCGGTGCTCTGGTCGACAACTACGCGCGCGCCGTGCCGGTCCAGGGCGTCGCCCTAGACACCCAAGCCAGCGCCGAGCTGGGCCGCCGCATCCAGGCTGGCGGCAAGACCATCCAGGGCGCGCTCGACAACCTCTTGCTACGGGCCGGCGGGCCGGCGCTGGACGCCCGCGTTGAAGCCTTGCTCGAACAGTGGTCCGACGGCCCCTGGATCTTCAACCTCGGTCACGGCGTGCTGCCCGATACGCCTATCGCCCACATCGCCCGCGTCGTCGAGCGGGTGACCGGAACGTCGGCGAAGGCGATGGCCTCCCAAGAAGCCATGAAGGCGTGAAGAAACTCGCCGTCGTCCTATTCAATCTCGGCGGCCCGGACAGCTTGAAGGCTGTAAAGCCTTTTCTTTTCAATCTGTTCCGTGATCCTGCGATCATCACTCTGCCGGCGGTGGCGCGTTATCCGCTGGCCGCCTTGATTTCGACGACCCGCAACCGATCCGCCCAGGCCAACTACGCCAAGATGGGCGGCGCCTCACCGCTGCTGCCGGAGACCAAAGCGCAGGCGCTGGCGCTGCAAGCGGCGCTGAAGGGCAGGGCGCCTGACGCCGATGTCCAGTGTTTCATCGCCATGCGCTACTGGAGGCCCTTGGCTGGGGAGACCGCGCGCGAGGTCGCGGCCTTCCAGCCGGACGAGATCGTGCTGCTGCCACTCTATCCGCAGTACTCGACGACCACGACGGCCTCGTCGCTGCAGGATTGGCTCCGCGTCTACCGGGGCCCGGGCGTGTCTCGCACCGTCTGCTGCTATCCCACCGAGCACGGCCTGGTCGAGGCCGAGGTGCAGGCTATCCGCAAGACCTGGCAGGACGCCGGCCAGCCCAAGAATATCCGCCTGCTGTTCTCCGCCCACGGCTTGCCGCAGCAGGTGGTCGACGCTGGCGATCCCTATCGCGCCCAGGTCGAGGCGACGGCCGCCGCCATCGCCGCCGCCCTGCCGGAGCTCGCCGACTGGCAGGTCTGCTTCCAGAGCAAGGTCGGCCGCCTCAAGTGGCTCGAGCCCTCGACTGACGATGAGATCCGGCGCGCCGGCGCCGAAGGCCAGGGCGTGCTGATCGCCCCGATCGCCTTCGTCTCCGAGCATGTGGAGACCCTGGTCGAACTCGACGACGACTACGCCAAAGTAGCCCGCGAGACCGGCTGCGCACCTTATCTGCGCGCGCCCACGCCCGGCGTGAGCCAGAGCTTCATCGACGGCCTGGCCCACTCGGTGCTGGAGGCCGCCGGGCGGAGCGAAGCCATCGGCCCGTGCGGCCCCTGGCGCTGCCCGGCCGGCTATGCGAAATGCGCGCTGCGAACGAGGGAGGCCGCCTGACGTGAATTGGTATGATCTGCTGCGCGGGCTGCACATCATCAGCGTCATCGCCTGGATGAGCGGGATGATGTACCTGCCCCGACTCTTCGCCTACCACACCGAGACCGCGCCGCCGGGCAGCCAGTTCGATGCCCACTTCAAGGTGTGGGAAGCCAAGCTTCTGAAGATCATCATCAATCCAGCGATGATCCTGACCTTCATCTTCGGTGGCGCGCTGATATATGTGGACGGCGCCCAGCGCCTGGGGTGGGGCTTCCTGCTCACCCCCTGGATGCTGACCAAGATCGCCGGCATCATCTTCCTCGGCGCCTGGCACGGCTTCCTCTCCAGCTCCCGCAAGAAGATCGAAGCCGGCGAGCGGCCCAAGACGGCCAAGTTCTGGCGCGCCACCAACGAGCTGCCGTTCATTGCCGCGGTGATCATGGTGCTGGCGGTGACCACCGAGTTCACCTTCCACTAGACGCGCCGGCGCTGGATTCCTTGACCGGAACCCCGGTTTTGTGGTCCTGATCCACCACGCGTCCCCGACAAGGGCGCGCCCCGCCTTATCTCCGGCGCCGCGCAGGATCACCGCGCAGCTGTCCGGCCCCCAAAGAAGACGACGACATCCGGCGCTCTCAGCCTCAGTGGAAAGGGGCGCCCACATCATCTGAAAAGCCCGCGCCCGGACTTCGTCCGGCCGTGGGCGAACACGAGTAAATTCAATGCAAGACGACACCAACGACACCGCCGCCTCGGAAGACGCCGCCGCGCCTGAAATGGCCGAGGCGGTCGAAACGGCTCTCGACACCACCGTCGCCGAGGCTGTTGCCGAAGAGGCTGACAGCGGCGAACCTGAAGAGCCCTCCGAAGTCGCCAACACCATCGCCAAGATGGGGCTGACGCGGATGAGCCTGCAGGAGCTGAAGGACAAGGCGCCGGCCGACCTGCTGGCCTTCGCCGAGCTGTTTGAAATCGAAAACGTGAACTCCATGCGCAAGCAGGACATCATGTTCGCGATCCTCAAGACCCTGGCTGAAGAGGGCGTCGAGATCTCCGGCTCGGGCACCCTGGAAGTGGTCCAGGACGGCTTCGGCTTCCTGCGCTCGCCAGAGGCGAACTACCTGCCAGGCCCCGATGATATCTATGTCTCGCCCTCGCAGATCCGGAAGTTCGGCCTCAGGACCGGCGACACGGTGGATGGCGCCATCCGCGCGCCGCGCGAGGGCGAGCGCTACTTCGCCCTGGTGAAGGTCGACCTGACCAATTTCGAGAACCCCGAGAACGTCCGCCACAAGGTGCTGTTCGACAACCTGACGCCGCTTTATCCCGACCAGCGGCTGAAAATGGAGATCGACGACCCGACGCTGAAGGACCGCTCTGGCCGGGTGATCGACATCGTGGCGCCGCTCGGCAAGGGCCAGCGCTGCCTGATCACCTCGCCGCCGCGGGTCGGCAAGACGGTGATGCTGCAGAACATCGCCAAGTCGATCGAGACCAACCACCCCGAGTGCTACCTGATCGTCCTGCTAATCGATGAGCGCCCG
>JBBQTP010000120.1:0-12154 GCA_038213205.1 Caulobacterales bacterium
ATTCTGATCAGGCGAGGCGAAAACGGGCTGCTCAATTTCCAGCTTTCCGTCGGCGACATGCAATTCAAGGGCGTCGCCTTCCCGTCCCGGACCCAGCTTTTCGGCATTTGCGCCGATCCCTCGACGGGCGTGTTCCTGTTCGTGATCTTCAACGGCGTCCTGCGGTACCGCGCCGACGTGATGGACGGGCTCAGCCTGACCCTGCAGCGCAGCGGCGGCGGGGCCCCCATGGCCTGCGCCGTCCTTTTGGAGCGGACCGGCCTGCTGAGCGACGATCCGGCGGCCGACGCCGAACGCCTGAAGGACCTCGCCCGACAAAACCCTCTGGCCGCCGACGGATCGATCTCGCCGGGCATCGCCGCCCATCTGCTGCGCGATGTCGGGCCGGCCGCGAACGCTGCGGGCGGCGATCTGCTGATGCTGATGCCGTTCGTCCAGTCGATGGCGCGGGGACCCGAGCCCGGGGTAGATTTCCCCACTTAGTTGAAGTCGCCGGCCTCGCGCTCCGTTTCGCACCGTTTCGCACCTGGGCGCATGCCGTCACACCTGTGAGTTGCGTCTCCGGTCCCTAGTCTGGCGGCTCATTTTTGAGTTCAGGCTGGGTGGCTGGCATGGGTGCGACGACAGGATCTCGGACGAAGGACGGACGGGCGACGAGGAAGCGGACGATCGATTTCGTCGTTCTGCTATCGGCCGGTGCGGCTGCTTTTGTGCTGGCCGCGGCGCCGGACGCCCACGCCATACCCGTTCCTGGCGTGCAGGCCCGCGCGATCATCTCGCCTAGCTTCTCGTGCGGAATTCCCGGCTGCGCCCCGGTCGACAACATCGTACAGGCGTCTACTGGCCCGGTGCATGCCGAGGGCTTCGCCATCGGCGGCTTTGACGGGGTCGGATCGGCCACCTCCGATGTCACCTTTGGCGCGATGCATCTCTACGGCCACTTCGCCAACCAGGGGAACGCGTCCGGCACCGGTCAGATTCGCGATCTCCTGACCTTCGGCGGGGTCGCGCCCGGCACACTCGTGGATGTGACCTACGGCATCCTGGTCGAAGGTGGCATCGACGGCGTAGGCGGCAGCGAGGGGCGCTGGCAACTGCAGGCTGATCTCGGTGGGGGCGCCTTTGACATCAACGCCTCGGCGCGCAACAGCGACCTGGGTGGCTATCACGGCAGTCCCTTTGGGCTCTACGAGACCACGGTCACGCTCCAAGCGGGGTTTGCCGCGCCGCTCGACATCGAACTCGGCGCGAGCGCCGTCTCCATCACCGGCGGGGAGGCGGTCGCGGATCTGGTGGATTCCCTCTACTGGACCGGGATATCCAGCGTGAAGGTCAACGGGGTCGCGCTCGACAATTTCACCGTGACCAGTGCGTCCGGCACGGACTGGTCCAAGTCGTTCGTGCCAACGGCGGGCGGCGTTCCCGAACCGGCCACCTGGGCGATGATGCTGCTTGGTTTTGGCGGCCTGGGGGCGGTGATACGCGCGCGTCATCGAACCGTCGCGGCCTGACCTGATCAGGAATATCCGTCTGGTCCGCGGTTCTTCGATCCCCGCGGTTGGTTCTGCGACCGGCCTGTGCTTGCTTGGGGCGCGGCAGCGTGGAGCGGACCGGGATGGATTTCGAAGACTATCGCCGCCACGACGCGGTCGGGCTGGCGGAACTGGTGGCGCGCCGCGAGGTGTCGCGGGACGAGCTGCTCGATGCGGCCACCGCCCGCATGGCGGCCGTCAACCCCAAGATCAACGCTGTCACCCAGGACTTCTCCGACCGCGCGCGCGAGACGCCGCCGGTGGCTGGCCACTTTGGCGGCGTGCCCTTCCTGCTGAAGGACCTCGGCGCGACGATGGCGGGAACGCCGACCACCATGGGTTCGCGGATGTTCGCCGAGAACGTGGCGAGCGCCGACAGCGCACTCACTGCCGCCTACAAGGCGGCGGGCCTCAACATCTTCGGCAAGACCAACACCCCGGAGTTCGGTCTGTGGCCGGTCACCGAATCCGAGCTGCTCGGGGTCTGCCACAACCCCTGGGACCTGGGACGTACGCCAGGCGGCTCGTCGGGCGGGGCGGCGGCGGCGGTCGCTGCGGGCATCCTGCCGGCGGCCCACGCCAGCGACGGCGGCGGCTCGATCCGTACGCCGGCCGCCTGCTGCGGCCTGTTCGGCATGAAGCCATCGCGTGGAAGGGTCTCCTTCGCGCCGGTGGGCGAGGGCTGGGCCGGCGCCTCCGTCCAGCATGCGGTCACCCGCTCGGTGCGCGACAGCGCCGCCCTGCTCGACGTCGCCTGCCGCCCGCAGCCGGGCGATCCCTATTTCCTGGCCGCGCCTGAGCGCCCCTTCGCCGAGGAGGCGGCGCGCGAGCCCGGTCGCCTGCGCATCGCCGCCTTCTTCGGGGCCATGCAGGCGCCGGAGCTCGACCCGGAATGCGAGGCCGCCGTGCGCGAAACCGCGCGGCTCTGCGAGGAACTGGGCCACGATGTCGAGGAGGCCACCATCCCCGGCGACGTGATGGCCATGCAGGCCGCGGCCGGCGCAGTGATCTCCGCCAGCATTACCGCATCGCTCAACGCCGAGGCGGAGCGGAGGGGCCGCCCGCTCGCCGAGGGAGACGTCGAAAGCTTGACCATGGCGACGTTTCGTCGCGGGGCTACGGTCGGCGCGCCTGAATACGTGCGGGGCTTGGCGGTGCTTCACGCCTACACCCGCGCACAGGCACAGTTGTTCGAAACCTACGATGTTCTGCTGCTCTCGACCCTGGGCAGCCCGGCCATCCCGATCGGCTGGATCACCGAGGATCCCAAGCTGATCGGCAAGCGGACGTTCGCCTTCATGCCGAACACTCAAGCCTTTAATAACACTGGACAACCTGCTATGACCGTACCTCTGGCCTGGAGCCGTTCAGGCCTGCCGATCGGTATCCAGTTCGTCGCGCAAATGGGCTCGGAAGCGACCCTTTTCCGGCTCGCGGGACAGCTCGAGCAGGCCCGGCCGTGGTTCGACAAAGTTCCGCCGCTTTAGATCAAGTAATCAAGCGTCAGGGTTGAAACTTTCGCCTCCGCGCAGGTATGTGAGAAAAGTTGTTCCTAATTTCTCTATAAGTTGATCATAATTGCTAAAAACTTAGCTTTGCATGATGTTTGCATTGTGAACGCCATGAACAGCACCCGCGTCAGATCGAAACAGGGCAAGCGACTGGTCTCCGGAGTGATCGCGACGTTCGTGGCTGCGTCTGCGATGGCCTTTGGTTCGGGCGGCGGGAACCATCAGGATGAGGCGCGCAACGCTGGGCACCAGTCCGGGGGGCAGGGCGGCGACGAGACCGCGCTCGACACGCAACAGAACGCGCCGCCGTCCGGCAGCGGCTTCCATGTGGCTGGCAATGGTGGGCCCGGCGGCGGCCCGATCACTGGCGGCGGACCGCCCCCCAGCGGCGGCGGGAACTCTGGCCCGGGCGACAACAACAACGACAACGGCAAGGGCTTCATGCCCAACGGCGAAGACGGCCTGATGCTGCTGGCCAACTTCGGTGGCGACGGCGACAAGCCGGGTGGCGACGGCGGCAACTCCGGCGGCGGCGGCGGCTCGCAAATGGCGGGCAACGGCGGCGGTGGTGGCTTCGGCGGTGTCGGCGGCTCCGGTGGCGGTGGCGGTGGCGGCGGCTTCGCTGGCGGGCCGGGCGGTACGGGTGGCACAGGTGGCACAGGTGGCACGGGCGGCGTCGACGGCGGGTTCCCCGACCCCGGCGTTGGCGGTAACGGCGGCGGCCACCCCTGCCTGATCAACTGCGGTACGCAAGGCGGCGCCGGTGGCCCGCCGACCATCATCACGTTTACGCCCAAGGACAACCCGGACCCCGGTCCCGATCCCCAGCCGCCGGGCCCTCCCAAGCCGCCCGGCAACGGCGATCCTCCGGTGACCGGTCCCACGGATCACGGCACGGGAGGTCCGATCCCTGAGCCGGCTACCTGGCTGATGATGATCATGGGCTTCGGCGGCCTCGGCGTGGCGCTTCGCACCCAGCGCCGGAAGACCGAGATTCTGGCCTAGACCAGGTTGCGGCCTAAGCAGGCTGCGAGCGGCGGCGCTGGATCAGCGCCGCCGCAATCACGCCCACCGTCACCACGGCGATCAGCAGTGTCGAGACTGCGTTGATCTCCGGATTCACCCCCAGCCGCACCTGGCTGTAAAGCCGCATGGGCAGGGTCGTGGCCCCCGGACCCGAGGTGAAGCTGGCGATCACCAGGTCGTCCAGCGAGAGCGTGAAGGCCAGCATCCAGGCCGCGGCGACGGCAGGCGCGATGTTCGGCAGGGTCACCTGCAGGAAGGCTGAGAGCGGTGTGCATCCAAGATCCTGGGCCGCCTCCTCCAGGCTTGTGTCAAAAGAGGACAGCCGGGCCTGCACCACCACCGTGGCGTAGCAGAGCGTGACCGTCGCGTGACTGAGCGTCACCGTCCAGAAACCGCGGTCGACCCCCAGCGCCACGAACAGCAGCAGCAGCGACAGGCCCAGGATCACCTCGGGCATCACTAGCGGCGCATAGATCATCCCCGAAAACAGGCCTCGGCCTCGGAACCGTCCCGCGCGCACCAGGGCCACCGCCGCCAGCGTGCCGAGCACGGTCGCCAGGCTGGCGGAGATCAGCCCGACCCGCAGCGTCACCCAGACCGCGTCCAGCATCTGGTCATCGTGGGCCAGCGCGCCGTACCAGCGCGTCGAGAACCCGCCCCAGACCGTGACCAGCCGGCTGGTGTTGAACGAATAGAGCACCAGCAGCAAGATCGGCGCGTAGAGGAAGGTCAGGCCAGCGCCCACGCTCGCCCGGTTGAAGGCGGTGGGTCCGCCTCTCACGACAAGACCCCCCCTTTTTCAAGAATGGGCGCTTGCTGGCGCTGAAACCAGGCGATCGGCGCGATCAGGGTCGCCAGTAGCACGATGGCCACCGCCGAGGCCGCCGGCCAGTCGCGGTCGGAGAAGAACTCGGTCCAGATCGTGCGGCCGAGCATCAAGGTGCCGGAGCCGCCCAGCAGGTCCGGGATCACGAACTCGCCGACCATCGGGATGAAGCAGAGCAGGGCGCCGGCCGCCACGCCGGGCAGGGAGAGCGGGAAGGTCACCCGCCAGAACGCCTGGGCCGTGGTGCAGCCGAGGTCGCAGGCCGCCTCGATCAGGCTCTCGTCCTGCTTCTCCAGCACCGCGTAGAGCGGCAGCACCATGAACGGCAGGTAGGCGTAGACTAGCCCGATCAGTACGCCGGTGTCGGTGTTGAGCAGGGTCAGCGGCGCAATGTGGGCGATCGCCAGCGCCTGGTTCAGCAGGCCGGCCGGCTTAAGGATCGCGATCCAGGCGTAGATGCGGATCAGGAAGCTGGTCCAGAACGGCAGGATCACCGCCATCAAGAGCGCCTGGCGCTGGGCGGGCGCAAAGCGGCTCATCCCGTAGGCGATGGGATAGCCGATCAGCAGCAGTATGCCGCTCGCCAGGCCCGCGAACTTCAGGCTGGACAGGTAGGAGAGGATGTAGAGCGGATCGCTGGTCAGCCGCGCGTAGGTGGTGACGTTGAGCTGGCGGACGAAGGCTCTGATCCCGGTGACGCCCTGCGACAGGTCGAGTTGCGGCGCATAGGGCGGGATGGCGAGCACCGTGTGCGACAGCGACAGCTTGGCGACCAGCAGGAACGGGAAGGCGAAGAACACCAGCAGCCAGGCGAAGGGCGCGAGCGCAGTGATCCCCGATCTCGCCGGCGGCGGCCGCTTCATGAACTCAGCGCCACCGCTGCGTCCGGCGCGTAAGACACCCAGACCGCATCGCCCACCGCCAGCGCCAGGGGTGGGCCGAGGTTGGCGCGGCTGGCGATCAGTGTGCGGCCGCCGGCCTTGACCACATATCGCGTGCGGTCGCCGAAATAGGCGATCTCGGCGACCTCGGCGGCGAGCGCGTGCTTGGCAGGCTTCACGGATAGCTCCATCCGCTCCGGGCGAACGGCGCGCCAGCCGGGACCGTCCGGAAACAGGTTCGCCTCGCCGATGAACCCGGCGACGTAGCGGCTGGCGGGCCGCTCATACACCTCGCGGGGCGAACCCACCTGGGCGACCTGGCCGGCGCGCATCACCGCCATCCGGTCAGCGACCACCATGGCCTCGTCCTGGTCGTGGGTGACGATCATGAAGGTCACGCCGAGCCTTCGCTGCATGGCCTTCAGCTCCAGCTGGGTGTCTTCGCGCAGCTTGCGGTCGAGCGCGGCCAGCGGCTCGTCGAGCAGCAGGATCTTCGGGCCGGGCGCCAAGGCTCGGGCCAAGGCCACCCGCTGCTTCTGGCCGCCGGAGAGCTGGTCCGGCTTGCGGCGGTCCAGACCCTCCAGGCGCACCAGGCTGAGCATCTCGGCGACGCGGGCGGCGGCCCGGTCCTTGGGCCAGCCCTGCTGCTTCAGCCCGAAGCCGACGTTCTGCGCCACATTGAGATGCGGGAAGAGGGCGTAGGTCTGGAACATCATGCTCGACGGCCGCCGGTGCGGCGGCAGGCCCGCGATATCCTGGCCGTTCAGCAGGATGCGGCCCTCGTCGGGGGCGACGAACCCGGCCAGCATCCGCATCAGGGTGGTCTTGCCGCAACCCGAGGGGCCGAGCAGGGCGAAAAACTCACCCTCGGCGATCTCCAGGCTCACCCCATCCACGGCGGAGACGTCGCCGAAACGTTTGCTGACGCCCTCAAAACGAACGAGGGGAGGCGCGCTCACTGCCCGGTCAGAACCTTTGTCCACTGGCGGTTCACCTCGCGCAGCAGGGCCTGGTCCTTGGTGGTGGTGACGAACAGCCGCTTCGCCAGTTCCGGCGGCGGATAGGCGGCCGGGTCGTTGCGCACGCCGGGGTCCACCAGGGCCCCCGCCGCCGAATTGGCGTTGGCGTACTTGGTGTAGTTCGAGGCCCGCGCGATCACGTCCGGCTTCAGCATGAAGTTCAGGAAGCTGTAGGCCGCCGCCGCGTTGGGTGCGTCCGCCGGGATCGTGAAGAGGTCGAACCAGACCTGGCTGCCTTCCTTCGGCACCGCGTAGGCCAGCTTGACCTTGTTCTTGGCTTCCTCCGCGCGGCTCTTGGCCTGCAGTACGTCGCCGGAATAGCCGATGGCCACGCAGATATCGCCGTTGGCCAGCGCGTCGATGTATTCGGACGAGTGGAACTTGCGCACGTAGGGCCGCACCTTCATCAGCATGTCGGTGGCCGCCGCGTAGTCCTTCAGGTCGTGGCTGTTGGGGTCCTTGCCCACGTCGTTGAGCGCGACCGCGTACATGTCCTCGGACGCGTCGAGGAAATAGACCCCGCAGTCCTTCAGCTTGGCCATGTTCTTCGGATCGAACACCACGGCCCAGCTGTCGATCTTCACCCCCGGAAGTCGCCTAGCGACCGCGTCGACATTGTAGCCGATGCCGATGGTGCCCTGCATGTAGGGGATCGCGTACTTCGCGCCCGGGTCGAAGGGCGCCATGTGATCCATGACGCCTTTGTCGAGGTTTTCCAGGCCCTTGAGTTGGGTCTTGTCAAGCGGTTGGATTGCCTTGGCTGTGATGTAGCGCGGCACGTTGTGGTTGGACGGGACGACGATATCGTAGCCGGTCTTGCCGCCCAGGACCTTGGTCTCCAGCACCTCGTTGGAATCGAAGGTGTCGTAGCGGACCTTGATCCCCGTCTGCTTGGTGAACTCGGTCAGCAGCGCCGGGTCGATGTAGTCGGACCAGTTGTAGATGTTCAGCGTACCGGACGCGGCGGCCGCATCCGCCGCCGGCTTCTTCGCCGCGGGACTACAGGCGGCCAGCACCAGGGCCGACGCGACCCCCAGGGTCTTGGTCCATGTCCGCATACGTCGGGCTCCCGTTTGGCTGGCGCGACGTTATAGGCGTAGCCATGCTGGCCTCAACGTCAAACCCGCCGGAGCTCTACCGATGTCGCCGACCTGGACCGCCCTTGCCCCGATCATGATGCTGGTGGCCTCGAATGTGTTCATGACCTTCGCCTGGTACGGCCAGCTCAAGGTCGAGAACCGCGCGCTTTGGCTGATCGTGCTGATCAGCTGGAGCATCGCCTTCTTCGAGTATTGCCTGGCGATCCCGGCCAACCGGATCGGCCGGGCGGTCTATGAGCCCTCCGAGCTCAAGGCCATGCAGGAGGTCATTACGCTGGCGGTCTTCGCGGTGTTTTCTGTGCTGTGGCTGAAGGAGCCGTTCACCCTCAACCACGCCGTCGGCTTCGCTCTGATCGCGATCGGGGCGCTCGTTGTCTTCAAGGGCCCGTTCTAGGGTAGGCGCGCTGGGCGGCGGCTGGGCCTGTTGTGAGCGAAGCGCTGCTATAGAAGGGCGACATGGACCCCGCCGCACCCAAGCCGCCGGCCAATGCTCTGGAGGCCGCTTTCCGCGCCGCTGTCGCTTTGCAGCGGGCCGCCCGCCTCAGCGAGGCAGAAGTGCAATACCGCGCGCTGCTGGCGACTCACCCGGCGTTGACGCCCGCCCGGCGAAACCTCGTTGCCCTGCTGCGGGCGAAGGGCTGTTGGGATGAAGCCGAAACTGAGTTGCGGGCCGCCGCGTCGCTCGATCCCACCGATCCGGACCTGCGCTATGACTTGGCGATCTCGCTGCTGGCGGCCGGTGATTATGCGCGGGGCTGGCCGCTCTACGAGGCGCGCCGCGAGGTGCAGGTCGAGCGGGTTGAGCCGCCGGCGCTCGATGTCCCGGAGTGGCGCGGGCAGGCCGTGGAATCGCTGCTGGTCTGGGGTGAACAGGGGTTCGGCGACCAGCTGCAGTTCGTCCGCTATGTGCCGATGCTTCGGGCGCGGGGGATAGAGGTCACGCTGGTCTGCAGACCAGAGCTGGCGCGCCTGTTCTCGGTCTTCGGCGTCCGGGTGATTGCGGCCGTCAACCAAGCACGGCTGCCGCGTTGCGACGCCTGGGTGCTGATGGGCTCTCTGCCGCGCATCTTCGACACCCGGCTGGAGACGATTCCACCGGCCGCCTGGCTGCCGGGCGCAGAGGGCGGGGCGGGCCTGGGCGTGATGGCCCGCGGCCGCGAAAGCCATGCCGACGATGTGCACCGCTCCATGCCGGCCGAGGCGGCGGATGCGCTTCTGGCCCTGCCGGGCGCGATCAGCCTACAGCCGCGGGACACCGGCGCGCGGGATTTCCAGGACACCGCTGAGATCGTCCGGGGGCTGAAGCGGGTGATCACCGTCGACACCGCCATCGCCCACCTGGCCGGCGCCATGGGCAAGCCGGTGTGGATTCTGCTGCCGGCCGTGGGGGTGGATTGGCGCTGGTCGCGCGACCGCGCCGACAGCCCCTGGTATCCGAGCGCCCGGCTGTTTCGCCAGCCGGCGCCTGGGGATTGGAGCGCGGTGCTGGCCGAGGTCCGAGCCCGGCTTTGACCCGGGCGCCGGCCCTGTAATTTTCGGCCACGACCGAGGTTTGACGAGGATTTCTCGGGCTGGCGCTTTGGCGAACCGGCAAGCGCAGCCTATAAGCCGCGCCTTCTCCCCATTTCGAGAGCCGTCATGTCCCGCACCCTGATCACGTCCGCGCTGCCCTACATCAATGGGATCAAGCATCTGGGAAACCTGGCGGGCTCGATGCTGCCGGCCGACGTCTACGCCCGCTTCCAGCGCGCCCGGGGCATCGAGACGCTCTACATCTGCGCCACCGACGAGCACGGCACGCCGGCCGAACTGGGCGCCGCGGCTCTGGGCCAGGACGTGCGTTCCTATTGCGACGACCAGCATCGGATCCAGCGCGACCTCTACGCGCGGTTCGGCATCAGTTTCGATCATTTCGGCCGCTCGTCGTCGCTGCAGAACCGCACGCTGACCCAGCGCTTCGCCCAAGGCCTATGGGAGGCGGGCTTCCTCGAGGGCCGAACGACCCAGCAGGTCTATTCCAACGCCGACAATCGCTTCCTGCCCGACCGCTACGTGATCGGCACCTGCCCGCATTGTGGGTACGACGCCGCCCGCGGCGACCAGTGCGACAACTGCACCCGCCAGCTCGACCCCGTCGAACTGATCCGTCCGCGGTCCTCAGTCTCCGGGTCCGAGGACATCGAGATCCGCGATTCCCTGCACCTCTTCCTCAAGCAGACTGCCTTCGAGGGGAAGCTTCGGGACTGGATCGGCGACAAGACCGGCAAGTGGCCGCTGCTGGTCACGTCGACGGCGATGAAGTGGCTGGACGAGGGCCTGCAGGACCGCGGCATCACCCGCGACTTGGAATGGGGCGTGCCGGTCAACGCCGCCGACTGGGGTCCTAACCCCGCCGGCGAGCGCCCCGACGTCGCGGGCCTGGCCGGCAAGGTCTTCTACGTCTGGTTCGACGCTCCCATCGAATACATCGCCTCGACCTGGGAGTGGAGCGCGGCCAAGCCCGGCGCCGATCCCGCCGACGAGGCGGAATACGAGAGCTGGTGGCGGGGTCCCACGGCCGACGACGTCACCTATGTGGAGTTCATGGGTAAGGACAACGTGCCTTTCCACACAGTGGGCTTCCCCTGCACCCTGTTCGGGCTCAACGAGGCCCGCACCCCGGACGGAAAATGGCGTCCGTCGTCCAACGCGCCCTGGAAGCTGGTAGATACCCTGAAAGGCTTCAACTGGCTCAACTATTACGGCGGACGGTTCTCCACGACGCACCAGCGCGGGGTGTTCGTCGATGCCGCGCTGGAGATCCTGCCGGCCGATTACTGGCGCTGGTGGCTCGTGGCCAATGCGCCGGAAAGCTCCGACGCGGTCTTCACGTGGGAGCAGTTCCAGGCCCAGGTGAACGCCGACCTCGCCGACGTGCTGGGCAACTTCGTCAACCGCATCCTGAAGTTCACCGAGACGCGCTTCGAGGGCGTGGTCCCGGACGGCGGCGCGTGGGGCGACCTGGAAAAGCGGCTGCAGACCGAGGTCGCAGCCAAGCTCGCCGAACTCGACGAACACATGCAGGCCATCGACTTCCGCAAGGCGACCCAGGCGCTCCGCGCGCTCTGGGTGCTGGGCAACCAGTACCTCACCGAAGCCGCGCCCTGGACGGCGATCAAGACCGACCGCGACCGCGCGGCGGTGTCGGTGCGCCTGGGGCTCAATCTCGTGGCCCTCTTTGCGATCCTGTCGGAGCCGTTCATCCCGTTCACCGCCGCCATCATCGCGGGCGCCGTGGGCGAGACGCTAGGCGGCGGCTGGCCGGTCGGAGAGGCGGGCCTCAACCCGCTGATGACGTTGCCGCCCGGCCGGCCGGTGCAGGCTCCCGATGTGCTGTTCCGCAAGATCGAGAACGAGCAGGTGGCGGAATGGCGCGAGCGGTTCGGCGGACCTGAGGGCTAGTCCTGCTTCCGCTTGGCGACTTCGCTGGGCTTGATGTCCAGCGCACCAGGCATGGCGCTGTTGTAGACATGGGTCCGGTCCAGATCGATGAACACCAGCCGCGCGCCTTCCCAGATCATGTGGCCGGCAACGTAGAACACGATCACCAGGCCCAGGTAGCCGATCCATTTGAAGCGGTGCAGCAGCTTGGCGATCCAGCTCGCCGCCAGGCCCGTCAGCGTGATCGAGAGCAGTAGTCCGGCGACCAGCACCCAGGGGGGCTGGGCCCGCGCCGCGCCGGCTACCGCCAGCACGTTGTCCAGCGACATGGCGAGGTCGGCGATCAGGATCTGGATCAGCGCCTGGCGCATGGTCTTGGCGGGCGGCGCAGCTCTCGCTTGGCCGGCGGCCTCCTGCCGCGCGGCTTCGCCTTCGGCGCGGGTCTCGCGCATGTCGCGCCACATCTTCCAGCAGACCCATAGCAGCAGGAAGCCGCCGGCCAGCAGCAGGCCCACGACCTTCAGCAGCTGGGTGGTGATCAGCGCAAAGCCGATCAGCATCACGACCGCGGCGGCCAGGCCCAGCACGATAGCCTTGCGCCGCTGGTCGCGCGGCAGGCCGGCCGCGGCCATGCCCACGGCCACGGCGTTGTCGCCCGCCAAGGCGAGGTCGATCAGCACGACTTGGAGAAACGCCGCCACGGCTCCGGCGGTGAAGAGGCTAGCCATCGTCCCTCAATGCGACAGGGCGCTTTTGGCTGCAAGGCGCAGGTTCAACGGGGGCGCGAGGCCTCGTAGAGGGCCACGGCGGCCGCGGCCGATACGTTCAGGCTCTCAAAG
>JBBQTP010000121.1:0-12140 GCA_038213205.1 Caulobacterales bacterium
ACTTCCGCGGCCAGCTGAAGAGCATCGTCTACTCGTCGATCATCGACTGACGTCGCGCGCGCGCCTGCTGACACGAGGCTGTCAGCAGGGCCGGCGTAGGTATGTCCTGCAACGAGGGACAGACCGATGAACGCGATCACCAAGACCGTCGCCGACCCAAGCCCAAGCTGCCGCCAGGGCGCCGGCAGCCCCGATGGTGGCCGGGGTGACTTCGACTTCCTGCACGGTTCATGGCGCGTGCAACACCGCATGCTGATGCGCCGCGGCGTCGGCTCCGACGACTGGACCGACTTCGAAGGGACCTCGACCACGCGCCCGGTGATGGGCGGCCTCTGCAACCTCGAGGAAAACGACTTCCCGGCCCGCGGCTCGCAGGGCACGGCGTTCCGCACCTTCGATATCGCCCGGCGCATCTGGTCGATCTACTGGGTGAGCAGTACCGACGGCCTGCTGGGCGAGCCGGTGCACGGCGGCTTCGAGAACGGCGTCGGCCGCTTCTACGGCGTCGACCTGGACGCCGGGCGGCCGGTGAAAGTCGCTTTCGTCTGGGCGGAAATCACCGACACATCAGCCCACTGGTCGCAGGCCTTCTCCTACGACGACGGCAAGAGCTGGGAGGTCAACTGGACCATGGCATTCACCCGCACCGGACCCCGCCCAACTTGAACCCGCATCTCCTCTCGCTGCTCTCCCTGGTCGCCGTCTGCATCGCGACCTCGATAGTGCCTGGGCCCAACAACTTCATGCTCATGCGCTTCGGCATGCGCCATGGCCGCAGCATCGCGCTGGCCTCCGGGTTCGGCGCGACGCTGAGCTGCGTGATCTGGTGCGCGCTCGCCGCGCTGGGCCTGGCCGCCCTGCTGGCCGCCGCCCCCTGGCTCTACAAGCTGCTGCGCCTCGGCGGCGGCCTCTATCTGATCTGGTTCGCCATCGCGCTCTGGCGCACCAAGGTCGAGGAGGCCTCGCCCGAGGCGGATGGGCCGACCCTGCGCTGGTGGCCGGCCTTCTGGCAGGGCTTCGCCATCAACATGACCAACCCCAAGTCAGTGCTGTTCTTCGCCAGCATCTTCTCGGCCTATGTCGGGCCGGACACGCCGCTTTGGGCCCGCGGCGCGGCGGTCGGCATCTGCATCGTCACCTGCCTGGGCTGGCAGATCGCCATGGCCTGGCTGTTCTCCACACGACGCGCCGCCGGCGCCTACGCCCGCGCCCAGCGCCCCCTCGACCGCACCGCCGGCGCCTTCATGGGCGTCTTCGGCCTGAAGCTGCTCTGGGTCTTCGATTGAGCCTCTTTGGATTGAGTGGGGGGCCGCGCGGGGCTATGAGGCGGCTATGCCCATTGCCCAAGCCGACCTCGAAGCCATCCTCAAGGACGGCTTTCCCGACGCCGAGATCAGCATCGACGACCTGGCCGGCGACGGCGACCACTACAAGGCCCGCATCGTCTCCGCCGCCTTCGCTGGCCTGCCCCGCGTGCGCCAGCACCAGCTGGTCTACGCCGCGCTCAAGGGCAAAATGGGCGGCGAGCTCCACGCGCTGGCGCTCGAGACCAGCGCTCCGGCTTGACCCAGGAGGATCGGCTCCCTAGCTCTAGGGCCTTGAGATTCCGCCGAAAGGGCGACCGATGACCGACGCCGCCACAGCTAGTCCTGTCCACGACTTCATCGCCAAGGCCGTGACCGACAACCCCGTCGTGCTGTTCATGAAGGGCGTGCCCGAGGCCCCGCAGTGCGGCTTCTCCGCCCAGGTCGTGCAGATCCTTGATCACCTGGGCGCCGATTTCGTCGGCGTGAACGTCCTGCAGTCCGACCAGCTTCGCGACGGCATCAAGGCCTACTCCGACTGGCCGACCATCCCGCAGCTCTATGTGAAGGGCGAGTTCGTCGGCGGCTGCGACATCGTGCGCGAGATGTTCCAGGCCGGCGAGCTGAAGACCCTGCTGGCCGAACAGGGCCTGCTGGAAGCTTGAAACTTCTCGAGCCGCCGCCCGGCCGGAAGATCTTCCAGCTGGCCTTCGATTCCGACCCCGCCGACATCGACGACAACGGCCACGTGAACAACGTGGTCTATCTGCGCTGGGCCCAGGACCTCGGCGTCGCCCACTGGCAAAGCCTCGCGCCCGCCGCCGAGCAACAGATCTGGGCCTGGGTCGCACTGCGCCACGAAATCGACTACCGCCGCGCCCTGCTCCCGGGCGAGACCGGTCACGGCCGCACCTGGGTCTCCGAGACGGCCGAAGGCCCGCGCTTCAACCGCTTCATCCGCATCGACGCCGCCGACGGCGCCATGTGCGCGCAAGTGATCACCACCTGGGTGCTCATCGAACAGGCCACCGGCAAGCCCAAGCGCGTCCCGCCTTGGATGCTGGAGATGTTCGCCTAGGGGCGTTTCCCGGCTGACGCCCTTTGCGTCAGGCGATCAGGAAGAGCGACCGGGCAAATATCCTAGCTGCCAGGCCTGAGCTTGCGATTGAAGAACTCCAGCGTCGCTTCCGTCCGATGCATCATCGGCTTGCTCGTCCAGCCCGTGCGATGTCGCAGGCCCGGATAGGTCATCATCTCGAACGGGATCGCCAGTTGCTGCAACTTGTAGATCACCTGGGTCGAGTTCTCGAAGATCACGTTGTCGTCGGCCATGCCGTGCAGGATCAGCACCGCACCCGGCTTCATATTCGCCAGCCGCCCGGTCACCTGGCCCAGCCGATAGCCCTCCGCGTTGTCGGTGGGCGTGCCCATGTAGCGTTCGGTATAGGCCGTGTCGTAGAGCGACCAATCGCTGACCGGCGCCCCGGCCACGCCCGCCGCGAACGGCGAGTTCGGCACGGTCAGCAGCATCAAGGTCATGTAGCCGCCGTTCGAATAGCCGGTGACCCCGATCCGCGCCGCATCGACGTAAGGCAGCGTCTTCAGGAAGCCCGCGCCGGCCAACTGATCCTCCACGTCCGGCCCGCCGGTCCGTCGATCGATCGCCGTCTTGAACGCCACCGATCGGTTCGGCGTGCCACGATTGTCGATGCGGAAGACGATGTAGCCGGCGTCGGTCAGCAACTGGTCGGCCGGCGAATGCCACTGCTTCTCGACCAGCGCCGAAGCCGGTCCGCCATAGACCTGCACGATCACCGGATAGCGCTTCTTCGGATCGAAGCCGTAGGGCGTGCGCAGCGACCAGTGCAGGGTCTGGCCGTCCGCCGCCTTGATCGTCCCGAACTCCGGGACCCGCAGGTGATCGGCGTAGGGCTGGAACGGATGGCCCGCCGCCAGCGGGTTCTCCTCGATCCACCGCACCAGCGTTCCATCGGCCTTGTAGAGCCCCGTCCGCGGCGGCGTCTTGGGATCCTGATAGGTGCCGGCGAAGGCCCCGCCGGCCTTGGCCACGTCCTCGGTCCACCAGCCGCCGCCGCTGGTCAGCGCCTTGGGCTCGTCCGGCTTGGCGTAGGAGACCTCATAGAGCCGCCGCTCGATCGGCGTGTCCTTGCCGGCCCCGAAGATCGCCACCTGCCGCGCCTCGTCGACGCCCGCCAGCTCGGCCACCGGCCAGTCGCCCCGCGTCACCTGCCGCACCAGCTTGCCGTCGCCCGTGTACAGATAGAGGTGCCGGTTGCCGTCCCGCTCCGACGACCACAGAAAGCCGCCGGCCTTCAGCGGCTTGAAGTCTTCTGAGAGGCCCACCCAGTGCGGGCTGGTCTCGGTGAGGATCACCTTGCTCGCGCCGGTCGCCGGATCGACGGCCAGGATATCCAGACGCTTCTGGCCCCGCGTCAGCCTCTGTACGTAGAGCGTCTTCGAGTCTTTCGCCCAGTCCGCCCGGGCCAGGTAGATATCGTTGTCCGCGCCGAGGTCGACCTTCACCCGCGCGCCGGTGGTCACATCGGCCACGTAGAGCTCCACCTTGGCGTTGGGCCGCCCGACCCGCGGATAGCGCTGGTGCACGATGGTCGCGCCCGACGCGCCGACATCCACCCGGTCGATCACGTCGACACCAGACTGGTCCACGAAGGTCAGGGCGATCCTCTGCTCGCTGGGCGCCCACCAGTAGCCGGTGAAGCGGTGCAGCTCCTCCTGGGCGATGAACTCCGCCGTGCCCCAGCTCTTGAGTTCCGTCCCTCCGGTGGTCAACGCCCGCTCCGCCCCGCCGGTCAGCGGCATGACATAGAGGTTGTCATCCCGCACCCAGGAAACGAACGCTCCCTTCGGCGAGATCTTGCCGTCGACCTCGTCGCCTGGCGTGTTGGTCAGCCGCCGCACCTGGCCGCTGGCGCGATCGGCCAGCCACAGGTCGCCCTGCACCGGCGCCAGGATATATTTGCCCTGGTCGTCCCAGTGGTACTCGACCACGCCGTGGGTTCGCTGGCCCAGCCGCTCGCGGCGGCTCTTCTCAGCCTCGGAGAGCTCGTGGTCCTTCGGCGACAGCGCACGGCCGTCGACCAGCATTCTGGGCGGCCCGCCGGCAACATCTGCGATCCACAGGTCTGTGACGTCCACATCGTCGGCCTTGGCCTTCAGATAGGTCACCGCCGAGCCGTCCGGCGCCAGCGCCACGCCGCGCGCCTGCGGTCCCGACAGGTCAGGGCTGGCGAACACCCGCTCGGGTGTCAGGGCTGCCGCTTGGGCGAGGTTTAGGGACATGGTGGCGATGACCGCGGCAAGGATGAGTCTCATGGGGTTTAGCTACCCGGCCCGGTCCAGGCCGTCACGGGGTTCAGCAGGAAGACAGGCGTCTTGGGATCGAGGTCCAGCTCCGCCCAGGTAAAGGCGATCTCGGCCTGGCCCATGGCGAACGACTTGCAGCTGTCGACCCGCTTGCGCGCGAAGGCGATTGTCACGCCGCCGCCCCGCCGCTCGACGTAGAAGGCGAAGTCCGGCTTGGCGGTGCAGCCGTTGGACGAGACCCGGATCGTCAGGGCTTCGCGGCCCGCCACCGCCGAATAAAGCGGCTCCAGTTCGGCCAGCGGCGTCGGCGGACCCACGGCCGGCGGCGCCATCGTCGCGCAGCCGCCAAGCGCCAGGGAAGCCAAGAGGAAGAGGCGTCGGTCCATCGCCCCCACTCCGCCACAGCAACGCGCAAATCAAAAGGCCCCGGATCGCTCCCCACGCCCTTGGGCGTGGATACCTTGAGCAAAAAAAAGCCGGGTCGCCCTGAGGCGACCCGGCGGGGCCTTCGAAAGTCGCTGGTCGTTCCCGCGCGCTTAGGACGCGTAGAATTCGATGACCAGGTTGGGTTCCATCTTCACCGGATAGGGAACTTCCGACAGCTCCGGGATGCGGATGTACTTGGCGCTCATGCCCTTGGTGTCGACGTCGATGTAGTCGGGCGTGTCGCGCTCGGGCGACTGCAGGGCTTCCAGCACCAGGGCCATGTTGCGCGAACGCTCCCGCACCGAGACCACGTCGTCGGGCTTCACGCGGTAGGACGGGATGTTCACCCGCTTGCCGTTCACCAGCACGTGGCCGTGGTTGACGAACTGGCGGGCGGCGAAGGGGGTCGGCACGAACTTGGAGCGATAGACCACCGCGTCCAGGCGGCTTTCCAGCAGGCCGATCAGGTTCTCGGAGGTGTTGCCCTTACGGCGCGCGGCCTCTTCGTAGATCTTGCTGAACTGCTTCTCGGTGAGGTTACCGTAGTAGCCCTTCAGCTTCTGCTTGGCGCGCAGCTGCAGGCCGAAGTCGGAGACCTTCTGCTTGCGGCGCTGACCATGTTGGCCGGGGCCGTAGGCGCGCTTGTTGATCGGTGACTTCGGGCGACCCCAGATGTTTTCGCCCATCCGGCGGTCGAGTTTGTACTTGGCGCTGTGGCGCTTGGACATTGATAGCTCTTCTGTTCGACCCGAGCCGGCGCCCCGAAACTGGAAGCGCGATTACAACGGCGGCGTTCGTGTCACCCGTCATGAATTCCCTCCGCGCGGGCAAGCCCGGCGGCTGGAAGGCGCGGTGTATGCCCACCGGGCCCTTCGGAGTCAAGTTTGGAGGGATCAGACGCCGCCCTTGGGCTTCTTCTCCGCGAGCTTGGCCAGCACCCGCCCGCGCCCCCTGGAGAGCGCCGTCACCACGCCGCGGAAGGTGCGCACCTCCTGGTCGGTAAAGCTCGCGCGGCCCAGCGCCGAGCGCAGGTTCTGCACCATCGAGGGCCGTTTCTCTGGCGGGTGGAAGAAGCCGGCGTCATCCAGCTCCTTCTCGAAGTGCTCATAGAGGCCCAGCATCGCCGCCCCGTCGGCGGGCGGCGGGCCGTTGCGGAAGGCCGGCGGCGCCTCGTCGGCCTGGGTCATCCGCCACTCATAGGCATTAATCGCCACCGCCTGGGCCAGGTTCAGCGACTTGAACCGCACATCCACCGGCAGGGTCACCACGGCCTGGCAAAGCGCGATATCGGCCGTCTCCAGCCCCGCGCGCTCGCCGCCGAACAGCAGGCCCGCCCGCAGACCGCCGGCGATGGCCCTGGAAAGCTCCGCCGCCGCCGCACGCGGGGTCAAAATTGGCAGGGTCAGTTCGCGCGGCCTGGCCGTGGTCGCATAGACCAGGTTCAGGTCAGCCACGGCGTCTTCCACCCGCTCAAACACCTGGGCGGCGTTCAGAGGCCAATCGGCCCCGGAGGCCGAGGCCCAGGCCCGTTCTTGGGGCCAACCGTCCCTCGGATTGACCAGCCGAAGCTGGACCAATCCGAAGTTGGCCATAATTCTTGCAGCCGCACCGATGTTCTCCCCGAGCTGTGGCGCGTTCAGGATAATGACAGGTGCGGCAGGAGAGGCTTCGGCCATGACGCGGTTACAATCGGTTGGCGGCGCCAGCGCAAGTCTTGGCGGCATAAGTTTGCGCAGACGGGGCGTTCTCCTAGGTGGCGCGAGCCTGGCCTTGGCCGGGTGCAGCGACTCCAAGCCGCTCACCGCTTCACGCACGCCGGCCCTGAAGATGGACAAGCTGAACAGCGACGTCGGCGCGATCGCCAAGCGCGTGCTGCCCGCGATTCTTGGGGTCGGACTGATGAACCTGGAGAGCGGCCAGCACTTCACCCTGGCCGGCGACCGGCGCTTTCCCATGCAGAGCGTCATGAAGCTGCCGTTGGCCGCCGCGGTGCTGTCGGAGATCGATCATGGCCGGCTCAGCCTCGCCGAGACCCTGCTGCTTAGCGCCAAGGAGCTGTCGCCGGACTGGTCGCCGATCGCCGACGCCTGGCCGGGTCGCTCGGTCTATACGGTCCAGGAGCTGCTGACGGCGGCTGTCAGCGACAGCGACAACACCGCCGCCGACCTGCTGATGAAGCGCATCGGCGGCCCGGGCGTGGTCTCGGCTTGGCTGCAGGAGCAGAAAATCACCGAGATCCGCGTCGATCGCTATGAGCGCGAGCTGCAGCCGGAGGTCCTGAGCATGGCCTCATTCCGTCCCGCCTGGAAGGGGGCCGCCGCCTTCGCTGCGGCGCGCGACACCGTGCCCCCGGCCCGGCGCCGCGCCGCCACGCTGGCCTACATGGCTGACCCGCGCGACACGGCGACGCCGGAGGACATGCTGAACTTCCTCTCCAAGCTCGATGCCGGCGAGATGCTCTCCATCGCCTCCAGCCGCCGGTTGCTGGCGATGATGACCGCGAGCCCGCGCGGCGGCCAGGGCCTGAAGACCGGCCTGCCGAAGGACGCAACCTTCGCGCACAAGACCGGCGCCGCGGGGACCGATCAGGGCCTCGCCAGCGCCTACAACGACGTCGGGATCTTCGCGCTGCACGATCATCGGCGCTATGCGGCCGTCGCGTTCCTGAGCGGCTCGACCACCTCGGTCGCCGACCGCGCGGCCCTGTTCGCCGAGCTTGGCCGGGCGATGGCGGCCAGCCTCGGCTGATCGACGCCCAGGCGTCGCGCGCCAGCGGCCTTTGCGTCCGCCGCCGGGGCGGCTATACGGCCCGCAAAGCATCAAGTTCGCGCGGAGCGCCTGCCCCTCATGGCAAAGATCAAAGTCGCCAACCCTGTCGTCGATATCGACGGGGACGAGATGACCCGGATCATCTGGAAGTGGATCAAGGACAAGCTGATCTTCCCCTTCCTCGACCTTGAGCTCGACTACTACGACCTGGGGATGGAGCACCGCGACGCCACCGACGACAAAGTGACGATCGACGCGGCCGAGGCGATCAAGCGCCATGGCGTCGGCGTGAAGTGCGCCACCATCACCCCCGACGAAGCCCGGGTGAAGGAATTCGGCCTCAAGCAGATGTGGAAGTCGCCGAACGGCACGATCCGCAACATCCTGGGCGGCGTCGTCTTCCGCGAGCCGATCATCTGCAAGAACGTGCCGCGCCTGGTGCCCGGCTGGACCCAGCCGATCATCATCGGCCGCCACGCCTATGGCGACCAGTATCGCGCCACCGATTTCCTGGTGCCCGGCCCCGGCAAGATGACGCTGACCTGGAAGGGCGACAACGGCGAGACCATCGAGCGCGAGGTGTTCAACTACCCCGGCGCCGGCGTGGCGCTGGCGATGTACAACCTCGACGACTCGATCCGCGACTTCGCCCACGCCTCGTTCGCCTACGCCCTGGCGCGGAACTATCCGCTGTATCTCTCCACCAAGAACACCATCCTCAAGGCCTATGACGGGCGCTTCAAGGACCTGTTCCAGGAGGTCTATGACACCGCCTACGCCCACCAGTTCAAGGCCGCCGGCCTGACCTATGAGCACCGGCTGATCGACGACATGGTGGCCGCGGCGATGAAGTGGTCGGGCGGCTATGTCTGGGCCTGCAAGAACTACGACGGCGACGTGCAATCCGACACGGTGGCCCAGGGCTTCGGCTCGCTGGGCCTGATGACCTCGGTGTTGCTCACCCCGGACGGCAAGACCATGGAGGCCGAGGCCGCCCACGGCACCGTCACCCGCCACTTCCGCCAGCACGAGCGCGGCGAAGCCACCTCGACCAACTCCATCGCCTCGATCTTCGCCTGGACCCAAGGGCTGAAGCACCGCGCCAAGCTCGACGACAACGCTGAGTTGGACCATTTCGCCGACACCCTGGAAAAGGTCTGCGTCGAGACGGTCGAGGCCGGCTCGATGACCAAGGACCTGGCCCTGCTGGTCGGCGACACCCAGGGTTGGCTGACCACTGAGGGCTTCATCGACAAGATTGCGGCCAACCTGGCCAAGGCGTTAGCCGCCTAAGGCGCGCCGCGGGCCTGCGGAATCCGGCCGCGATCAGCGGTTCGTTCTTGCTTCGTTCCTGATGACGGCTATGCTGCCGGCTGCTCACGGAGGACGAGGCATGACCATCGGCTACATCACCCTGGGCGCCCACGACGTGGAGGGCGCCTTGCCCTTCTATGATGCTGTGCTGGGCGCCATCGGCTACGCCCGCGGCCCGCTGGACGGCGGCTGGGCGTTCTACGGCAAGGACGGCGCACCGGGCGTCGGCATCTGCAAACCCCATGATGGCCAGGCCCCTCGCGGCGGCAACGGGGTCATGATCGGCTTCAAGGCCGACGATCAGGCGCAGGTGAAGACCGCCTACGACGCCGCCCTGGCCAACGGCGGGACCGACGAGGGCGCGCCGGGCTTCCGCCCGCCCGAAGCGACCAGCGGCTTCTACGGCAGCTACTTCCGCGACGCCGCCGGCAACAAGCTCTGCATGTTCGTTCAGTCCTAACCTAGGCCGAGATCAGACCCTTGATGGCGGCCAGGCCCTCGGCGGCCTTGGCACCGTCGGGGGCGCCGCCCTGGGCGAAGTCGGGCCGGCCGCCCGCGCCTTGGCCACCCATGGCCAGCACCGCGGCCTGGGTCAGTTCCACGGCGTTGAACTTCGCCTGGGCGGCGCCGGTGACGGCCACAGCGACGGCTGCCTTGCCCTCCGCCGAGCCGACCAGGGCGATCACCCCATCGGGAAGCTGCTTCTTATATTCCTCGGCGATGGGCCGCAGGTCCTTGCCGCCGACGCCCTCCATAACGCGGGCCAGCACCAGGACGCCGCCGATCTCCTCGGGCCCGGCCGCCGCCGCACCGCCGCCAGAGCCGCCGCCCATGGCCAACTGGCGCTTGGCGTCGCCCAGTTCCTTTTCCAGCTGACGGCGCTGGGTCTCCAGGACCGCAATCCGGGCCGGGACTTCGGAGACCGGAACCTTGAACTGGTCCGCCAGGGCCTTGGCGACCGCCGCCTGGTCGAGCAGCCAGCGACGCGCGGACTCTCCGGTCAGCGCCTCGATCCGGCGCACACCTGCGGCGACGCCCTGCTCCTGGACCACCTTGAAGAGCGCGATGTCGCCGGTGCGGGCCACGTGGGTGCCGCCGCAAAGCTCGACGGAATAGGCGCCCCCCTTTCCGCCATCGGGGCCGGCCAGCGACTGGCCCAGCGTCAGCACGCGAACCGTGTCGCCGTACTTCTCGCCGAACAGTGCCATGGCCCCGGCTTCCATGGCCTGTTTGGGGGCCATCAGCTCGGTCACAGCCGGCAGGTTCTGGCGCACCACGGCGTTCACCTCGGCCTCGATGCGGTCGATCTCGTCAGGCGTGACCGGCGCGCCGTGACTGAAGTCGAAGCGGATCCGCTCGCCATCGACCATCTGGCCCTTCTGGGTGACATGCGGGCCCAGCACATTGCGCAGGGCCGCATGCAGCAGGTGGGTCGCGGAGTGATTGGCGCGGGTGGCCGTGCGGCGCGCGGCGTCGACTGCCAGGCGCACGTGGGCGCCTGGGGCCAGCGAGCCCTCGAGGATCTCCAGGTCATGGACGAACAGGTCGCCGGCTTGCTTCTGGACGTCGGTCACCCGAGCGCGGCCTGGCTTTCCTTCAGATGTGGCCCATTCGACCTCACCCTGGTCGCCGGCCTGGCCGCCGCTCTCAGCGTAGAAAGGCGTACGGTCGAACACCGCCTGGACCTTGGCGCCGGTCATCGCGCCGTCGATCTCGCGGCCGTCCTCGACCAGGGCGAGCAACTCGGCCGTCGCCTCGATCTGCTCGTAGCCGACGAACTCCGTCGGGCCGAGCCGGTCGCGGATGGCGAACCATTCGCCGGCGGCCGCGACCTGGCCGGAGCCGGTCCAGTTCTCCCGCGCCATCTCGCGCTGGCGGTTCATCGCCTGGTCGAACTCATCGAGATTGACCGTCAGGCCCTTGGTCCGCACCGCGTCCTGCGTCAGGTCGAGCGGGAAGCCATAGGTGTCATAGAGCTTGAAGGCGGTCTCGCCGGAGAGCACGTCGCCCTCGTTCAGGCCCGCAGTCGCCTCCTCGAGGATTGACATGCCGCGGCCCAGCGTGCGGCGGAACCGCTCCTCTTCCTGGCGAAGGGTGTCGATGATCGCCGGCTCGGCGCGCTTCAACTCCGGATAGGCCGCACCCATCTCCGCGATCAACGTCGGCGCGAGGCGGTGCATCAGCGGGTCGGCGGCGCCCAGCAGGTGGGCGTGGCGCATGGCGCGGCGCATGATCCGGCGCAGCACATAGCCGCGGCCCTCGTTGGACGGCATGACGCCGTCGGCGATCAGGAAGCTCGACGAGCGCAGGTGGTCGGCGATCACCCGGTGGGAGGGGCCGTTCGATGCCCCGCCCGCTCCGTCGACCAGCTCTCGCGAGGCCGCGATGATCGTCTTGAACAGGTCGATGTCGTAGTTGTCGTGCACGCCCTGCAGAACCGCAGCCAGCCGCTCCAGGCCCATGCCAGTGTCGATGGAAGGCTTGGGCAGGTTATTGCGGTCGCCGTTGGCCAGCTGCTCGAACTGCATGAAGACCAGATTCCAGATCTCCACGAACCGGTCGCCGTCCTCGTCCGGGCTGCCGGGCGGCCCGCCGGGGATGTGGTCGCCGTGATCGTAGAAGATCTCCGAGCAGGGACCGCAGGGGCCGGTGTCGCCCATGGACCAGAAGTTGTCGGCGGTGGCGATGCGGATGATCTTTTGGTCGGGCAGGCCGGCGATCTTCTTCCACAGCTCCGCAGCGTGCTCGTCCTCGGCGTAGACGGTGACCAGCAGCTTATCGACGGGAAGCGCGAACTCCTTGGTCAGCAGCTCCCAGGCGTATTCGATCGCGCCTTCCTTGAAGTAGTCGCCGAAGGAGAAATTCCCCAGCATCTCGAAGAAGGTGTGGTGGCGCGCGGTGTAGCCGACGTTGTCCAGGTCGTTGTGCTTGCCGCCGGCGCGGACGGACTTCTGCGACGAGGCCGCGCGCGGCGCGGGCGGG
>JBBQTP010000122.1:0-11985 GCA_038213205.1 Caulobacterales bacterium
GCTGAACCGGCTGTCGCCGACCGGCTGGTCGCGCAAATAGCTGATCCGCGCCTTGGCCTCGCTGATCCCCTGCATCCGCCGGCTGGCGACCCGCACCATCAGGGCGTCGCCGTCTTCGTAAGGCGCGATCACGGCGACGTCGCTAAACACTAGGCGAGGCCGCGGCCGGGCGAAGCGGGCGAAGAAGGCGCCGGTGACCAGCGCCGTCAGGAACATGCCCACGAAGATCTCGCTGGTGGCAACCATATGCCCGTAGAGCGAGGCCGGCGTCATGGCGCCGTAGCCGACCGTGGCCAGCGTCTCCACGCTGAAGAAGAAGGCGTCGTAGAACGATCCCGGATGCGCGTTGCTCACCGAGTTCGGGGCCAGCCAGAACAGACCCGCGAAGAAGGTGTTCACCACTAGTAGCGCCAGGAAGACAGCGCCAATAAAGGTCGGCCAGCGCATGGCCAGGATCAGGTAGTAGGGATCGCCGAGGCTGAACCGGCTGACGCCGACCTTCACGGCCTGCAGGCCTCTGAGATCGATGCGGGGCGGCGGGAGCTTCACCGGCTCTGCCTAGCACGGGCCGGGCGCCGACCGAAGGACCTGACGAAGGCCAAGCGGAACCGTTGGGCCCGGCGGCGAATTGCGCGGCAGAGGTTGAAGGACGCAGGGACGGTTATGGCGCGGGGACTGGGCAGATTTGCGTGGAACTGGGGTCCGGTGGCGGTGCTGGCGGGCGCGACTGTTGCGCTGTTGCGCGGCGGGCGTGCGCGCCTCACCCTGAAGCCGGTCCTGCCCATCGGGGCCGGACGCGGCAGCGGCGCGGCTTCGCCGGCCGATATCCCGGCGCGCGGCTGGCGCGACATTCTCGATCGCACCCGCAAGGAATTTACTGAGGACCAGATCCCGCTGATTGCGGCCGGCATGACCTTCTACGCCCTGCTGGCGCTGTTTCCGGGCCTGGGCGCCCTCGTGGCGCTCTACGGCCTGTTCGCCGACGTCGGCCAGATGCAGCAACACCTGCACATCCTGGCCTTCCTGCTGCCGCCCAGCGCCTTGACCTTGATCGGCGATGAGATGGTCCGCCTGGCGGCCTCGAAGGGCCAGGGCCTTTCAGCCGCATTCGTAATCGCCCTGCTTGCGGCGATCTGGAGCACCAACGGCGCGGTCAACGCGCTGATGACCGGGCTAAACATCGCCTACGAGGCCCATGAGAGCCGCGGCCTGATCCGTCGCTTGCTGATCTCGCTGGCATTCACCTTGGGCTTGTTGGCCTTTGGACTGGCGGCTCTGGTGCTGCTGGCGGCGGGGCCAGTGATCCAGACCTTCGCGGGCGCTCACGCGGCCACCATGTTCGGCTGGGCAAGCTGGCCGGTGCTGCTAGCCGGCCTGACCGTGGCGCTCGCCTTGCTCTATCGCTACGGCCCCAGCCGCAGCCCGGTCCGCTGGCGCTGGATCACCTGGGGCAGCGCCGCGGCAATCGTGGTCTGGGTGGCGGTGTCCCTGGTCTTCTCGGTTTATGTCGGGAACTTCGCCCACTACGACCGCACCTACGGCTCGCTGGGCACGGCTATCGGGTTCATGACCTGGACCTGGCTCTCCGGCATGGTGGTCCTGGCCGGCGCGGAGCTAAACGCCGAGATCGAGCGGCAGGCCGGCGCCTGACGCCGGCCCGCGCTCTTGGGATCAGGTGATGTGCTTGGGGCTGATCGGGTCGCTGCCGGGGAAGGTCTCCTCCAGCGCCTCGTCGAGCAGGGCCTCCTGACGACCCTCGGCGCGCTTCTCGCGCGCGGCCATATGGTCGTGCTTCTCGCCCTCTTTCAGCGGTTCGGCCTCACGCGAGTGAGGCGCGTCGATGTGACGGTCCTCGTGGACCGGGGCGGCTTCCACGGCCATGTCGGCGTTGGCGCCGCCCGAGCCGTGCGTGAACGCGCGGCGGGCTTCGTCTTGCGTCTGTTTGCGGGGCATCGGATGAACTCCTTGCGACAGTATGTCGAAGGCAAAACCCATGGGCCCACGCTTGGGTTGCCCGCCACCTCGCCGACCGGCGTTGGGGGAAGCTCTTACAGGAACGTCCAGTGACCAGGTTCACGGACCCGCAGGTTGTTCTGTACGTTGCGAACGCCGTCGAGGTCGGCCACGTCTTCAATACGGCGCTTGTCGGCCTTCTTCTGGACTGTGCCGTCGAGGGTGACCTCTGCATCATCGACGGTCGCCCGGACGTCGCGCAGGTCCAGACTCTTTTCGTCCTCCAGGCGCGCCATGATCACCGCCAACAGGACGCGATCAGAGGGGCCACGGCGGGCCTTCGGCGGCCGGGTCGCCACGGGCGCGGGCGCGAACAACGCCCCGGCGCGTTCCACGAGGGAGGGCGGCTGCTCGGCCAAACGATCCCCTTCGCGGTCCGAAGCGTCGGCCTGAACATTGGCGGCGCGCAGGCGCTCTTGGCGGAGCGTCTCGTCCAAATCTTGCCCGTGTTCGCGAACCATGGCGGCCTCCAGGTGATTGAGAGTGCGTCCAGACAACCTGCGCCGTGTCTTTCGGTTCCCTTGCGCTTCGCTGCGAACCCACCGAGCCCTGACACTCTCACCCGACTCAACGGAGAGTTCGACCCGCCGTGACAGCACCCGACAAGACCCCCGCAAAAACGCCGGAGCCCGTCCGGGAAGAGCTTGCCCGGGACCTCGCGGCGCATCGCTATCCGCTGAGCACGGGGGTCCGCTGGGCGCTGCGGATCGTACCTGTCGTGCTGCTGGGGGCCGCCGCCTGGGTGCTGTGGCGGGAGTTCCACCACCTTAGCTTTGCCGCCGTCAGGGCCGCCATAGCCGGCTGGGGGACCGCCGCCATCGCCTGGTCCCTGGTACTGGCGGTGACGAGCTTCGTGCTGATGGGGGCGATCGAATGGGTCGGGCTGCGCTGGACCGGCGCGCGCCTCCCCTGGGGCCCGGTGCTGTGGGGCTCGTTCCTGGCCAACGCCGTTGCCCACGCCATCGGGGCCAACCTGCTGATCTCCGGCGCCATCCGGGCCCGGGTCTACGATCGCTACGGCGTCGGCTTGACCCAGGTGGCCGGAACGACCCTGTTCTCGGGGGTATCGTTCGCCGTGGGGATCTCGGCCCTGTCCGGCGCCGGCCTGTTGCTGGCTTCCAGCCGCGACCTGGCCGCGACGGCTATCCCGCCCATGGTCGGCCATGCTTTAGGCGCTGCCCTGGTCACGGCGTCGCTGGGCTACGTCGCGCTGTGCGGCCTGCGACGCAAGCCGATCATCGCCTTCGGGCGCAGCATCACCTTGCCCAGTCTGCTCGACGCCCTGTCGCAACTGGTTCTGGGCTTGGTCGACAACGCCATCGCCGCGGCGATCCTGTGGATCCTGCTGCCGCACGGCGGGCCGAGCTATGTGACCTTTGTTGGCGCTTATGCGGTGGCCTGCATCGCAGGCCTTGTGTCATCGGTGCCGGGCGGCGCCGGCGTGTTCGAGAGCGCCATGGCGGCCCTGTTGCCCGGCATCGAGCCGGCGGCGCTGGCGGCTGCCTTTCTTGGCTATCGGCTGAGCTACTACATCCTGCCGCTGATCCTGGCGGCGGCGGGCCTCGGGCTGGAGACCTTCCAGCGCCGGAAAGCCTAGCGCCCCTACTGGGGCTTCGCGGGCTCGATGGTGACGCTCTCGCCGCAGCCGCAGGCGTCGGTCTCATTGGGATTGCGGAACACGAACTTGGCCGACAGGCGGGTCACGTCGTAGTCGATCGTCGTGCCGATCAAGAACAGCACCGCCTTGGGGTCGACCAGGATGGTGACCCCCTTGTCCTCAACCACTTCATCCAGCGGGTTGGCCGCCTCGGCATATTCCAGGACGTACTCCTGCCCCGCGCAGCCGCCGTTCTTCACGCCGACCCGCAGGCCAGCGTAGGGCTTCTCGGCCTTGCCCATGATCTCGCGCACCCGCTCGGCGGCGGCTTCGGAAAGCGTGACCACCTTGGGGCGTTCGCGGCGCGCGCGGGGCGGCGGGGTGATGCTGAGATTGCTCATCAGAACATATTCAGTTGCAGCTTGGCCTCGTCGCTCATCCGCGACGGATCCCAGGGCGGATCGAACACCAGCTCGACCTTGCAGGACTTGACCTCGGGGATCTCCTTGACCGCGTCCTCGACCCAGCCGGGCATCTCGCCGGCAACCGGGCAACCCGGGGCGGTCAAGGTCATGTCGATGACCACGTCCTTGTTGTCGCTGACGTCGACCTTGTAGATCAGGCCGAGCTCATAGATATCGACCGGGATTTCCGGGTCGAACACGGTCTTCAGCTGTTCGATCAGCCGGTCAGTCAGGGCGTCGAGCTCCGCCTGCGCCAGTGGCGCGACCGTCGTCTCGATGGGGGCGGCGTCATCCATAGGGGTCATCTTACGCGAAGAAAGCCTGAGTCTTAGTGAGCGCATCCACGAAGGCGTCGGCCTCCTCGTGGGTGTTATATAGGGCGAAGGACGCCCGCGCGCTCGATGTCACCCCGAAGCGGGCCATCAGCGGCTCGGCGCAGTGGGTCCCGGCGCGCACGGCCACGCCGTATTTGTCGAGGATCTGGGCCACGTCGTGGGCGTGGGCGCCGGCGACGGTGAAGGCGAGGATCGCGCCCTTGCCGGGGGCCTCGCCGAGCACCCGCAGCCAGTTCGCTCCATTCAGGCGCTGGCGGACGTGGTCGTAAAGGGCGTGTTCGTGCGCGGCGATGGCGGCGCGGTCGAGGCCGCAGAGCCACTCGATGGCCGCGCCCAAGCCGATGGCCTCGACGATCGGCGGCGTGCCGGCCTCGAACCGATGCGGCGGGTCGGCGTAGCTGATCTTTTCAAGGGTCACCGCCCCGATCATCTCGCCGCCGCCCTGGTAAGGCGGCAGCGCCGCCAGCCGCTCGGCCTTGCCGTAGAGGGCGCCGATGCCGGTGGGGCCATAGAGCTTGTGGCCGGAGAAGACGTAGAAATCGACGTCCAGCGCCTTCACATCGATCGGCTGGTGGACGACGGCCTGGCAGCCGTCCAGCAAGACCAGCGCACCGGCGTCGTGCGCCAACCGAGTCAGCTCGCCCACCGGGTTCACGGTGCCCAGGACGTTGGACATGTGGGTCAGGGCCACGACCTTGGTACGCTCGGTCAGCAGGGTCCGAAACGCTTCGAGATCCAGGCGCCCGTCGTCGGTGACCGGCGTGAACCTCAGGACCACGCCCCGCCGCTCGCGCAGGAAATGCCAGGGGACGATGTTGGCGTGGTGCTCCATCTCCGAGAGCAGGATCTCGTCGCCGGCCTTCAGGCTCGCGCCGAGCCCCGCGGCGACCAGATTGATCGCTTCGGTGCCGCCTTTGGTGAAGACGATCTCGCTGGGGTGGGCGCCGATGAAGCGGGCCACCGACTTGCGGGCGGCCTCATAGGCCTCGGTGGTCTCGTTGGCCAGGGTGTGCAGGCCGCGGTGCACATTGGCGTAGCTGTGCTCCATGGCGTGGACCATGGAGTCGATCACCGCGCGCGGCTTCTGGGCCGAGGCGGCGCTGTCCAGATACACCAGCGGATGGCCGTTCACCTGACGCGCCATGATGGGGAACTCGGCGCGGATCGCGTCGACATCGAAGGCCATGCTCAGGCCCTCAGCCGTTCGGCCGCCCAGGCGCGGACCACGTCGCGGGCTTCGTCCTGGTCGATGCGGTCGATGACCTGGCCGATGAAAGCCTCGGTCAGCAGGGCGTGGGCCTCGGCCTGGTTCATGCCGCGCTGACGTGCGTAGAACAGGGCGTCCTCGTCGAGCGCGCCGACCGTGTTGCCGTGGGCGCAGGCCACGTCGTCGGCGTAGATCTCCAGCTCCGGCTTGGCGTCCACCTCGGCCTTATCCGACAGGATCACGGCGTGGTGGCCCATCTTGGCGTCGGTGCGGTCGGCGCCTTCGGCGACGATGATCCGGCCCTGGAAGACGCCGCGCGCCTGGTCGCGGACGACGCCCTTGGTGAGCTGTTCGGTGGTCCCGTCGACGCCGTCATGGGTGACGACGGTGGTGAGATCGGCATGCGCCTTGTCGGCCAGCAGGTAGACACCATCCAGACGCAGGCTGGCGTGGCCGCCGGGGTGGGCGACGCGGGTCTCGATCCGTTGGCGGCGGCCGCCGGAGGTGACCACGGTCTGGGCGAAGTCAGCCTTGGCGGCGAGGCTGACCTCGGCCTGGCTGACCGAGACGCCGCCGGGACTGTCGGCGGCCAGGACCACGCGCTCGACGGCGGCGCCTTCCGCCAGAGCGAAGGTGAGCGTGGTCTGGGCGACGTAACCGCCTTCGCCTTCATAGGTCTCGAACAGGTGCAGGGTCGCGCCGGCGCCGACGGTGACGCGGGCGCTGGCGGCGTGCGCGCCGTCGCTCTTGGAAATGAAGCGGAGCGCGACCCAGGCGGTTTCGCCCGCCGGGACTTCGATCAGCGCCTCGCCGCGGCCGTTGGCGACGACGATCTTGCGCCGGACCAGTTCGTCGAAGACGCCTTCGCCAAGATCGCCCTCGACCGGCGCGGAGGGCGGCGGCAGCATGCGGATCAGGCCGCGCAGGTCCGTCCAGCGCCAGTCCTCGTCGCGCCTGGACGGCAGCTGGGCGACGTCGCGGTCGCGTATGGCGGTCGAAAGGCTCAAGCCGCCGCCTTCTCGTAGCGTTCGTAGCCGCTGGCCTCGAGCTCGTGGGCCAGCTCCGGGCCGCCGGAGGCGACGATGCGGCCGCCGGCCAGCACGTGAACGGCGTCCGGCGTGATGTAGTCGAGCAGGCGCTGGTAGTGGGTGATTACCAGCATGGCGCGGTCCGGCGAGCGCAGGGCGTTGACCCCGTCCGCCACGATCCGCAAGGCATCGATGTCGAGGCCGCTGTCGGTCTCGTCGAGGATCAGGAAGCGCGGCGAAAGCATCGCCATTTGAAGGATTTCCATCCGCTTCTTCTCACCGCCTGAGAAGCCGACGTTGAGCGCGCGCTTGAGCATCTCGAAGTCGATCTTCAGCGCAGCCGCCTTCTCCCGCGCCAGCTTCAGGAAGGCCGGCGCTGACACTTCGTCTTCGCCGCGGGCGCGCCGCTGGGCATTGAGCGCCGTGCGGATGAAGGTCAGAGCCGGGACGCCGGGAATCTCCAGCGGATACTGGAAAGACAGGAACACGCCGCGCGCCGCCCGCTCGTCGGGGGCCAGGGCCAGCAGGTCCTCGCCGTCGAGGGTGGCCGTGCCTTCGGTCACCTGATAGCCGTCGCGGCCGGTCAGCACGTAGGACAGCGTCGACTTGCCCGCCCCGTTCGGCCCCATGATGGCGTGCACCTGTCCGGCCGGAACCTCCAGGCTCAGGCCCTTCAGGATCTCCTTGCCGCCGACGGTGGCGTGCAGGTTGGTGACACTCAGCATCAATGGATCTCGTCGGCGAGGAATTGGGCGATGACACGCAGGGCGTCGGCGACACTGCCGACCTCTTCGCGCTTGAGGGGCGCGGCGGCCCCGGTTGTGGAGACCTGGCGCTTGTCGCCGATGGCGACGCTGGCCTGGCCGGCTTCGAAATAGGCGCGGATGCGGAAATTGGACCCTTCGATCAGCACCGTGTAGCGCCGCCAGTCGACCGTCAGGCCGTGGGTTTTCAGGAACACCGGGTCGCCGATCACCGCGTCATAGAGCTGCTCGGCGCGGGCGAGGTCCTCTTCCTGCTGTTGGCGCTCGGCCTCCTCGCGGGCGAAGCGCTCAGCCTCGCGCCGCGCCTGCTCGACCTCAAAGGCATGCTTCAGCGACAGCGTCGATGGCGGGCTCCTGCGGCGGGTCGGAGTCATCCGACGCTGCCTTCCAGGCTGATGGCCACCAGCTTCTGGGCCTCGACCGCGAACTCCATGGGGAGTTCCTGCAGCACGTCCTTGACGAAGCCGTTGACCAGCAGCTGCACCGCCTCTTCCTGGCTGAGCCCGCGCTGCATCACATAGAACAGCTGGTCTTCCGAGAGCCGCGTGGTGGTCGCCTCGTGCTCGAACTTGGCCTGGCTGTTGCGGGCTTCGATGTAGGGCACGGTGTGGGCCGCGCAGTGCTTGCCGATCAGCAGCGAGTCGCACTGGGTGAAGTTGCGCGCGCCCTTGGCCTTGGGGTGGGCCGAGACCAGGCCGCGGTAGGTGTTGGACGAGCGCCCGGCGCTGATCCCCTTGGAGATGATCCGCGAGCGGGTGTTGGCGCCCAGGTGGATCATCTTGGTGCCGGTGTCGGCCTGCTGGCGACCGTTGGTGATAGCGATCGAATAGAACTCGCCGGAGGAGCCGTCGCCGCGCAGGACGCAGGACGGATATTTCCAGGTGATCGCCGAGCCGGTCTCGACCTGGGTCCACGACACCTTCGAGCGGTCACCGCGGCAGTCGGCGCGCTTGGTGACGAAGTTGTAGATGCCGCCCTTGCCGGTCACCGGATCACCCGGATACCAGTTCTGAACGGTGGAATATTTGATCTCCGCGTCGTCGAGGACCACCAGCTCGACCACGGCGGCGTGCAACTGGTTCTCGTCGCGCATCGGGGCCGTGCAGCCCTCCAGATACGACACGTAGGCGCCCTTGTCCGCGATGATCAGGGTGCGCTCGAACTGGCCGGAATTCTCAGCGTTGATCCGAAAATAGGTCGACAGCTCCATCGGGCAACGCACGCCCGGCGGCACGTAGACGAAGCTGCCGTCGGAGAACACCGCGGCGTTCAGACAGGCGAAGTAGTTGTCGCTGACCGGCACCACCGAGCCGAGGTACTGCTTCACCAGCTCCGGGTGCTCGCGGATCGCCTCGCTCATCGAGCAGAAGATCACCCCGACCTGGGCCAGCTCCTTCTTGAAGGTGGTGACCACGCTGACGCTGTCGAAGACCGCGTCCACGGCATAGCGCGGGGCGCCCACGACGCCGGCCAGCACCTCCTGCTCGCGCAGCGGAATGCCCAGCTTCTTGTAGGTTTCCAGGATGTCCGGATCGACCTCATCCAGGCTGGCGATCCCGACCTTCTCCTTGGGCGCGGCGTAGTAGTAGCTGTCCTGGTAGTCGATCTTCGGGAAGCTGACCTTCGCCCAGTCGGGCTCGTCCATGGCCAGCCAGCGTTCGAAGGCTTCAAGGCGCCAGTCGAGCATCCACTGCGGCTCGTGCTTCTTGGCCGAGATGAAGCGGACGATATCGGCGTTCAGGCCCTTGGGCGCGAAGTCCTGTTCGATGTCGGTGACGAAGCCGTGCTTGTACTTCTCCAGGCCCGCGACCTGCTCGACCGTGCGGGTGACCGCAGCCATCAGGCGGCCCCCACCGGCTCAGGGTGGCGCGCGGCGTGGCGGGCGCGAGCCTCGCTCCAGGCCTCGAGGAAGCGGTCCCAGTCGGCCTCCGTGGTGTTCCAGCCGCCGCTGACGCGGATCGCGCAGGCGGCCAGGTCGCCCTGCCCCATGGCCTCCAGCACCGGCGAGGCCTTCACCTTGCCGGAGGAACAGGCCGAGCCGGCGCTGACCATCACGCCGGCCAGATCCAGGCCCATGACCTGTACGTCGGCCGGGAACCCCGGGGTGGCGATGCTCAGCGTGTTGGGCAGGCGTGGAGCGGCCTCACCCATCACCACGCCGCCATCGGCCTTCAGGCGTTCGGCGACCGTATCGCGCCAGGCGGCGCGGCCCTGATAGTCGGCCAGGCCCTTGAGCGCCTCGGCGGCGGCGGCGCCAAACGAGGTGATGCCGGGAACGTTCTCAGTGCCGCCGCGGCGGCCGCGTTCCTGGCCGCCGCCGTGCTGGCGGCGCGACAGGATGGCCCGGGGCCCGAAGGTGAGCGCGCCGACGCCCTGCGGCCCGCCGATCTTGTGGGCGGAGATGCTCAGCGTGTCGGCGCCGAGCGCGCGGCTGTCGACGGCGATCTTGCCGGCCGCCTGGATGGCGTCGACGTGCAACCAGCCGTCAGCCGCGTGGACCAGCTCGGCGGCCTGGGCGACGGGCTGGATCACCCCGGTCTCGTTGTTGGCCAACATCAGGGCGACGAAGGGCTTGCCGTCGGCGGCGTCCCAATCGGCGAGACGGGCCTTAAGCCACACCAGATCGGCCTCGCCGCTGGCGGTGACCGGCAGGACCTCGACGGCAACACCGAGGACGCGGGAGGTCTCCTGGACGCTGTCGTGCTCGACGGCGGAGACGATCAGGCGCCTTGAACCGGCCGCGACCGCGCTCTCGATGGCGATGGCATTGGCCTCGGTGCCGCCGGAGGTGAAGATGATGGTTGAGGCCGGGGCGGCGATCAGCGCCGCGACCTGCTCCCTCGCCAGCTCGACCATGGCGCGCGCGGCGCGGCCGGCGGCGTGGATCGAGGAGGGGTTGCCACCGATTTCCAGGGCGTGGGCCATGGCCGCGCGGGCTTCCGGCCGCACAACGGCGGTGGCGTTGTGGTCGAGGTAGACGGTTTGCTTCGTCATGCGGCGGCCACCCTTGCAGCCTTGGGCGCGCGCAGACGCCCGCCGATCACGTCGGCCAGGCTGACGGAAGCGAGATAATCCTCGATCCGGTCGCCGAGGTCGGCCCACAGGTCGTGGGTCAGGCAGCGCTCGCCCTTCAGCATGCACCCCTTGCCCTGCACCGCGCAGCGGGTGGCGCGCAGCGGCTCGTCGACGGCGTGGACGATGTCGGCGATCGAGGTCTCGGCCGCGGTCTTGGCCAGACGATAGCCGCCGCCGGGCCCACGGGCGCTCTGAACCAGCCCCTTGCGGCGCAGGCGCGCGAAGAGCTGTTCGAGGTAGGACAGCGAGATTTCCTGGCGCGCAGCGATCTCGGCCAGCGCCACGGCGCGGCAGGGTTCGGCCTGGCGCCGGGCCAGGTCGGCCATGGCCATGACGGCGTAGCGGCCTTTGGTGGACAGACGCATGACGTCCCTTCCCCTTGGGGGTCCTGTTCAGTTTTCTCGCGTTTTGCGACGGCCCTATGTTATTAGCCGCCGCCTTGCGCGGGACCGGTCTTGAAAGTGTCTTGGCCGGCGGGTTGCGACTTAGGAAGACCCAGCGCAGTAGTCAAGTATTCCAGAGGCCCAATATGCGGCCTCAGCTGAGAGGTTTCGTATGCCAGAAGTGGTTCTGACCGGCGCCGCCGGGCGGATCGAAGGCCGATATTCCCAGGGCAAGAGCGAGACGGCTCCCGTCGCGCTGATCCTGCACCCGCATCCCAAGGCGGGCGGCCAGATGAACAATCCGGTGACGGTTCAGCTTTTCCACCTGTTCATGAAGCGCGGCTTCTCGGTGCTGCGGTTCAATTTCCGCGGCGTAGGCCGTAGCCAGGGCGAGTTCGACTCGGGCATCGGCGAACTGGCGGACGCCGCCACGGCGCTCGATTGGCTCCAGTCGACCAACCCGGCGGCCTCGCAGTGCTGGGTGGCCGGCTACAGCTTCGGCGCCTGGGTGGGCATGCAGCTCCTGATGCGGCGGCCGGAGACGGACGGCTTCATCTCGGTCTCGCCGCCGACCAACGCCTACGACTTCTCGTTCCTGGCGCCCTGCCCGGCCTCGGGCCTGATCCTGCACGGCGGCAATGACACCGTGGTCCCGCCGATCGAGGTGGAGCGCGTGGTCTCCAAGCTGCGCACCCAGAAGGGCATCGTCATCGACTACGACGTGGTCGAGGGTGGGACCCACTTCTGGATGGAAAACCTGCCGGACGTGGAACAGCGCGTGGGCGCCTACCTCGACAAGCGCCTGGCGGCCGACCCGGCCTGAGGCTTGGTAGGATTTGGGCGATGACCGGCCCGGAAGACGCCATCCGGGCGCGGCGGCGCCTGACCAACAAGCTGATCGCGGGCCGCGAAGCCCCGCGGCTGCGGCCGTTCTTCGTGGCCGACGCGCGGGTGATCCCGGGCGGCGGCGGGCTGATCCTGGGCGCGGACGCTATCGTCGAGGCCTTCGCGGCGCAGTTCCGCGAGCCTGGCTTCGTGGCCTATGTGCGGACAACCGACACGGTGGAACTGGACCGAGACGGCGCACGCGCGGCCGAACTTGGTCGCTGGACCGGCGCC
>JBBQTP010000123.1:0-11916 GCA_038213205.1 Caulobacterales bacterium
CTAGACAAGATCCGCTCACCCCGGCGAAAGCCGGGGCCTAAGCGGGCTTGGTGGCATCGCATCGAGCGCGGGCCGAGCTCCGCCTCGGCTTGGGTCCCGGCTTTCGCCGGGATGAGCGGTTGAGGGGGCTATTTCTCCAAGATCCGCTCGAGGATCTCCGGCACCTGTTCCAGATGCCGGACCAGCACCGCCTGGGCGGCCAGGATGCCGATGCCGGCGGCGTAGGCGGCGAAGACGTTGGCGCCGGCCAGGCCGGCGTGGGCGGCGTGGTCCACCTGCCAGTAGATGAACAGGCCGGACGCCAGCAGCAGGCCCACGCCGCTGACCACCGAGACCGGTGTCTGGCCGAAGCCGGCCTGGAAGCTCAGCCAGACATATTTCGCCAGCCAGCGCTTCAGCGGCCCGATCAGCAGCGGCAGGCCCAGCGAGAAGCCCAGGTAGGCGGCCGGCCACAGCAGGGTCCAGCGCAGCACCACCGCCTCACCGCCCGGCAGCCGCCCCAGCGCGTTCAGCACCGCGGCGGCATAGATCAGGCTGGCGGCCGCAACCGTGAGGTCCTGCATGCGCTTGAAGTTCCGCCAGGCGGGGATGAAGGCCATGGCTTCAATTTAGGCGCGTCATCTGGCGGGCGTAAGGCGCCGTCGCGAGACTCAGGCGCGATGGCTATGCTCGGCGTTCCGTGACCCGCCTTTTCGCCTTGACTGGTCTGATGGCCCTGGCCGCCACCCCGGCGCTGGCCGGCGAGGCCCAGTGCTGGTTCGAGAATGGCGTGGTCGTCGCCCCGGCCGAGGTGATGGGCGTGGCCGGCGACTACATCCTCGACACCGCCACCCCGCACACCCAGCTCGCGGAGAGCCAGGCCCAGACCGCCGGCTATGCCGAGACCGCGCTTAGCGGCCCGATCCGGCTGGCTGGCCTGTCGCTGGTCAACCGACCCGTGGCGGTGGCCGCCATCGACCTGCGCACCGGCGCCCTGCCCACCCCCATCGCCGGGGTCATCGGGGCCGACGTGCTGAAGGCCTATGTGCTGGACGTCAGCTTCGCCCCTTGCCGGATCGCCCTGCGCCCGCCCGGCCAGGCGGGCCGATTCAAGGCGCAGGCGTCGCTGCCGATGGCCTGGCTTGCCGAGCGGCCTGTCGTACGCGCCGGCGTCTCCGACGGCCCCCACGCCCGCCTGGGAGCCTTCGCCGCGGCCACCGGGGCCGACACCGGGGTGCGGCTGAGCGATGGCGCGGCGGCCGTGGCGGGCGCGAGGAAACCGGTGGAACTCTACCCCTATGGCGTTTACCGCCCGCGGATGCGCGCCTTCTCCTTCGCCGGCGGCCTGTCGCAGAACCTGCCGTCCGGCCTGCTCAAGGCCGAGGACCCGGCCCTGATCGGCCAGATCGGCGCGCCGGTCCTGTCCCGCTGGCGCCTGCGCTTCGACTTCCCTGGAAGGCGCCTGCTGCTGGGCGCGCCTTAGGGCAAACGAAAAGGGCCCCGGCTCACGCCGAGGCCCTGAACGGTGGTGGGCCGTGGCCCTAGTGCTCGATGTTCTTCCAGAGCTTCTTGTAGCTGGCGTAGAGCAGGCCCGAGAAGATCAGCAGATAGATCATCGCGCCCAGGCCGAACTGCTTGCGCTCCTCGGCCTTGGGCTCGGCGGCCCACTCCAGGAAGGCCACCACGTCATAGGCCTCCTCATTGACGGTCGAAGGCTTGCCGTCGTCGAAGGTCACCTTGCCGTCGGCCAGCGGCGGCGGCATGCCGATCGCCCCGCCCATCGGAGCCTTGTGACCCGCCATGCCCGGCTTCATCGTCGAGGTCAGGTCGCCCGGGAAGTAGGGGTCGTAGTATTTTCCGGCCGGCAGGCTCATGTCCGACGGAGCCGCCTTGAAGCCGGTCAGCAGCGAATAGACGTAGGCCGGGCCGCCCTCGCGGGCGCGGGTCATCACCGACAGGTCCGGTGGCAGCGCCCCGCCGTTCGACGCACGCGCCGCCGGCTCATTGGGAAATGGCGCCAGGAACTTGTCGGCCGGGGTCGCGGGCCGGGAAATCACATCGCCGGTGTCCTGGTCGATGTCCTTGACCTGGATGTCATGGGCCAGAGACTTCACGACCGGGTTCTCGTTCGGGTTGGGGTATTTCGGGTCGTAGAACGGCCCGCCCTTCTGCCCGAGGTTGCGGTAGTACATCAGGTCCATGGCGTGGCAGGCCGAGCAGACCTCGCGATAGACCTTGTAGCCCCGCTGGAGCTGTTCCTTGTCGAACTTGCCGAACGGGCCCTCGAAAGACCAGTGGACGTCCTTCGGCTCTTCCTGAGTGGTGGCCGCCAGCGTCGGGCCCCCAACCATGGAAAAGGTCAGGGCGAGGCCGAGCGCCGCCAGCGCCAGACTTTTGCGCAGCATCGGGCTCAACCCCTCTTTTCAGGCGACGCCGCGGCGCCCGCGGGCATGGCGGCGGGATGCGACAGGACGGGCGAGGAGATGGTCTCCGGCACCGGCAGCGGGGTCTCGGTGAGGCCCATCAGCGGCGTGATCACCCAGAAGTAGGCGAAGTAGTAGAGCGCCGCGATCCGCGACAGCCACACGAAGCTGTTCAGGTTCGCGTCGAGCAGCTGCAGGCTGACGCTGATCGGAAACACCGGATCGTCCGGCGAATGCGCGCCGCAGAAACCCAGCACGATGCAGTCCAGCACGAAGATGAAGAAGTAGAGCCGCATGGTCGGGCGGTAGCGCATGGAGCGCACCTTCGACGTGTCGAGCCAGGGCAGGACGAACAGGCTGCCGATGGCCAGGCCCATGGCGACGACGCCCATCAGCTTGTTCGGGACGGCCCGCAGGATCGCGTAGAACGGCAGCAGGTACCACTCCGGCACGATGTGCTGCGGCGTCACCAGCGGGTTGGCCTTGATGTAGTTGGCCGCGTCGCCCAGCGCGTCGGGCAGCCAGAAGACGAAGACCCCGTAGAGGAGCAGGAACACCGAAATCGCGAAGCCGTCCTTCACCGTATAGTACGGATGGAAGGGCACGGTGTCGGACGCCGAAGTCACGTTGACGCCGGTCGGGTTGTTGTTCCCCGGCACGTGCAGCGCCCAGATGTGCAGGCCCACGACGCCGGCGATCATGAACGGAAGCAGATAGTGCAGCGAGAAGAAGCGGTTCAGCGTCGGGTCGTCGACCGCGAAGCCGCCCCATAGCCAAGTGGTGATCGAGTGGCCGACCACCGGCAGGGCGCCGATCAGGTTGGTGATCACCACCGCCCCGTGGAAGCTCATCTGGCCCCAGGGCAGGACGTAGCCGAAGAAGGCCGTGCCGATCATCAGCAAATAGATCACGCAGCCCAGCAGCCAGAGCACCTCGCGCGGCGCCTTGTAGGAGCCGTAGTAGAGGTTGCGGAACATGTGCACGTAGACCGCCAGGAAGAACATCGAGGCGCCGTTGGCGTGCATCCCCTGGATCAGCCAGCCGAAGTTCACGTCGCGCTTGATGCGCTGGACGGAGTTGAAGGCCATGTCCACGTGCGGGATGTAGTGCATGGCCAGCACGATGCCGCTGACGATCTGGATGCCCAGCATGAGCGCCAGGATCCCGCCGAAGGTCCACCAGTAGTTGAGGTTCTTCGGCGTCGGGAAGGTGATGATGGTGTCGTTGGCGAAGCGCAGGATCGGCAGGCGGCTATCCAGCCACTTTTCGAGGCCCGACTTCGGCTCGTAGGTCGAGTGTCCGCTCATTTGATCAGCCCACCTTGACCTTGCTGTCGGAGAGGAAGCTGTAGTCCGGCACTTCGAGGTTCTTCGGCGCGGGCCCCTTACGGATCCGCCCGGAGGTGTCGTAGACCGAGCCATGGCACGGGCAGAACCAGCCGCCGTAGTCGCCGCCGCCGAAGGTCGGCACGCAGCCCAGGTGGGTGCAGGTGCCGACCAGCACCAGATATTGGGCCTTGCCGGCCTTGTGTCGGCTCTCATCGGTCGCCGGATCGCGCAGGTCGGCGGTGTCGCCCTTGATCGCCTCCTGGATTTCCTTGGCCGTCCGATAGCGGATGAACAGCGGTTTGCCGCGCCATTTCACGACCACCTGCTGGCCCTCGACGACCTTGCCGAGGTCGAACTCGATGGAGGCCAGGGCCAGGGTGTCGCCCGCCGGGTTCATCTGGTCGATGAACGGCCAGGCCAGCCCACCGACGATACCCGCCGCCGCCACGCCGGTGGCGATGTGAATGAAGTCTCGGCGGTTCGGGTCCCCCTCCAAGGTAGGAGAGACCGGGACGTGAGGATCGGGACTTGCGCCCGCGACGGTGTCAGCCACCTAAAGCTACCCTTCGTTTCGAGCGCCCGAAATTAGCGCGGTACGCCCAGCCTTTGGACCCTTCCAGACGCTCTGGTAAGGCCTCAAGTTCTCATGACAGGTCCGGGCAGGGTGCGTTCGCCGGGAGCCCTTCGCAACAACAGCGAAAGCCTCACGCGCGATTCGTGTCCCAGCCCGACCCAACCCGTCGCGGATCGCTTAGAATGCGTTTGGCCCTTTTTCAACCGGACATTCCGCAAAACCTCGGCGCCGCAATCCGGCTGGCCGGCTGTCTGGGCGTCCCGCTGGACGTTATTGAGCCCTGCGGCTTCCCGATTTCCGACCGCGCCATCCGCCGCGCCGCCCTCGATTATGCCCCCATCGCCGAGGTGAAGCGACATTCCAGCTGGGCAAATTTCCGCACGGAGTTCGCGCCAAAAGATCAGCGGCTGGTGCTGTTCACGACCCAGGCCGCCCAGCCGTTTCAGCAATTTAAGTTTCGGCCCTCGGACATCCTGCTGTTCGGCCGCGAGAGCGCGGGCGTCCCGCCAGAGGTGCACGCGGCCGCCGACTCCCGCCTGACGGTGCCGATGGCGCCCGGCGCCCGGTCCCTGAACGTCGTCAACACCGCCGCCATGGCCTTGGCCGTGGCCCTTACTCAACTCGATGCTTTTCCGGCGAACGGCTTTCCAAGCCCGGTCACAAAGGGCTAGCAAACGCCCATGTCCTCCCTGCCGCCCGAAATCCTCGAACGCCGCGACCGCGCCAAGACCTGGTTCGAGGCCTTGCAGCAGCGCATCATCGCTGAGCTGGAACTGCTGGAAGACGAGGCGCCGGCCGAGCTCTATCCAGACGAACCCGGCCGCTTCGACCTGCGCCCGTGGACGCGCGAGACCGGCGTCGGCGGTGGGATCGGCGGCTTCTTCAAGGGCCGGCTGTTCGAGAAGGCCGGGGTGCACACTTCCGCAGCCCTCGCCCGCTTCTCGCCGGAGATGGCCGCCACCATGCCCGGCGCCGACCAGGACCCGACCTACGTCTCGGCCAGCATCAGCCTGATCGTCCACCCGGTCAGCCCGCGGATCCCCACGGTCCACATGAACACCCGCTTCCTGTCGACGGCGGAGAGCTGGTTCGGCGGCGGGGCGGACCTCACCCCCATGCTGGACGAACAACGCAGCCAGGACGCCGACGACGCGGTCCTGTTCCACAAGGTCTTGCAGGACGCCTGCGACGCCTTCGATCCGGCGTGGCATCCCAAGTACAAGGCCTGGGCGGACGACTATTTCTATCTGCCGCACCGCAAGGAGACCCGCGGCGTCGGCGGCATCTTCTACGACCAGCACAACTCCGGCGACTTCGAACGCGACTTCGCCTTCACCCAGGCGGTGGGCGAGGCCTTCCTCAACGTCTATCCGAAGATCGTGCGCCACCGCATGGACGAGCCGTGGACGGATGAGGACCGCTACGAGCAGATGGTCCGCCGCGGCCGCTACGTGGAATTCAACCTGCTCTACGACCGCGGCACGATGTTCGGCCTGAAAGCCGGCGGCAACATCGACACGATCCTCAGCTCAATGCCGCCGATGGTGGCCTGGCGCTGAAGCATCCTTCTCCCCTTGTGGGAGAAGGTGGCCTGCGAATGCAGGTCGGATGAGGGGTCTCTCAGGCCTCTCAGCTGCGAAGCCACCGGCCACGCCGATGGCCCGGCTCGACCCCTCATCCGTCAGCCTTCGGCCGACACCTTCTCCCACAAGGGGAGAAGGCCCGCGATTAGGCCGGCCGTCGCGCGCTCAGCGCCAGAAGGCACAGCACACAACCCACCGCTGAAGCCGTCCCCATGCCGTAGCGCTCGGCGCCGGTCTTGGCCGCGAGGTTGGCCGCGGTGTTCAGAGCCAGTTGCAGAGCCAGGAAGGCATTGAAGGCGAACACCGGCCAGCGGGGCCAGCCTTGGGCCCAGTCGCCGGCGCGAACCTCCATGAGGGCGGCGGCGGCCAGGAGATAGACCGCCGCGCCCAGGCTCGCCCAGCGCATCGGTCCCGGCAGCACCGGGGTCTGGCCGCCCCATGCGATGTCGCCGTAGGGCGCACCGAGCGCCAGGGCGACCTGGAAGCCCGCGAAGGCCAGGCAGAAGAGCGCCGCGCCGCGAGCCGCCCAGCGGCCGATCACGTCGCCGACCGTAGGAAATTGCCGATCCAGCCGCCCACCCGGGCGCGGTCGTCGGGGCCATCGAAGCTGGCCACCGCTTGGTCAGCCTGGTCGGTGGCATAGACCTTGCCGCGACGGTTCTCGATCAGGGCGATGGCGTAGGCCGGGTCGAACTCCGGGTGCGGCTGCATGGAGATCGCCCGCTCGCCCGGCCAGACCAGGCCGGCATAGGGCGTGAAGTCGCTGGCGGCCCAGACCTCCGCGCCGGGCGGCTTTTCCACCACCTGGTCCTGGTGCGAGGCCGGCAGTCGAATAGTAGCGGCCTCGGCATCGATCCAGGGCTCGCGCGCGACCACCCGGTATTCGTTCTCCCCGATCGCCCAGCCCTTGGGCGACTTGATCACCTGGCCGCCGAAGGCCTGGGCCATCAGCTGGTGGCCGAGGCACACGCCTACCAGGGCCGCCCGGCCCCGGGCCGCGCGCAGGAAATCCATGGTCGCGCCGATCCAGGGGTCCGGGTCGTAGGCTCCGGCCGCCCCGCCGGTGATCAGGTACGCGTCGCAGGCGGTGGGGCTGTCCGGCAACTCGCCCTCGTCGGCGGCGAACACCCGCCAGTCATAGGCGTCGAGGCCGAGCAGCCGCTGGAACATGTCCGGATAGGTCCCGAATTTCGGGATCGCCGCGCGCGGCGGCCGGCCGGTCTTCAGGATGCCGACTTTCAAAACGCCATCCCCTGCACCACCGACTTCAGCTTCTCCACCGCCGAAAGCTTGTCGTCGATGAAGTCGTGGTCGATCCACCAGTCCTCGACCTCGCGCAGTACCCGGCCGACCATCGGGCCCTTGGGCACGCCGGCGGCGATCACGTCCTCGCCGCCGAACGGGAAGGTCGGCCGCACCCAGCCTTCGCCCAGCGCGATCATGCCGCGCCACTGTGGCGTGGTGGCGGTGCGGTCGGCGCAGGCCCAGGCAAGCTTGGCCCGGTCGCGGAACGGCTTGGCGCCGCCCCGGTAGACCGCGCGGCGGATCTCGCGCGGGCTCATCCAGCTCTTCAGCTCCGGCGTCGGCGAGAGCGCCGCCACCAACCGGTCGCGGTCGGCGTTGGAGAGCCGGAGGCGCCCGGCGAACGAAAGCGCCCCGACCTGGTCGTCGGGCAATAGCGCGGCCAGCCGCAGTAGCGGCTCGTTCTCGAACAGCTGGTTGTCCTCGATCTCTACGAGGCCGGCCAACCGTTCGAGGTTGATCGGCATCGGCAGCACCTCGCCCAGCACCCCGGCCTGTTCCATCAGCGCCACGGACGGCCGCGGATCGTCCGCCGCCAGCAGCTTCAGCAGCTCCTTGGAGACCCGCTCGGCCGACAGAGCCTTGATCTGCGCCCGGCCCGCCGCGCAGGCCGCCAGCGCCGCCGCATCGGTCTCGCCCTTGCCGTACCAGGCCAGGAACCGGAAGAACCGCAGGATGCGCAGGTGGTCCTCGGCGATCCGCTGGTCGGCGTCGCCCACGAACACGATCCGCCCGGCCCGCGCGTCGGCGACCCCGTGGCCGGTGGGGTCATAGATCGACCCGTCGCGGTGGGCGTAGAGGCTGTTCAGGGTGAAGTCGCGGCGCTGGGCGTCTTCCGCCCAGTCGTCGGTGAAGGCCACCACGGCGCGGCGCCCATCGGTGGAGACGTCGCGGCGCAGGGTGGTGATCTCGAACGGCTTGCTGGCCGAGACCGCGGTCACCGTCCCATGCGCGACGCCGGTCGGCGCCGCCTTCAGCCCCGCCGCCTTCAGCGCCTCGGTGACCGCCTGCGGCGACAGCCGCGTGGCGATGTCGATGTCGCCGATCGGCTTGCCGATCAGGGCGTTGCGCACGCAGCCGCCGACGAACCGCGCGCAGTCCGCCCCGCCCGCCGCCTCCAGGGCGTCGAACACCGCCGCCGTCGCCGGCGCGTTCATCCAGGGGAGCTGGGCCAGAGTCTCGCCAATGGGGATCTCGCTCATTTCGGCTTCGTCTCGAAGTGGCCGGCGGTGATCGCCCCGCCCGGCGTCACCTCGCCTGGCACATAGCGCGCATGGCTGGTGTCAGGGTGCAGCACCACCTTGAACAGCAGGGTGGCGGCGAACAGCACCGCGGCGGCGACAAACAGCCAGACCCAGGGCGTCGAGCCCATCGGGCGGCCCGTGCGGATCGCCCAGGCGCGCCAGATGAACCAGGCCGCGAACGGCAGGGCTGCCAGCGCGAAGCGCCAGGCAATGACCTCAGGCAACGGCGGCTCCATAGAGACGGTCGTAGAGCGCGCGCAGCATGCCCGCCGTCGCGCCCCAGATGAACCGGTCCTCGTGGGTGTAGGCGTAGAACTTCCGCGTCTCGCCGTCCGGCAGTTCGCGCTCGTGCTCCTCCAGGTTGGCCGGGTCCATCAGGAAGCCGAACGGCGTCTCGAAGATGTCGGCCACCTCATCGGGGTTGGCCGTGAGCGTGAAGCCCGGCCGCACGAAGCCGACCACCGGGGTGATCAGGTAGCCGGTGCCGGTCCGGTAGGGCGTCGACAGGCCGACCACCGAGACGAAGCGCGGCTCCAGCCCGATCTCCTCGTGGGCCTCGCGCAGCGCCGTCTGCCAAGGGGTCTCGCCCGGATCGCGCCGCCCGCCCGGCAGGGCCACCTGGCCGGTGTGGCGGCGCAGGGTGTCGGCGCGCCGCGTCAGGATCACCGACAGCCCGTGGTCGCGCTCGACCAGGGCGATCAGCACCGCCGCGGGCGTCAGAGGGGTATCGACCTCGGTCGGGCCATAGGCCTTGCTGAGGTCGAAGTCGGAGGTGATGTGGCCCGCCTTGACCAAACCGGGGTGCGCCGGGTCGTGCGCCTCCAGCGGGTCGAGATGCTCGCCGATCCAGTCCCGCAGGTCGCCTCGGCCGCCGCGCAGGCTCACGTGGTCACGCCGTCAGCCGGGCCGATCGGGAACCAGGCGCCGTTGGAACTCACCCCCAGCACCGGGCCGTCCGGGCTCGCCCGCTCGTCGGCCATCTCCACCAACTCGTAGAACACCGGCCGGGAGATCAGCGCCTCCAGGCCGCGGCGCACATGCAGATAGGGCCTGGGCTCACCGTCCGGGCTCATCTCCACGCGGATGGCGTTGTCCGGCCCAGCCTCGACCTCGTCACCGACGTTGGTCAGGAACTTCAGCGCCTCGCGCCCATCCTCGGTTTTGGCACGGTCGACCCGCACCGCCACGAACGGCGCGTCCTCGACGGTGATCTTCATCTTCTCGACCGGCGTCACCAGGCAGTAGCCGTCCGGGTCCTTGCGCAGCACGGTCGAGAACAGCCGCACCAGGGCCTCACGCGCAATCGGCGCACCCTCATGGCGCCACGAGCCGTCCTTGCGGATGACGATGTCTATCTCGCCGCAGTGCGCCGGGTTCCACAGGTGCACCGGCGGCAGCCCACCGCCCTTTCCCGCAAGAAGGGGCGCTTGCTTGACTGCGGCAGCCACACCTTCGAGTCCGGGTTTGCCCGCGTCCTGCGCCATGCCGGTGAAGGTAGGCGTCGCCGTGCGTCGCCTCAAGCGGGTGTGACGAGCCCGGCAAGGGCCTCGCCGGCGTCGGTCAGGTCGCGGGCCAGCACCCGGCGCTGGTCGACCGGCGCGGGCATGACCACACCCTTGGCCAGGGCGCCGGAGAACCCGACCCGGGCGAAGTAGGGCTCATCGCCCACCAGCAGGACGTGGGTCTTGCCGGCGGCCCGGGCGGCCTCGCAGGCCCGCTCGATCATCCGCGCGCCGAAGCCTGCGTTCCGCTCGCCCTGCTCGACGGCGAAGGGGCCCAGGAAAGTCACCGGCTGGTCGCCGACCCGGACCCGCCACATGCGCGCACAGCCCATGAGGCGTCCTTCAGACCAGGCGACGACCGACAGCTCCGGCGCGAACTGGGCGATCTCGCGCACCCGCTCGGAGACCTTGGTGTAGCGGCCGGGCCCGAAGGCGCGGTCGATCAGGGCATCGACGAGGGGGCCGTCCTGCGGCCGTTCAAACTGCAGGGTGAGCGCCGGTAGCGACGCCCCGGGCTGCGGGGACGAGGGGTCAACGGACATGGAACTCGACTTCGAAACTGGGAAACGACGAGGCCCCAACGCGTGGCAAAGCGCATCGGGCGCGGATCAGACGGCGCGAAACACGCGCTCGGTTCGTCGAAGTCGTCGCATGGCGGCGAGCCCCAGATGCCCAGGAAGGGCGTGGTCGAGGGGCGCGCGAATAGGGGCGATTGGCGCGCGGGTCAATCGCCGCCGTTGCAGCCACGCTCGACGCAAGGCAGGTTCGCGGGCACATGGCCGAGCCCACGTCTGATACCCCGCCGTCGGCCCGCGCGCTCCTGAAGGAGCGCGACTACCTGCTGTTCTGGGTCTCGCGCTGGACGGGCGGGTTCGCCGCCCAGATCCAGAGCGTGGCCATGGGCTGGCAGATGTACGCCATCGCCCGCCTTACCCGCCCGGTCGCCGAGAGCGCCTTCCTAGTCGGCATGATCGGGCTGGCGGCCTTCATCCCAGTCTTCCTGCTCACCCTGCCGGCCGGCGAGACCGCCGACCGCTACGACCGCAAGAAGGTGCTGCTGGTCTGTTTCGCAGGCGAGATCGCCACCGTGCTGACCCTGGCCGTCGCCACCTGGCAGGGCTGGGCGTCGGTCAACCTGCTGCTGGTGGTGGGCTTCCTGTTCGGCGCGGCCCGGGCGTTCTTCGCCCCTGCCAACACCGCGTTGGGACCCATGCTGGTGCCCCGCGCCCTGCTGCCTCGCGCCATCGCCTGGAATTCACTGGCCTGGCAGACTGCCTCGATCATCGGCCCCGCGGCCGGCGGGCTGCTGGTCGCCAAGTCACCCGCCTATGCCTACTTCACGACCTTCGGCCTCTACCTCGTGGCCGCCCTCACCACCTTCCTGATCCGCAAGAACGCCCAGCCGAACGTCAATCCGGGCTCGCGCTGGACCCTGATGAAGGAGGGCCTGGCCTACGTCTGGAACCAGAAGATCGTGTTCGGGGCGATCAGTCTGGACCTGTTCGCCGTCCTGTTGGGCGGGGCGACAGCCCTGCTGCCGGTCTTCGCCCGCGACATCCTGCATGTCGGGCCCCAGGGCTTCGGCATCCTGCGCTCGGGCCCGGCCATCGGGGCGACCCTGGTGGCCCTGACCCTGGCCGCCCGGCCGATCCACAGCAAAGCGGGCCTGTTCATGTTCGGCGGGGTGGCGACCTTCGGCCTGGCGACCTGCGTCTTCGCCCTGTCGCACCGAATCTGGCCGGAGCACGCCCTGTGGCTGGCGGTCGGCTCCCTGGCGGTGCTGGGCGGGGCGGACATGCTCAGCGTCTATGTCCGCCAGACCCTGGTCCAGCTGGTCACTCCCGACGCCATGCGCGGCCGGGTCGCCGCGGTCTCCTCGGTGTTCATCGGCGCCTCCAACGAGCTCGGCGAGTTCGAGAGCGGCGTGGTGGCCAGGTTCCTGGGTCCGGTCGGCGCGGCCCTGTTCGGCGGCGTGGGCGCC
>JBBQTP010000124.1:0-11798 GCA_038213205.1 Caulobacterales bacterium
TGCCGCGCGCCCCGGCGTGATCATCGGCAAGAAGGGCGCGGACATCGACAAGCTGCGCAAGGACATCGCGGCCATGACGGATGGCGAGGTTCACCTGAACATCGTCGAAATCCGCAAGCCCGAGACCGACGCCCAGCTGATTGCCGAGAACATCGCCCAGCAGCTGGAGCGCCGCGTGGCCTTCCGCCGCGCCATGAAGCGCTCGATGCAGTCCGCCATGCGCCTCGGCGCCAAGGGCGTCCGCATCAACGTGTCGGGTCGCCTCGGCGGCGCGGAAATCGCGCGCATGGAATGGTATCGCGAAGGCCGTGTGCCGCTGCACACCCTGCGCGCCGACATCGACTACGGCTTCACCGAGGCCAAGACCACCTACGGCATCATCGGCGTCAAATGCTGGGTGTTCAAAGGCGAGGTGCTCGAGCACGACCCGATGGCGCTCGACAAGCGCCTGGCCGGCGAAAGCGGCCCGGCTGGTGAAGGCGGCGGTCGTGACCGCTCCGGCGATCGTCCCGACCGCGGCCCGCGCCGCGATCGGCGCGAAGCGCAGAACGCTTAAGGGCTGAGCTATGCTGTCTCCGAAAAAGACCAAGTACCGCAAGCAGTTCAAGGGCAAGATCCACGGTCTCGCCAAGAGCGGCTTCACGCTCAACTTCGGCTCCTTTGGCCTGAAGTCGATTGAGCCTGAGCGCATCACCGCGCGCCAGATCGAGGCGGCCCGCCGCGCGATCACGCGTCAGATGAAGCGCCAGGGCCGGGTGTGGATCCGCATCTTCCCGGACGTGCCGGTCACCGACAAGCCGGCCGAAGTCCGGATGGGCAAGGGCAAGGGCTCCGTCGAGTACTGGGCCGCGCGCGTTCACCCGGGCCGGATCATGTTTGAAATCGACGGCGTGCCGGACGACGTGGCCCGTGAAGCTCTGCGCCTCGGCGCGGCCAAGCTTCCGGTGAAGACCCGCATCGTCACCCGCATCGATGCGACCGCGGAGCACGCGTGATGAAGAGCGATGAAGTTCGCGGGCTGACGCCCGACCAGCTGACCGAGACCCTGCTGAACCTGAAGAAGGAGCAGTTCAACCTGCGCTTCCAGAAGGCGACCGGTCAGATCGAGAAGACCCACCGCGTGGACGAAGTGCGCAAGGACATCGCGCGCATCAAGACCCACCTACGGACCAAGCAGGCTCAGGCCTGAGGAGAGCTGACAGATGCCGAAACGAATTCTCGAGGGCGTTGTGGTCTCCGATAAGGGCGACAAGACGGTGATCGTGAAGGTCGAGCGTACCTTCCTGCACCCGGTGCTGAGGAAGACCGTCCGTCGGTCGAAGAAGTACCATGCCCATGACGAAGCCAATTCCTACAAGGCCGGCGAGAACGCTCGCATCATCGAGTGCGCGCCGAAGTCGAAAACCAAGACCTGGGAAGTGCTGCCTAAGGGCAGTGCGGACCAGGCAGCTTAAGGATCAGACCCGATGATCCAGATGCAAACCAACCTGGAAGTCGCCGATAATTCGGGCGCCCGCCGGGTCATGTGTATCAAGGTGCTCGGCGGCGCTGGCCGTCGTTACGCCGGCGTGGGCGACAAGATCGTCGTCTCCGTCAAGGAAGCCATTCCGCGCGGCCGCGTGAAGAAGGGTGACGTGCTGCAGGCGATCGTCGTGCGCACCTCCTCGGCCATCAAGCGCAAGGACGGTTCGGTGATCCGCTTCGACAAGAACGCGGCGGTCATCGTCAACAAGCAAAGCGAGCCGATCGGCACGCGGATCTTCGGCCCGGTTCCCCGTGAACTGCGCGCCAAGAACCACATGAAGATCATTTCGCTCGCGCCCGAGGTGCTGTGATGGCCGCGAAGATCAGAAAAGGGGACCGCGTTGTGGTCCTCGCCGGCAAGGACAAGGGCCGTGAAGGTCCTGTCGTGAAGGTGTTCCCGAAGGACGACCGCGTGGTGGTGCAAGGCCTGAACCTGGTTCAACGCCACACCAAGCCGTCGCAGGGCGACCCCCAGGGCGGCATCAAGAGCAAGGAAGCGACGCTTCACGTGTCCAACGTGGCTGTCGTCGACTCCAAGGGCAAGCCGACCCGCGTGGGCTTCCGCATGGACGGCGACAAGAAGGTCCGGTTCGCCAAGACGACCGGCGAGGTGATCGCAAATGGCTGATAAAGCTTACGAACCGAGGCTGAAGTCCGAGTACAAGTCGCGCATCCGCGGCGTGCTCAAGGAGCAGTTCGGCTACACCAACGAGATGCAGATCCCGCGTCTGGACAAGATCGTCCTGAACATGGGCATCGGCGAATCCGTGGCCGACTCCAAGAAGGTCAACGCGGCCATGGCCGACCTGGCGAAGATCGCCGGCCAGAAGCCCGTGCCCACCAAGGCGCGGACCTCGATCGCCGGCTTCAAGCTGCGCGAAGGCATGGTGATCGGCGCCAAGGTGACCTTGCGCGCCGACCGCATGTACGAGTTCCTCGACCGCCTGCTCACGATCGCGCTGCCGCGCGTGAAGGACTTCCGCGGCCTGAAGCCCACCTCGTTCGACGGCCGGGGCAACTACGCCCTGGGTCTTCGCGAACACATCGTGTTCCCGGAGATCAACTACGACGAGATCGATCAGATGTGGGGCATGGACATCATCGTCACCACGACTGCGAATACAGATGACGAAGCGCGCGCGCTTCTCAAGGAATTCCAGTTCCCGTTCACCTTGGCTCAGGCCTAGGGCGGGAAGGAAAGAGAACCATGGCCAAGAAAAGCGCCGTCAATCGCAACCTGCGGGTCCAGGCCCTCGTCAAGCAGTATGCCGCCAAGCGCACCGCGCTGAAGGCGACTGCCAACAACGAGGCCCTGCCGTTGGAAGAACGTTTCGAAGCCCGGCTGAAGCTGGCGGAATTGCCGCGCAGTTCGTCCAAGACCCGCATCCGTAACCGATGCCTGGTGACTGGCCGTCCGCGTGCCTACTACCGCAAGCTGAAGATGAGCCGGATCTCCCTGCGCGACCTCGGTTCGCACGGGCTGATCCCCGGCCTCGTCAAGTCGAGCTGGTAGGGGAGGGACGAAAATGGTCAACGACCCCATCGGCGATCTGATCGCCCGCATCAAGAACGCCGCCATGCGTGGCCGCGCCAAGCTGCTGACGCCGGCCTCCAAGATGCGCGCGCGCCTCTTGGACGTGCTGACCGAGGAAGGCTACATCCGCGGCTACCACCTGGTGGAAACCCCCGGCGCCTTCCCGGAATTCGAAATCGAGCTGAAGTACTTCGATGGCGCGCCCGTCATCGTCGACATCGCCCGCATCTCGAAGCCTGGCCGTCGCGTCTATTCGTCGATCAAGGACCTGAAGCCCGTGAAGAACGGCCTCGGGATCTCGATCCTGTCGACGCCGAAGGGCGTCATGTCGGACACCGCGGCGCGTGACGCCAACGTGGGCGGCGAAGTCCTCTGCCGGGTCTACTGATATGTCGCGTATCGGAAAGAAGGCGGTCGCTGTTCCCAACGGGGTGACGGTGACCCTCGACGGCCAGACGGTCACGGTGAAGGGCCCCAAGGGGCAACTCGCCTGGACGGTCGCCGAAGAGATCGAAATCAAGCAGGAAGGCGGCGAACTGCTGCTCGCCAAGAAGGTCGAGGGCCAACGCGCCCAGGCCATGTGGGGTCTGTCCCGCACCCTGGTGAACAACATGGTGGTCGGCGTCACCGAGGGCTACGAGCGCACGCTCGAGCTGGTCGGCGTCGGCTATCGCGCGGCGATGAAGGGCCAGGCGCTCTCCATGCAGCTGGGCTTCAGCCACGACGTCGACATCCCGGCCCCGACCGGCATCAGCTTCGCTGTGCCCAAGCAGACCGAAATCAAGATCTCCGGCATCGACAAGCAGCAGGTCGGCGAACTCGCCGCCCGCATCCGCCGCATCCGTCCCCCCGAGCCCTACAAGGGCAAGGGCGTGCGCTATGCCGGCGAGCAGGTCCGCCGCAAGGAAGGCAAGAAGAAGTAAGTCATGGCTCTTTCCTCCCTCGACTCCTCGCAGAAGCGCGCGCAACGTACGCGCATCCGCCTTCGCAAGCTGGCCAACGGGCGTCCGCGCCTGTCGGTCTTCCGTTCGTCGAAGAACATCTACGCCCAGATCATCGATGATGAGCGCGGCGTGACCCTGGCCGCGGCCTCCTCGCTGGAAAGTGGGGAAGCCAAGTCCAAGACTAAGGTGAAGGGGTCCGACAAGGACGCCGCCGCCAAGGTCGGCGCTTTGGTGGCGCAACGCGCCATTGAAAAGGGCGTCAAGGACGTGGTCTTCGATCGCGGTGGCTATCTCTATCACGGCCGGGTGAAGGCGTTGGCTGACGCCGCGCGCGAAGCCGGCCTGAACTTCTAAGGAACGCCCAGATGGCTCGTAGAGACGAACAGCGCGGTGGCGGTCGGGGTCGCGAAGAAGAACGCGACAGCGAGATCGTTGAGAAGCTGGTCCACATCAACCGCGTCGCCGCCACCGTTAAGGGTGGGCGCCGGTTCTCCTTCGCTGCTCTGATGATCGTCGGCGATCAAAAAGGCCGCGTGGGCTTTGGTCACGGCAAGGCGCGTGAAGTGCCCGAAGCCATCCGCAAGGCCACCGAAGAAGCCAAGAAGACCATGATCCGCGTTCCGCTGCGCGAAAGCCGCACCCTGCACCACGACGGCAATGGCCGCTGGGGCGCGGGCAAGGTGATGGTCCGCTCGGCGCCTCCCGGCACCGGCGTGATCGCCGGCGGCCCGATGCGCGCGGTGCTCGAAACGCTCGGCGTGCAGGATGTGGTCGGCAAGTCGGTCGGCTCGTCCAACCCCTACAACATGGTGCGCGCGACCTTTGAGGCCCTGAAGGCCCAATCGTCGCCCCGCCAGGTCGCGGCCAAGCGCGGCAAGAAGGTTGCGGACGTGATCGGCCGCCGCGCCGACGGCGCCTCGACCCCCTCTGCCGACACCGCCGACGTGGAAGGATAATCCCGATGGCTTCCAAGTCTGAAGGCAAGGTCACCGTTCGCCAGACCGGCAGCCCGATCCGCCGCAAGAAGGATCAGCGCGCCACCCTGATCGGCCTGGGCCTCAACCGCCCCGGCCGCGTCTCCACGCTCGAGGATACCCCCTCGGTGCGCGGGATGATCGCCAAGGTCGCCCACATGATCGAAGTGGTGAAGGACTAGCCTTCGCCACCGGGCGCGCTCGCGCGCCCACCCCCATCAGCCGAGTCGGAGCCTAAGCTCCGGCGATTGATCTCTTAAGGAGAGGCACACATGACCAAACTCAACGAACTTTCGCCCCGTGAAGGCTCCACCAAGGGTCGCATGCGCGTCGGCCGTGGCCCCGGCTCGGGCAAGGGCAAGACCGCCGGTCGCGGCGTGAAGGGCCAGAAGGCGCGCTCCGGCGTCGCCATCGCCGGCTTCGAAGGCGGCCAGATGCCGCTGCACATGCGCATGCCCAAGCGCGGCTTCAAATCCCGCAACCGTCTGGACTTCGCCGAAGTGAACCTGTGGCGCCTGGAACAGGCGATCGCGGCCGGCAAGCTCGACGCCAAGACGGCCATGACCGCCGAGGTCCTGATCGCCGCCGGCGTGATCCGCCGCGAGCTGGACGGCGTGCGCCTGCTCGGCAAGGGCGAGATCAAGACCAAGATCGAGATCACCGTCTACTCCGCCTCCGCCTCGGCCATCGCGGCCGTCGAAAAGGCCGGCGGCAAGGTGACCACCACCAAGAAGGAAGCCCCGGCTTCCGAAGCCAAGGCTGAGGCCTAAGCGTCGCCTGCGACCACTCCGCCCTCGCGGCGACCATTTGCAGCCGAAACGAGATCGTTTCGGCGTCCGAAAATGGTCTAATAAAACAAGCCTGAGTAAACTTTGGCTCGCCAAAGTTTGCTCGGGAGGGCGGCGTGTCCTATCTGGTGAGGACCTTCAAGTCCCGGGGAATTGCTGAATGGCTTCGGCCGCTGAACAACTCGCAGCCAATCTGAACGTCGAGGCCTTCTCGAAGGCCACGGAGCTGCACAAGCGCCTGATCTTCACCCTCATGGCGATGATCGTCTATCGGATCGGCTGCTACATCCCGATCCCCGGCATCGATATCGCCACCTTCTCCCAGGCCTTCCAGGGTCAGGCGAAGGGCATCCTGGGCATGTTCAACATGTTCTCGGGCGGCGCGGTGCAGCGCATGGCGGTTTTCTCGCTGAACGTGATGCCCTACATCTCGGCCTCGATCATCGTGCAGCTCCTGGGGACGGTCTACCCGCCCTGGGAGAAGATGCGCAAAGAGGGCGGCGAGGCGGGCCGCAAGACGCTCAACCAGTACACCCGCTACCTGACCGTCGTGCTGGCCCTCTTCCAGTCGTTCGGCATCGCTGTCGGCCTGCAGGCGAGCAGCGGCGTGGTCGACAATCCGGGCATCTTCTTCGTGGTCTGCACGGTGGCCACGCTGACCGGCGGCACCCTGTTCCTGATGTGGCTGGGCGAGCAGATCACCAGCCGCGGCGTTGGCAACGGCGTCTCCCTGATCATCTTCGCCGGCATCGTCGCGGTCTTCCCGCGCTACCTGCAGCAGGCCTTCTCCCAGGCCCGCACCGGCCAGCTGAACGGCGGTGTGTTCGTGCTGCTCCTGGTCCTCATCGTCGCGGTCACCGCCGCCATCGTCTTCATGGAGCGCTCCCAGCGAAGGCTGCTGGTGCAGTACCCGAAGCGACAGGTGGGTAATCGCATGTTCGGCGGCGACACCTCGTTCCTGCCGCTGAAGATCAATACCTCCGGCGTCATTCCGCCGATCTTCGCCTCTTCCCTGCTGCTGCTGCCGGCGACGGTGATGGGCTTTGCGGCCAACGCCAACCTGCCGTCGTGGCTGCAGTGGTTGCCGGGCGCGGTTGGCCAGCTACAGCACGGCCGGCCGACCTTCATGGTGCTCTACGGCGCGCTGATCATCTTCTTCTGCTTCTTCTACACCTCGGTGGTGTTCAACCCCGAGGACACGGCGGAGAACCTGCGCAAGTACGGCGGCTTCATGCCGGGCATCAAACCCGGCAAGCGCACGGCTGAGTACCTCGACTTCGTCCTCACCCGGCTGACGGTGATCGGCGCGGCCTATATCGCGGTGGTCTGCCTGCTGCCCGAAGCCTTGATCGGCGCCTTCAATGTGCCCTTCGCCATGGGCGGCACCTCGGTGCTGATCGTGGTCTCGGTCACCATGGATACGGTGACCCAGATCCAGTCGCACCTGCTGGCGCACCAGTACGAGGGTCTGATCAAGCGCTCCAAGCTGCGGGGCATGCGCGGCCGCTAACAGCAATTGAGTTCGCAGGTCCCGCTAAGAGGGCCGGCGACGGGGAGGGCTTCCAGCCGATGAACTTGATCCTGTTTGGTCCGCCGGCGGCGGGGAAGGGCACCCAGGCCAAGCGCCTGGTCGAGACCCGCAAGATGGTCCAGCTCTCCACGGGCGACATGCTGCGCGCGGCCATCGCGTCCGGCTCTGCGCTCGGCAAGCGCGTCTCCGGGATCATGGAGCGCGGCGACCTGGTCTCCGACGCCATCGTCATCGAGCTGATCGAGGCCCGCCTGCCCGAGTCCGAGGCGGCCGGCGGCGCGATCTTCGACGGCTTCCCGCGCACCGTCGCTCAGGCGCAGGCGCTCGACGCCATGCTGGCCGCGCGCGGGGCGAAGATCGATCTGGTGATCCGCCTGAAGGTCGACGACGAGCAACTGACCAAGCGCATCGCGGGACGCTTCGCCGAGAGCGGCCGCCCGGACGACAATCCCGACAGCTTCAAGGTCCGCCTGGGCGCCTACAACGACCAGACGGCGCCGCTTCTGCCCTACTACCAGGGCCAGAAGAAGCTGGTGGAAGTCGACGGCATGGGCTCCGTCGACACGGTCGCCACCGCCATCGACAAGGCGCTGGGCTAGCCTCCCACTTCCCGCTCATCCCCCCGAATCCGGGGACCCAGGCTTTTTATGATCGGACCGCGTAGGCCTCGATCGCGGTCACATGCGCCGCCACCTCGTCAGCTGACAGGAACGACCCTGTGAAGCTGTTCTTGGCCAGCGTGACCAGCTCCTCACGCGTTAGGCCGACCGCTGACGCCGTCGCCTGCCAGTTCTCCCCCAGATAACCCCCGAAATAGGCCGGGTCGTCGGAGTTGACGGTAGCGTGCAGGCCGAGGTCCAGCATCCGCTTCAGCGGATGAACCTTCAGGTCATCGACCACGCATAGCTTCAGGTTCGACAGCGGGCAGACGGTCAGCGTCATGCCCTCGGCGGCCAGGCGCTTGACCAGGGCCGGATCCTCCAGCGCCCGGTTGCCGTGGTCGATGCGGTCGACCTTCAGCAGGTCCAGCGCTTCCCAGACATAGGCCGGTGGGCCTTCCTCGCCGGCGTGGGCCACCAGCTTCAACCCTCGCTCGCGCGCTGCGGCGTAGACCCCAGCGAACTTCGACGGCGGATGGCCGACCTCGGACGAATCCAGCCCGACGCCGACGATCCGGTCGAGCCACGGCTCGGCGGACTTCAACGTGGTGAAAGCCGCGTCCTCGTCCAGGTGGCGCAGGAAGCACATGATCAGTTTCGAAGTGACGCCCAGCGACCGCTCGGCCTCCGCCATCCCCGACAGCAGGCCCTCGATCGCCACGGAGAACGGCAGGCCGCGGTCGGTGTGGGTCTGTGGATCGAAGAACATCTCAACGTGGCGGCAGCCGTCGGCGGCGACGCAGGTGAAATAGGCCATGGCCAGGTCGTGGAAATCCCGCTCGGTCATCAGCACGCCGGCGCCCTGGTAGTAGATGTCCAGGAAGTCCTGCAGGTTGGAGAAGGCGTAGGCCGCGCGCACCTCCTCCACCGAGGCGAAGGGCAGGGCGATGGCGTTGCGCCGCCCCAGCTCGAACATCAGCTCGGGCTCAAGGCTGCCCTCGATGTGCAGATGCAGCTCAGCCTTGGGCAGGCCGGCCATGAAGGCGGTGAGGTCGGTCATGGGGTGACTCTAACTGAATCCCGGTCATCCCGGCGAATGCCGGGATCCAGATCTCAAATCTGGGAGGCGGGTTGGAAAGGCTTGGAGGCCACGGAGCCCACATCTGAGCTATTCCATCTGGGTCCCGGCATTCGCCGGAATGAGCGGTGCAGGCGGGTAGGGCTCAGTGACCCACCGCCACCCCGCCCGCCTTCACCACCACCCCGCCCTTCATCACGAAGGCCACGTGCTCCAGCACCCCCACGTCCTTCAGCGGGTCGCCGCTCACCGCGATGATGTCCGCGTAGCGGCCTTCCTGGATCGAGCCGATGTCCTTCGTGTCGCCGATCAGGTCGGCGGCGTGCCAGGTGGCGGTCTGGATGGCCTCCATGGGCGTCAGGCCCGCGCCCACCAGGAGCGCGAACTCCTGGGCGTTCTCCCCGTGCGCCGACATCCCGAAGGTGTCGGTGCCGAAGGCGATCTTCACGCCGGCCGTGTACGCGTTGTGCAGGTTCTTCAGCATGTAGGGCACCACCTCAAAGGTCTTGGCCACCGTCGAGGGGCCGAGGTCTTCCGGATGGCTCTTGGCGTGCTCCAGCACCTTGGCGCCGACCAGCATGGTGGGGACGAAATAGGTCCCGTGCGCCTTGAACAGCTTGTAGCTCTCGGCGTCGGCATAGGTGCCGTGCTCGATGGAATCCACGCCCAGCGCGATGGTGTGGTCGATCGCCGCCTTACCGTGGGCGTGGGCCGCGACCTTCATCCCCAGGCCGTGAGCGGTATCAATCACCGCCTTGATCTCGTCGTCGGTCATCAGCTGCAGTTTCGGATCGTCGCCGATCGACATCACCCCGCCGGACGGCATGATCTTGATCAGGTCCGCGCCCTCGCGGCGTAGCCGGCGCACGGTGCGCCGGGCGGCTTCCGGGCTGTCGATCACGTTGTCGGTCCAGCCGGGGTGCGAAAGCTCCGGGTCGAGGCCGTTCGCCGCGTCGCCGTGGCCGCCCGTGGGGCCGAGCGGCGTGCCCGCCACCCACATGCGCGGGCCGGGAATCGCGCCCGAATTGATCGCGTGCTTCAGCGCCACCACCACCCCGGTCTCGCTGCCCACGTCGCGGATCGAGGTGAAGCCGGCCATCAGGGTGGCCCGGGCGTTGGTCACTCCGTCGATCTCATCGTCGTAGTTGGTCCGCGTCACCGCGTTATGGACCGGATCGCCCTTGTGGAAGCTCTGGGTGATGTGGACGTGGTCGTCGATCAGCCCGGGCAGCACGGTCGCCGTCGACAGATCGACTACCTCGGCGCCCTTAGGCGTGGTGAAGCCGTCCTGGACCGCTGTGATCCGTTCGTCGTGGACCAGGATCGAAACCTTGTCGCGGGGCGGCTTGCCGGTGCCGTCGATCAGCCGCCCGGCGTGAATCACCAAGTCCCTGCTGGCGGAAGGTGCGGCGGCCGCCGGGGCCGCCCAGGCCGCCAGAATCACCGCCCCGGCCGTCGCGGCCAGCAAACCCTTGCGACAAATCATCCGTATTCCCCCGAAAAGACGCCCGAATCAGGCGGCTAGGTGAAGGCGCCGCCGCTACCGGCGCAAGCCTATCGGCAGCCCTGGCGCCCGCACGCGATTGCGCAGGGGGCCGTCTTCATGCTTTGCTCAGGAACCCCAAGGCAGAGTCGAGGGGTATTAGGCTTACGGACGCGGGCGGGGGAGTACCCCTTGCGCCCGCCCTTTTCCGTTCATAAATGGGCGTTTCCGTTATTGACGGGCGCGCAACGATCCCTATAACGAAGCGCTTCCGCGAAAGAGCGCGAAGGACGAACCGGCTTGACCTTCGGGGCGAGGAGCCGGGGCGCCGTTCGCGCTTCCTTGCGTGACCAGGAGAGATCTGCACGTGGCCCGTATCGCTGGCGTCAATATTCCGACTAACAAGCGCGTCGTTATCGCGCTGCAGTACATTCATGGCATCGGCCCAGCCAAGGCGCGCGACATCGTGGCCAAGGTCGGCATCGAGGCCGCCCGTCGCGTCAATCAGCTGACCGACGCCGAAGTGCTGCAGATCCGCGAAACCATCGACCGCGACTTCACCGTGGAAGGCGACCTGCGTCGCGAGACCGCGGTCAACATCAAGCGTCTGATGGATCTGGCCTGCTATCGCGGCCTTCGTCACCGCAAGGGCCTGCCCGTCCGCGGTCAGCGCACCCACACCAACGCCCGCACCCGCAAGGGCCCGGCCAAGCCGATCGCCGGCAAGAAGAAGTAAGAGGGCGTATTTCCGATGTCTAAGGAACCGGCCCGCGTCAAACGTCGCGAGCGCAAGAACATCATTTCGGGCGTGGCGCACGTGAACGCCTCGTTCAACAACACCATGATCACCATCACCGACGCGCAGGGGAACACCATCTCTTGGTCGAGCGCCGGGGCGATGGGGTTCAAGGGGTCTCGTAAGTCGACCCCCTATGCCGCCCAGATGGCCGCCGAAGACGCGGGCCGCAAGGCCGCCGAGCACGGCGTCAAGACGCTGGAAGTCAACGTCTCGGGTCCCGGTTCGGGCCGCGAGTCGGCGCTCCGGGCGCTACAGGCGGTGGGGATGACCATCACCACCATCCGCGACGTGACTCCGATTCCGCACAACGGCTGCCGGCCGCCCAAGCGCCGGCGCGTCTAGTAACGAAGTACCGTACTTCCCTGCGCCGGACCGCGTTGGCGGCCGGCGATCCTGCGTTTCAAGGGACATCCATCCGTGATCGAACGAAACTGGAACGAGCTTATCCGTCCCGAGAAGCCGCAAATCGAGACCGGCGCCGACGCGAACCGCAAGGCGCGTCTGGTGGCCGAGCCCCTCGAGCGCGGGTTCGGCGTGACGCTGG
>JBBQTP010000125.1:0-11788 GCA_038213205.1 Caulobacterales bacterium
ACGAAGGCGTGGGTGAGCAGCCAGTTCGACCGATCCTGCCGCAGGTCGAGCCCCGTGGTCGCGGAGTAACCCGCGCGAACCATCCAGTCGTCCCTTGAGAGCCGGCCCAGCTTGACCATCCGGCTTGCTTCGAAGACCAGGTTCTGGGAGGCGAACGGCTTGTCGCGGACCCCGATCCAGCCCTGCAGCGTTTCCGCGCCCGTCGGGTCGCCTCGCCGCGATCCGAGGGTCTCGAACGCGCGGACGAAGACCTCGACCGGCTGCCCGGCGTTGTAGCCTAGGGGCCGATAGTAGGCTTCGAAGCCGGCCTGCGAATTGCCGCGGTTGGTCCCGGGCCCGGCAGCGACGACAGACCGGGTGTTGTCGTAGGAAAGGGCCGCATAGGCGCCCCAGCGCCGGGACAGCTCGGCCACTTCGCGCTCCAATCCAAAGCGCGCCTGGGCCTGGGCCGGTGTCGTGGGTTTCGCGGCTGTCGCCAGGCCGATCTTGAAATACAGCACCGCGTCGGCCTCGTGGTGGGAGCGGCGGGCGGTGTAGCCGGCGTCGAGCGCCGCCGCGCCCGAGAGCTGGCCCTGCCGGTTGGCGCTGGCGAAGAGGCGCTCGGCCAGCGGATCGTCGCCGAACTTCAGCGCGATGTAGGCCAGTTCAACCGCGTCCCTGCCCGGAAGCGTTCCCGCTCGCTCGAGGCTGTCGATGGCCGTGATCGCCTCGACCCGGCGGTCCAGGCCGACCAGCGCATAGATCCCACCCTTGGCCATCAGCAGGCGCGCGTCCGGCGTCGAGGCGAGAGCTTCTGCCGCCCGGAAGGCCTGCACCGCCTCGCCCCGTCGCCCGGAGGCGTCGAGCGTGAAGGCCATCCGCGCCTGGACGTCATAGCTCGGCTCCGACGCCAGCGGGGCCAGGACAGCCGCGCTGTCCGCCGGCCGGCCGAGTTGCGCCATCAGATCGCTCAGGGTGAGGCGAATGTCGCGCGCCTGGCTCGCGGCCAACCCCCCGGCGTCGAGCGCCGCGGCGAGGTCCTGCGCCCCACGCGGCAGATCCCCCGCCTTGATCGCGGCGTAACCGGCCTGGGCCAACCCCTGCCCGTTCGCCATCGTCGCCGAGGTGTCAGCGGCTGTGATCGGGGGAGGCTCAGCCTTTGCCGGCGCTGCGATAATTGCGGCCGAGGGCGCGGCCCAGGCCAGCAGCGGCAACGCCGCCGCCGCGCCCAGCAGCGCGGATCTGGGCCTGCCGCCGCGGGCGAACAAAGTCTGCGTCATCGCGCGGAGGTCCCCTCGGCCATCCGTTGCTGCTCGGCCGCGGTTTCTGTGAGCGCCTGGGCGCTCACGACGCCGCTCTGCAGCAGATAGTCCCCGATTCGGCCGTGCCGGTCAGGACGATAGCTCTCCAGCGCCGCGTCGAAGGCGTCCTGGGTGATGTGTCCGCGCTCGATCAGCAGGTCGCCAAGCAGCGGCGACGCGTGGGCGGCGGGAGCGCCGGCGCCGCGCAGGAAGCGCAGGGCTGCAGCCATTTCGCCTTCGCGGACGATCTTGATGACCGGGGTGCGCCCGACCGCGGTGATGATTTCGTCGCGCTGCTCAGGCGTGAGTGGCCGGGCGACCGCCAGGATGAGCTCCCCGTTCCCGCCTTGGCCGATGGGCGCGGCGCGCAGCCGGATGCAGAGATCCTCGGGTAGCAGGTCGTGGTGCTGCCGGATCAGTTCGGCGGTGATCGCCGCGCGCGGCAGTTCGGCCTGGCTGGCGATGGCCTCCGCCAGGGTCTCGTCGTCGAGCCAACCGTGCGACAGCAGGATCCGGCCCAGGGGCCGGTGGGTGCGGTGCTGTTCCACCAGCGCCGCGTCGAGTTGCCTCGAGGTGATTGCGTCCCAGGTGGTCAGGATGTCGCCCAGCCGCCGGTTCTCGCTGATCAGCGTGGCCCCGCTCGGAAACTCGTGGGCGGTCTTGTCCCAGGCGATCGGCCGCTTCAACACCAGGTGGGCGGTGTAGATTCTCAGCGCCCGCGCGGTCGCCGCGAAGCTCACCAGGCTGCCGGCCACCATCCGCGGCGCGGACATCACCGCGTGCTGCCAGCCGTAGATCCGGTGGACGAAATACATCCGCTGGAGGACCCGAAGCACCAGGGCGACCAGGTTGAAGCCGAAGATGGCGGCGGCGACGCCGCGCAGGCCGGGCGGGAACACCAGGGGCTCGGGGCCCATGAACAGCATGAGCAGCAGAAAATTGATGAAGACGACGTAGCCCAGCACCACCAGGGCCGGCGCGACAAGCGACTTGCGGTCCCGCATCAGGAAGTAATTGCCCCAGAACGACTTGGTCCAGCCGATCTGCCGCCAGCCCTGCAGCGAGATGCCGATCGTCCACCGGGCCTTCTGCCGATAGGACGTGCGGAAGGTGTTGGGGAAGTACTCGCGCACGCAGAGCGGCATCCGCAGCGTCGCCTCCCGCCGGCTGCGCGAGCGCAGGAACTTGCGGCGCATGACCTTATAGTCGACCGGGAAACGGGCGATGATCGTCCGCAGGCCAGCTTTCGCCAGCCGCGCGGCGATGTCGTAGTCCTCGGTCAGGGTCTCGACGTTGAAGGGAGGTTGCCCTTCCCGGATCAGCTCATCCATGGCCAGGTGGGAGAAGCAGGTGCCGACGCCGGCCGACGGAACAGCGTGCGCCAGCGACTCCCGCACGACGAGATCCTTGGCGTGCCATTCCGCGAACTCGTCCATGTAGGTGCCGGCGATCAGTTCGCGCAGCCCACGCTCCAGCGAGACGACGGGGAGCTGGATAAGGTCCTTGCGCGGCAGCAGATAGTTGAAAAACTTCAGCTCCAGCGGATGCAGGACATCCTCGCAATCGTGCAGCACGAAGCCGGCATAGATCGTGCCGGTGGCCGCCTCCTCACGCAGGATCGCGCGCACGATATGGTTGAGGCAGTCTGCCTTGCTCGTTGGTCCGGGCTGGGATGTCTCGACGCGGACGACGCGCTTATGGCGCCGGCGAATACGTTCCACCTCGGCTATCGTCGCCTCGTCATTGGGATAGGTGCCGACGAAGATTCGGTAGTTGCGGTAGTTTGTGACATTCACCGTGTTCTCGATCATCGCGGCGATCACGTCATGCTCCTGCCAGGCGGGGATCATGATGGCGATCGGCTGTTCGGCCTGTTCGAGCAGGGCGGATTCGGGGAGCGGCTTGTAGCGACGCCTGATCACCAGGGCGCGATAGATTTCACGGCCCCAGAACCAGATGTCGACGACCAGGTCGTCCATCGAGAACAGCGCGATCAGGCCCCCGACGTAGATCGCCACGAATTGCAGGCCGAGAATGTAGCCGTCGACCGTAGCGCTATCGACGATCCGGTCCATCCAGCAGCCTGTCTACCTCTGCCCTGCCCGCGTCACGCGGTGTCGCGGCGCGCGTGCAGGCTGAGCGAACAATGCGCTGTTCTGCGCGTCCTGCCGACCAACGTCGAATTCCTCGACCGGCTCGCCCATCAGCGCCTGGACGATCCGGCTCGCCGCGCGGCCGTCGCCAAAGGGCGATCGCACCTGCGCCGCCGCCCGGTAGGCCAGCTCATCGTCCAGCAGCCGCGTGGCCGCGGCGACGATCGCGTCAGCCCCGGTGCCGACCAGTCGAGACGTCCCCACGTCGTTCGCCTCTGGCCGCTCGGTCTCGGTGCGCGTAACCAGCACCGGCGTTCCAAGCGCCGGCGCTTCCTCCTGCACCCCGCCCGAGTCGGTGATCACCAGATGGGCGCGCTGCATGAGGCGGATGAATGAGACGTAGCTCTGCGGCGGGATGAGATGGATATGCGGGCGGTCCGCTAGCATGTGGCGAACCGGGCCTTCCACTCTTGGGTTGCGGTGCAACGCATAGACAATTTCGACATCCCCACGTTCCGCCAAACGGCCGAGCGCCCCGCAGACGGACACCAACCCGTCACCGAGAGATTCGCGACGGTGGCCGGTCACCAGTATCAGGCGCTGCGTCCCTCCGACATCGGGCAGTCCGGCGTCGATCTCCGCGCTCATGGCAGGATCGGCCTCCAGCCGGCGGACGGTCGCCTGAAGGGCATCGATGACCGTGTTTCCCGTCACCAGGATGCGGCCGGTGACGGTTTCCGCCAGCAGGTTTCGCCTGGCGCCCGCGGTAGGCGCGAACAGAAGATCGCTCGCTACGTCGATAATCCGACGGTTCAGCTCCTCGGGCCACGGGCGGCTCATGTCATAGGTGCGCATGCCGGCCTCGACGTGTCCGACCGGCACGCCGCGGTTGAAGGCGGCCAGGGCGGCCGCCATCGCCGTCGAGGTGTCGCCATGCACGAGGACCCGATCGGGGCGGAACTCGTCAATGATCTGATCGACGCCGCTGATGACCGCGCCGACGATGTCGTTGAGGCTGCTGTTGTTGCGCATCACATCGAGGTCGTAGCGGGGCGCGATGCCGAACAAGGTCAGCACCTGGTCCAGCATTTCCCGATGCTGGCCGGTCACGCAGACCACCGAATCCACCTCAGAGCGCGCGCTGAGGGCCTCGATGACCGGCGCCATTTTTATCGCTTCGGGCCGGGTGCCAACGATGGACAGGATGCGGGGAAGCATGGGTCCGAATCATCGGTGAAATTCATTAAGGATTACCCACACTTCGGCGAACGGAAGGGCGACGGGTAAGCATCGCCGGAGGGTCGAGATCACGGCGCGTGGTCCCAGCAACTCGGCCACGGACCAGCGACAGCCGTCGCGGGCCGGTGTAGAAAACCCTCCCAATTCCGAGGGGAGACCACCATGCACAAGTTCATCGCCCTGACCGTCGCCGGCGCCATCGGCGCTGCCCTCCTGGCCGGGCCGGCGCTCGCCGAGCTGAAGGCCGGCGCCAAGGCGCCCGACTTCACCGCCCCGGCCTACCTCGCCGGCCAGCCCTTCACCTACAAGCTCGCCGACGCGCTCAAGAAGGGCCCGGTGGTGGTCTACTTCTTCCCCGCCGCCCACACCTCGGGCTGCAATCTGGAAGCCCACCTGTTCTCCGACGCCATCGACCAGTTCAAGGCCGCCCACGCCACGGTGATCGGGGTCACCGCCGGCAACCTCGACCAGCTCGCCGACTTCTCCAAGGAGACCGAGCATTGCGGCGGCAAGTTCCCGGTCGCCTCCGATCCCGGCGCGAAAATCGCCGCGCAGTACGACTCGAAGCTCAATGTGCCCGGTCGTGATTGGTCGAGCCGTGCGTCCTACGTCATCGCCCAGAACGGCGACATCGTGCACGTCTACTCAAACCTCAACCCGAACGATCACGTCAAAGAGACGCTGGGCGCCGTCCAAGCGATGAAGAAGTAGCCGCCGACGGTAAGGCTACGCGGCGGCGTTCACACGGCGCCGCCGCAACGCGCTCCCCACGCCGGCGAAGCCCACGAGCATGATCGCCCAGGTCGCCGGCTCCGGCACGCCGCCGCTCGTGGAGCGCGCGGTCAGGAAGACGCCGGAATCCGAGGTGAACGTAACGTCACTCGGGAGCGTCAGGGTGACGCTGGCTGTGTGGCTGAAATCGCAGCTGGTGTTGTCGTAACAGTTCAACTGCAGGCCCATGTTGAACGGGTCTCGCAGGCCGTTCGTCACCCTGATCATCCCGTTGAAATCGAACCCGAACAGGGAGTCGTTGGTAATGGTGTAGCTGTCCCAGCCGCTCGGCGGAAAGTTGGCGTTCCCGTTGAAGGTGTAGCCCTGATTGCCGTTGTTGATGATCTGGCTGATGTATTGGAACGATCCGCCGAAACTAAAGGGCATGGAGGCGTTGTAGCCGCCGACTCCCAGGCCGGCGCCTGATTCAATCCCGTCGAGGTGGACGTGAACGCCCACCAAGGCGTCGACGGCGTTATCGGAGATGTGGAAGGTCACACCGTCATGCATCTCGGCGTTGGCGAAGGTGTTGCGGGAAATGATCCCCACAAGACCGAGACCGCCATCGGCCCGCGCTCTGACGATGCCCTGATCGAGACTGGCGCTGGCCAGCGCATGGTTCCCCTGGGCGTTCGACAGCTCCAGGCTGGCCGTGGTCAGCCCCGCGGGCATGCCGGCCGGGCTGGTCACCAGCGTATCCGCCGCGGCGACCTGGTTCTTAACCAGGCCGGCCAGGCTGTTGTACTCGACGGAGCTACCCTGGTACGTCGGATAGGAATCGCTCACCGTCAACAGGACCTGGACGGCGTGCGCGTTAGTCGCCAGGCCGCTGGCGATCAGCGCTGCGGCCGCCGTGGCGACCCATGTCGTACCCGATCTCATGCAAGACTCTCCATCTGAACGGCAGCCCGTGCGCCGCCAGGCGCCAGGCCGCAGCCCGCGGTGGCCGCGGACGCCGATCAGCTGTGGCATGCGCCAGGGCCGGGCCGCGTCCACCAGATGGTGGAGACCCCGCGCTTTTCGCCCAATCTGACGGATCGCCTTTCGGGCGAAGTGACTTGAGGTCTGCCGCCACCATGGCGATGGTGTCAGCCTGGTGCGGGATGGGCCCGCGATCGCAAGACCGTAAGGCGGCCCGTGAACACCCGCGAAGTCTTTCTGGACGAGGTCTACGAAGCCGCGGCGGACCCCACGCTGTGGCCGCGGGTGCTGCGGCGTCTGGCCGACCTGGCCGGTGGGTGCGACGCGGTGTTTCGCTCCTACGACCTCTATACCGAAGCCGGGTCCGTGGTCGCCGGCCGCCTCGATGCCTCGATCCTGGCGGCCAATTTCCGGGCCTTTGCGACCCGGAATCCGCTCAAGACGCCCAGGGATCAATTCGACCCTTCGACCTGGACCCCGGGATACAAACGCGACGTCGACTGGCTGCCGAAAGAGGACTTTGTCCGGACCGAATATTACAACGATTTCTACCGGAAATTTGACATCCATTCCGACGTCTCTATCGGCTTTGAAAGCGTCAACGCCTGCTGGACCGGCGTGGATATCTATCGGTCGCAGAAGCAGGGCGCCTTCACCAGCGACGAGCTGGCGCTGTGCATGTCGCTGCAACCGCATATGGCGCGCGGGATGCGGCTCGCGCGCTCCATGTCCGGGGTGCGCGGCGGGCCCGACGAGGTCGTCGACAGGTCCGCCGCCGGCCTCTTTGTGTTGGAGCCTGGCGGCGTGGTTCGCCACATCAACGCCGCCGGACACCGCCTGATCGAACGGACCAGGGGCGTCTCTGTGCGCCGGGACCGTCTGGTCTGCGCCGCCCATGGCGCCACCCAGCGCCTGCACGCCATGATCGGCCGCGCCGGCGATCCCGACCTGCGGGTCGGCGGCTCCTTGGGTCTGGCCGCTTCGGGCGGCGAGCGCCTGTGGGTCGAAGTGGCGCCGCTGACCGCCGGGCACGCCTGGGCCTTCGCCGCCGGCCCGGCGGTCCTGGTCAGCATCACCGATCAGGCTGCCGGCCGAGCGGTGTCGGAGTCGATGCTGCGCGACCTCTACGACCTCACGCCGGCCGAGATTCGCGTGGCCGCCACCCTGTTCGCCGGCCTGGAACCCGCCAGGGCTGCGGAGCACCTGGGGGTCGGCTTGGCGACGGTGCGGACCCACCTTCTCCACATCTACGCCAAGACCGAGACCACCGGCCAGAGCGACCTCTGCCGCCTTCTCGGCCGGCTCACGCGCCACTAGACCCTGCACGCGCTTTACTTGCTGGACTACGCATGTAAATTCCTGGCGCAGTTTGCGGAGGTAGTCTGATGCAGGGTGGGTGGAAGGCGGCGATCGCCAGTGCGTTCGTCCTGGCGATGACCGCGCCGCTCTGCGAGGCCGCCACCGAGGAACCGCCGCGAGCCCCTGCCGCGCAGAGCGCCGTCGCCGGCCCCGCGGACGGCCTGGACGAAGCGGCCTTCCTGCCGATCGGCGGCGTCGAGCAGTGGGTGACGATCCGCGGCCGCCGGCGGGACAACCCGATCCTGCTGGTGGTCGGTGGCCTCGGCGCCGACGGTCCAGGGGCCGTTTCCAGCCCCTTCATCGCCGCCTTCCAACCGCTGGAGGCCGACTTCACGGTCGTGCAATGGGACATGCCGGGCGCCGGCAAGACCTTCCAGCAGGCCGAGCGCAAGCTCGCCCCGGACCTGGGACCCGAGCGGATTGCCCGCGACGCCCTGGCCCTGACCGACCTCCTGCGCCACCGCTTCGGCCAGAAGAAGATCGTCCTGCTCGGCCTCAGCTTCGGCTCGACGATCGCCGCGCGCCTGGTGCGCGACCATCCGGACCGCTACTCAGCCTATGTCGCGGCCGGCCAGATCGCCGACCCGCGGATCGTCCGCGAGAGCGCCGCCCACGCCTACGTCCGGGCCATGGCGGAGGCGCGCGACGATCGCTCGGCCCTCGCCGACTTCGACGCCGCCGGGCCGCACCCCTTCAACGACACGCCCCGGGTCCAGGCGAAAATCGACGCCTTCATGCGCGCCTCGACGGCCTATCGCCCGCGGATTCCCGCCGACCAGCGCCGCGACGTCCTCACCGCGCCGCACTGGTCCATCCTCGACGCCCTGGCGATCCGCGCCGGTATGGACGCCAGCGAGGCGCAGTTCGGAGAGGCCTGGGCCAAGGGTTTCGACTACCCGGGCCTGCGCGGCGTCTACAAGGCGCCCGTCTTCCTCATCCAGGGCGATAACGACTACGACGCCCCGCTCGCCCTCTCGCGCGCCTGGCTCGACCGGGTGCGGGCGCCGGCGAAGTCGATGACCGTGATCCCCGGCGCGGGCGACCACGCCCTGCAGACCGATTCAGGCGTGTTCGCCACGGTGCTGCACGATCAGGTGCGGCCCTGGGCGATGCGCGCGCGGTAGGCCGGCTAGGTCTTGGTCCGACCCTGCGCAGGCGTGGCGGCGTGCAGGCCGTGCAGCGGATCGCCCAGCAGCGCGGTCCGCGCCTCGCCGGCCGCGCGCATGAACGAGACGTCGCGCGCGAAATAGGCCCGCGACGGCATGCCCATGAAGTAGCGGAAATCGCGGACGAACTGCGACTGGTCCGCATAGCCGGGATCGATCATCCGGCCCCAGAGCCCGGGCGGATGCTCGCGGATCGCCGCGAAGCTGCGCAGGAAGCGCTGGCGGCGCAGCAGGGCCTTGGGCCCCATCCCGAAATAGGTCAGCGCCAGCCGCTCGAGCTGGCGCGGCGAACGGTCCAGGCGCCGAGCCCATTCGGCCACCGAGCGCACGTCCGGATCCATCAGCGCCTCGTGCGCCGCCAGCAGCAACGCCTGCGCCGCCTCGCGCCCGGCCATGTGCGCCAGGAACCAGGCGTCCAGCACGGCCACTATCGCGGCGTCATCTTCGCAGGCCATCACCTGGTCCAGCAGCACCGCCGCGCCCGCCCCGACAAAGGTGGATAGCAGCCCAATCTGGTCGAGGTAGTCGCAAGCCGGCATGGCCGTGAACACCGCCCAGCCGGCGGGCAGGAAGCCTGCGCCCACCATCCGCCCCGGCCCGCCGCGGACGGTGGCCATGCGGCTGATCACCCCGCTCATCAGCGCCGTCGGAGCCGCGTGGCTCGCCACGCGGCCGTCGCTGAACGTCTGGCTCCAGTCGGCGTCGACCAACAGCCGGATATTGGCCCACTCGGGAAACAGCAGCTCCTCGATCGGCCCGTTGCCGACATCCAGCACATAGTAGGTGGTGATCGTCGCGCGCAGCGCCGGCGCGGGCAGAAAGTACCGGAAGGAGACGCTGGTCTCAGGCACGCACTTACACAACGACAGCGACAAGGGGCGATCCGCACCCTAGGGGTCCGGGACTGCGCGCGAAAGGCCGTAGTTCGCTTGGCAAGCGAAGATCGGCGCTGCGCCTGCGCCATCTTTCCAGCGCCCATGCGCGGCGCGTTTGCGCCAGCAGAGGACATCGGCTTGGCCCCAGGAGCGGAGCTGGCGCCCGTCAGCCGCGGCCCTACCGACCTTACGTGTCGGGCCTCAAGCAATTACCCTGAGGGTCGAGGCGCTCTGCGTTGCAGGTCACCTCAATTGATCAGCCGCGCGCAGAAAGCATCGCGCAGGGCGACTTCCTCGCCGGGAACCCTTCCCGGCCGTTGGCCGAGGGAGGCGTGTCCCAGTTCCTCGTCCGTAATGGACCGCATCCGACTGCTCAGGCCGACAAGCTCTCCCCAGGCTTGATGCAGCGACGACCAATCGTTCGCGTCAAGCAGGTCAGGGCTGTCGAGCAATGCGAGCCTGCGCCAGTCCGCATCCTCTTCCTGCCGCAAGAATTTGAAGGCCTTGTAGGTGTTGAAGGCGTCGCTGAAGGCGAGTTTCTCATTCTGAGGCATGTGACCCAGCGCCTGGCCGGAGACGGCGATATCCCAGCTGCCGGTCGTGGCGGTCCAGAGAGGCGGGCGCGCGACCGGGCGCTTCAGGCCAAGCGTTTGCCCGTGGGCGTGGCGGCCGAAGACCTCTGAGATCTGGGCGAGGCGCGCGTCGATGCAACCCTGCTCGGATTGTCGATATGCCGCGGTCGAGACGTTATCGCGAGCCTCCCGGGTGAGCGCCTCGCGCTCGACCTCCACTTCATGGCGCCAGTGGAAGGCCTCGGCGATCTGCTCTGCCCCGAGCGCGATCAGCACGCCGATGACGATGGTGCCGATCTCTTTGATGAACTCGGGCCAGCCCCGCCAGGGCTTGGGTTTGTGGATGTCCATGCCGCCCCCGACGGTTCACTGAGGGACGACCGTAGGCGGACTCGCCGAGGGTCCGCTATGGGTGTTGAGCGGACATTGGGTGGCGTCGGAGTGCGGGCAACGTAAACCCCGGCGCTCTTGCGAGGCCGGGGCTCCGTTACTTCATTCAGATCGGTCAGCTCAGGCGGTGGCCGCGATGCCAGCCCGCTTGTGGCGCAGCATAGCGCCCAGGCCGCCGAAGCCCATCACCATCAACGCCCAGGTGGAGGCCTCGGGAACCCCGAACGGGTCGGAGTAGAACTTCAGCTCCCCGCCAGCCGCGGTGTTGAAGGTCACGATCTTGTCGTCCACGACACGGCCATCCGCCTCCATGATAAGCCAGGTCCCGATAGCGCCCTTGGTCCAGGTGGACGGGGAAACGAAATGGCCGACGAACTCGCACTTGGGTTCATTTTCAGCGCCGCATGTGGTCGAGGCTGGAAGCGCCCACGCCTGCTTGCCGATATCGGTCCAGATTGCTGTCAGCGGCCTGGGTCCAAATGAAGTCAACGCCGCTGAAATCCAGAGCATCGCTAACATCGAAGGTGGCGCCGAACGGATGGAACGCGTTCTCGCCATCGCTGCCGACCATGTACCTGGTTGCCGGGAAGGCTTTTTCGAGGAAATTGCCGGTAAACCCGAGCGCAGCATCTTCGCTGCCGACAATCGTGCTGGCCTTCGCTGCAGAAACGCCGACCAAGCTCGCTGCTATAGCGACCCCGGCCAGCAAGTTTTTGAAAGTCATGATCTACCCCTTTTTCCAGACGGTTCGCTATCACGCATCTTGAACAGCGTTACGCGAAGAAATGAGCGCCACAACACGAATCACCTGAGGGGCGAATTCCCATCTGATGGCGCAGCGAAAGTGGGCGCCGCAGACCCGCCTGAGGCGCCGGCCTACGCCCGGCCCTCCCCGCTTTAAACCAGTTAGCGAAGCGGGGGCTTTGTCAGCGGGAACTTGATCGCACACTGATGCCCTGGCGAAGAACGGCCGCAATGGGTCCAGGCTGTGTCAAAACGTCGAAGCAGTCCAGAATCCTGACCACCAGCATGGGGGGACGGGATGAAACGTTTCGTCGAAGGTGAAGATCGACGCCAGTCGCTGTTGTTGCCGGACTCGCTCGACGATTACGTGACCAAGGA
>JBBQTP010000126.1:0-11764 GCA_038213205.1 Caulobacterales bacterium
GGTCGAGGCTGTGTAAAAACTCAACGCGCTCGATCCTTGGCGCAATAGTTTACCCGCCGCTGGTCCGATAAGGCCGAACGGCGCAAAGCCTCATTGTAGTGGGGCGCGTTGGCGGCAGAACTTTGCGCGCAATTTTAGCCCAGGCGAGTTTTTACACAGCTTCGGTCGAAAGCAGACATTGGCTTCGCGCCCGAAAGCGAACGGCCCCAGGGTCCGCGATGATCTCAGAGGCGGTCCTCGCCCGTGGTGGAGGTGGCAGCTCCCACGTTCACCTCGGCGGAATAGCCTTCGCGAGCGAGATCTACCAACGCTTCTACCAACGAACCTCAATGGTGGAGCTGGAAGCACCACACCGCCGCCTCACCGAGCGGTCGAGTTCGGCCAATGCCAACGGTTCCCCCAACAAGTCCCTCAAAGGGTGGCTTCGCCACGTCACGATCGTCGCGGAGGTGCTCGCTTGTTCGCTGCGATACATGCGATCGCCTCATCGAGGGCATGGACAGCCTCGGCCGCCCGCGCGTGGACGTAATTTCGCTCTGAGGCGCTGTAACTTTGATGGCCCAAAATCGCCGGTACGTGGCCAATCTGTTCAGGCGCCCGCTCGGCCACGGTCGTCGCGATTATGTGGCGAAAGAGGTGGGGGCCCATGCTGACGCCGAACCGCTGATGACTGCGTCGTCGCACAACCAAAAGGAACTCGCCTTAGCCTACAACGAGACTAATGCGGCCCTTGGTGAACCCGACGTTCGCCGACGTCCGCTCGCAGGCATGTGTAGGTCCATGGAGACTTCCCGCTACGACACAGCGGAAGTGCGGCTGGAATTCGAATTCACTGATTGCGGCGCAACGGCGCGGGCCTACGGACAGCAGCAAGCCATCATCGTCTCTCTGCAGCCCGGGAACCAGTAACTGACCCGCGGCTGACACCGTCGCCTTTGCGCCAGGAGCGGACGCCGGGCCCGATCCCGAAAGCGGACCTTGTCTGCGCCTACATTGGAGGACCCCTCCAATCCGTCGGACCGGAAGGCGACTTTGCTATAGGTTCTGCGGGGAATAGAATGTTCTGTGTGGGGCGAACGCGGTCGTTGTCGTGACGGATGTCTTCATTTCCTATGCGCGTTCGACGGCCAGCTCGGCGCAGGCGATCGCTCATGCCCTGCGCTCGGAAGGCTACGACGTCTGGGTCGACGACGATATTCCCACCCATCGAGACTTTTCGGCGGTCATCGAAGAGCAGCTGCGCGCTGCAAAGGCGGTGCTAGTGCTCTGGTCGTCCGATGCGGTGAAATCGCGATGGGTTCCCGCCGAAGCCGACATCGCTCATGCGGCGGGCACCCTCGTCCAGCTAACCCTCGACGACACGGTGCCACCCCTGCCGTTCAACCGGATGCAATGCGAGGCGCTGACCGGCTGGACCGGCGACGTGAACGCGCACGGCTGGCGCAAGGTGGCGGCGGGGATCGCTGAGCTCGTCGGACACGGGCCGACGCCCAAGCATGCGGGCGCCCGACCACTAGCGGCCCTTGCGCCGACGGAGCGGCTGCTGGCGGTGCTCGCCTTCGATAACCTCTCCGGCGATCCAGAGATGGCCTTCTTTTCCGACGGGGTGTCCGAGGAGATCCAGCAGACGGTCGCCCAGGGCTCCGACCTCAAGGTCGTGGCGCGCTCGTCAAGCTTCCAGTTTCGCGGCGCCGACAAGGCTGTGCGCAAGGTCGCCGCTGACCTCAAGGCCTCGCACCTCCTGGACGGATCGGTGCGACGCAGCGGCGAGCGCGTGCGCATCAACGTCCAGCTGGTCGAGTGCGCCAGCGAGGTGACGTTGTGGACCAACCGGTTCGACGGCGACCTGACGGACGTCTTCGCCCTGCAGGAACAGATCGCCGAGGCGGTGGCCCAAGCCCTGAAGGTGGCCTTTGCGACGCCGGTCCAGGTGCAGAGCCTCGACCCCGCCATCTATGAGTTGTTCCTGAAGGCGCGTGCCGCAATCGGGGACGGCGGCCGAATCTTCGACGACACCGCCGAGGTGGCCCTGCCGCTGCTGGAGCAGGTGGTCGCCGCCTCGCCCGACCACGCCGCGGCCTGGGAGCTCCTGGCCAGGTCCCGCGCGCTGGTCCTGCGTTCCGGCCACCGGAAAACACCCTACGTGGAAGGCCGCGAAGGCGTCCTGCAGGCGGCGGCGGCGGCCCTGCGGCTCGATCAGAAGCGCGGCGGGGCCTATGAAGCCCTCGCGTTTCTGGAACCCTGGGGCGCCTACGCGGCGCGTGAACGCCTCCTGGAACAAGCCCTGGCCGCGTCTCCCAACGACGCGGATACGCTCACCGAGATGAGCATCTTCACCTGGAGTGTCGGCCGTTTCCGCGACGCCCTGCGGTTCGCGGAGCGCGCCCGCGAGGTCAACCCACTGATGCCGGCCGCCTGCCTGCAGGTCGCCCAGATGCGCGCCTACGGCGGCGACTACGCCGGCTCGGTCGAGATGCACCAGGACCTGCACCGCCGCTGGCCGGGCAACTTCTCGATCCTCATGGACCTGCTCAACACGTCCAGCACATTCGGATTCTGGGACGCCTATCTCCAGGCCGTCGGCGAGATCCAGCACTTCAAGGGCTGGCAGGCGACCTTCCTGCGCGAGACCGTGCGCTACGTCGACACCCTGGAATCCGGCGACCCGGCCAAGGCGCGGGAGCTCCTTGAGCGGTACACGCACCTTGTCGCTAAGTCCGGCACCGTGCCGCTCAACTACCTGGTGGCCTTGAGCATGGTGGGCCTGACGAAGGAGGCCATGGACCTGGCCGAAACGGCCTCGTTCGACCACGTCAACGATCCGGACGGGCCGCTCCCCAGCGCCTTCTTCCCGGGCACGATCCTGGGACCCTGGAGTGAGCTCAACCGCATGCCGCGGTTCATCGACCTGGCGGATCGCCTGGGGCTCTGCGCCTACTGGGCGCAGTCGGACCGTTGGCCGGAATGCGTGGAATGGACGCCCTACGACTTCAAGGCTCTTGCCCGCCAACGGGCCGCCGGCTGAAGGGCGTCAGTCCGGCGTCTGGCCGTAGCTGTGAATCGTCCCGGCCACTTCGAAGCGAGCCTTGGATCTGAACGAAAAAGCGAGCTCCGCCTTCAGCACGACCCGGTCCATCTGCCAATCCATGACGTTAGGCGTGTTCTTGGTGGGCTTCGGGAAATGCGCCGGCGGCGGCCCCACGAAACTGGGATCGGGCGTCGTCACCGGGCCGTCCTTGGCGGCTTGCCCATGGTCAGGAGGCGGCCCCGGCTCGTTCGGCCCCTCCACGTCGAACATGGTGGTCAGCAACTGACGTACGCCGTCGGACCACATGAAGGCGATTTCGACCTTGGACGTGTCGAACAGGTTGATGTTTTTGATCTCCGTGTGGGTCGTCTTCGAGGCCACGATGGCGCGATAGATGGCCGCGCTCATGTCGAAGCAATCGCGGAACTGCTTCAGGTTGTTCAACTCGTCGCCGCCCGCGTAGGGACTAGGCGGAACACCATCGGGCGCTTCGCCGGCGAAGCCGCCGCTGCTCACGAGGATGCTCGCGAACGGCTGGAGGTGCGGATTTTGCTTGAATATCTCGCCCAGCCCGATCGGGCTGTCGCCACCCGTCCTGATATGCAGGACGGATACCATCTCTGCCTTCGAGCGCGGGGTGAACTGGCGGGTCCCCCACGTGCCCAGGTCGAGGTGAAGTTGGTGGCGCGGCAGGCCGACCTGACGCGTGATCGTCCCCAGGTACATGTCGCTGCCCCAGATCTCCCGGCTGCTGAACACCACCGAGTCGTTGTCGCTGAAGATGAAGGGCTCGACCCACACGAGGGTCGGCTCGCCGGCGAGCAGATTGTCAGCGTTGACCGGGTAGCGAAGGGCGGGGAAGACCAGATAGACCTCGGTGTGCTGTAGATGGTCCCAGGCTTCCTTGCCGTCGCCGAGCCGGCTCGCCGTTCGCTTGTTCCGGCTGGCGACGCGGCCGAAATGAACGGCGCTCAGGAGGCCGAAATGCGCGTCGGGTACGGGCGTGTAGTGGTACGGTGCCCGGTCGGGATATGCCCCATTGAAATAGGTGTCCAGGTAGTCTCGGATCCGCCGCTCGGTCATCCGGACGACAAACCCCCAGGACTGCACCTTCTCGGCTTCCCAGGGTGGTAGAAGTTGTTGGGTGGCGAAGGATTCGATGAAGTCGGTCACGATGATCGGCTCCCGAACAGGCCGCGCCAGGGCCGAAGCCACGGCGCCGTCAGGTCACTGCTTGACGGCGTTGGCGGCAGCTTCGAGCCTCGGTCGATCGCGAAGGTGTGCAGGGTCCGCATGTTGTCGAAGTCGATGTTGGCGTTGAACCGGAACGCGGCCATCGGGCTGAAGGCGTCGCGCGCAACGGCCGGATCGTTGGACGGATTGCCGGGGGGCAGTTCGATGAACCTCAGCGTCTCGCCGAAGCTGCCCCGCTTGTAGAAGCGGATCTGAACGTCGTCTTCCTTGTAGAACTGGAAATTCTGGATGCGGGAGTACTTCGAACGGCAGCTGACAAGGGCCTGGTAGATCGCCTTTTGCGGGTCCTGCGCATCGCGGAACTGCTTCAGGGAGACCGTCTGCATCGATGTCGGAAACGTGCCGCCTGAGACGGTCTCGATAAAGTCGGCGGTGGTGGCGAGCGCATCGATCGCGTCGCCCGCCGCGCGGCTGCGGAACAGCGTCCAGAGCGAGCTCGGGTCGGGCGAGCCGCGGAAGGTGGGGACCGTAGGTCCGGTGTCCACATCCAGGAACAGCATCATCTGCTGCATGGCCGTGGGTCTGAGGCTGGGCCAGCCGGGGAGGTTCACCTGCCCGCGGAAGCTGCCGGGAAACGAGCTCTCGCCGGTCTGGATCAGGGCTCGCAGCTTCTCCATCCCCAGCATCTCGCGACCGCAGACCGCCGAGTTGGGTTCATTCACGACGATGAAAGGCAACGCCCACTCCAGCGTGGAGTCGGTGATCATCCTGGCCCCGCCGATCCCGCGCCGGATCACCGGGAATGCGACGAACACCTCCCTCTGGCTGACGATGCCGCGGTCGGAGTAGGGCGTCGCGTCCAGGACCGCGGCGGGCGTGGGGCTGGTGCTGATCATGACCGGATAGTCGATGAACAACAGCATGGCGTAGGGCCACACGGCCGCGGGGGCATAGGTGAAGCCGCGCGCATTCGCATCGCCCAGGTTGAAGAACCGGTCGCAGTAGGCCTGCACCTTGTCCAGGTGGGCCTCCCAGACGAACCCGTTCACGGTCACGCCCGGGAAGTGGTAGGGCGGCGGCACCTCCTGGCTGGCCACCGACTGGGTATAGGGGATCATGCCGACGCTCCTTCGGCCCACTCCCGCGCGGCTTCGAGGCGCGCGCAGCCGAGGCTGAGGATGAAGTCCGCCCCGAATACTAGCGCCGGCGTCTGGTATCCGGGCGACGCCGCTCCTGCCAGCACCCGCTCCACCGCAGCCGCCGCCGTCAGCTCGCTCACCGTGTATCCGTCCTTCGTGCGCATCCGCACGCGGCTGACGCGCCGCCAGGGATCGATCGCCTCGCAGACCATCACGAACTCGGCCCGCCGGCGGCTGTCTTCGCTCGGGCCCTCCGGCCAGGCGTTGGCCAGAACCCCGCCAACCCTGCGCCAGGGCGCAGAACCTGTGACCGCCATCGCCATGCCCGAGGCGCGGTAGGACAGGCGCTGGGTCCAGTTCAGCTCGGAATAGACCTCGATGTCGCCTACGCCGGTCGTGATCTGGCCCGTCGCCACATCGGCCCAGCTGAGCGCGGTGGTGTCCGTCAGGCCTTCGCCGAAGTCGAACGCGTGGGCGAGGCTGCCGGCCGCCACCCTGACCAGGCCGCCGCCGCGGCGGATCACGACGTCGGGGCTGATCAGGTTCGCCGCGCTGGCGACGGTGCCGCGCGTCACCACCTGCGCCCGGGAGATCCCCAGGCGCAGCTTTACGGCGTCCGGCTGCGCCTGCTTGGCCAGCGCCATCAGGCAGTCGGTCGCCACGATCGTCAGTCCGACCCCGGGCATGATCATGACGCCGGCCTCGCGCGCCGCCGCATCGCAGGCGATCAGGTCCACGAACACCGGCCACTCGCCGCCCAGGTCCAGGTAGTGCGCGCCGGCCTTAAGGCAGCCGGCGACCATTGGCGCGGCGGTCACTTCGAAGGGTCCTGCCGCGTGCAGCACGACCTCGACACCACTGAGCGCTCGCGCCGCCGCCTCGGCGTCCGAGAGCGGAAACGCGGTCCAGGCGAGGCCCAGCGGCTCGGCGACCGCGCGCACGCCCTGTGGATCGCGCCCCGCCAGCACCACGTCGACGCCGGCCGTCGCGAGCCGCGCCGCCACGAGCCGGCCCGTGAAGCCTGTGGCGCCGTAGAGGAGGGCGCGACCGGTCATGGCCGCGCGAATATCCAGGGGACGAGGCCAGCGATGAAGCTGCGGTCCGCAGACGGGGGGAGCCCACCGTAGGCCAGGTCGAATTCATGCGCGGCGGCGCCGGCCATGGCGGCGGCGACCCCCCGGGCGTGGTCGATCGAACCCAGCCGCTGCATCATCCCGGCGAGCCAGAGTACGTCGTCCGGCGACCGATCGGACCGGGGCTGGGCGAGAAAGCCGTCCAGCCGCGAACGCTCGGTGTCCGAACAGGCCTGACGCACGTGGATCAGCATCAGGGTGCGCTTGGCCTCGAACAGGTCGCCGTTCATCTCCTTGCCGTACCCGGGGTCCACGGAGAGATTGCGAAGGTCGTCCTCGATCTGGAAGGCGACGCCTAGGAAGTAGCCGAAGCGCACGACCGACTGCGGGTCCGCGCGCCCGGCGGAGCCCAGGACGAGGCCCAGCTGGGCCGGCCAGATCATGCCCATCCAGGCGGTCTTCTTCAGCGCCATGCGGAAGTAGTCGGCTTCGGTCAGCTCGGTGATGTTCAGGTCCCGCCAGCCCAGCTCCAGGGCCTGACCCTCGGCCGTCTCGCGGGCCATGGTCATCGAGATGTCCAGCACCTGCGCCGCGACGTCACCGCCCAGCGGCCGCAGGGCGTCGATCAGGGGACGCAGCGCCGTGAACATCATCGCATCGCCGGCGTTGATCGCCAGCGGCGTCCCGTGCAGAGCGTGCAGCGTCGGCCGTCCGCGCCGCAGTTCGCTGCCGTCCTGGATGTCGTCGTGGATGAGGAGGCCGTTGTGCAGAATTTCGATCGCCGCGGCGCAACGGACCGCCGACTCCAGCCCGCCGCCGAACGCCCGCGCGTTAGCGATGCAGATCGACGGCCGGAGCATCTTGCCGCCTCGCGAGGGGTAGTCCGCCAGGAGTTCGTCGAGGTAGGGCGCCGCCGGTTGGGCCCGCAGGTACCGGTCAAGCTCGACCTTGGTGGCCTTGCCGTAGGTCGCCATGGTGTCGGCCATGGCGCCGGGCGGCGCGGCGTCCAGCACGTCCGCCACCGCCGCCGCCGCCATCAGAGCAGCTCGATCGTGAGCAGGCCCAGCGGGAGCGGGTCCACCTGGGCGTGGACGATGCCTGAATAGACGCCGGGCGCCTGGCCCTTTGGCACGGAGACGATGGCGACAATACCGTCGACGGAGGCGTCCATCTCGAAGCGAACGCCGGTGATCGGGGCGCCCTGGCCGCCGCTGGGTGCAAGCGGCGCGGCAGTGATGCCTGACGCCGCCGTTGGCAGTCGCGGCCGTATCAAGGCCTCGGTGTGGGCGAGCGCCTTCGGGGCGCCTTCGAAGCGAACCGTCACCTTCAGCGACGGCGGACCTTGCGGCGCGGCGCTCGCCGACTGGGAGGGCTGCAGCGTCGCGAAGGGAATTGTGTCGCGGAACTTGGGCACCTCGGCCGTGCGGTCCTGCGGCGGCCGTTGCTCGCCCAGTTCCTTCAGCAGCCGCTCGCAGACGTCGAACGTGGTCGTGCTGAGCTCGCGCGCCAGGCGCAGGAGACGCAGCGAGGCGACTTCCAGGTCGCCCGGCGCGTCGCGGAGCCGGTATTCGCCCTGGCGGAATTTTTCCGCAGCCTCGCGCCCCTGGCGGATGTTCTCGGTGATGACGTCGTAGCCCATCTTCACCGCGTGGGCGACGGCGTCGCTCACCTTGGGATCGTTCGAGGTCTTGGCTTTCGCGGCGGCGGCCGTCGTCTTGGCCGGACTTGCGGCCGCAGCCGCGCTGGCGCGATTAGGCCCGCGGCCAGCGCCAGCCATGGGACGACGAACGCGTCCCCCATCGCCGGCCTTACCCTTACGGATGGTCATAGGCGATGATGTCCTCGAGCTTGGGGGAGCCGCTGAGCGCGTGGGCCGCCAAGAGGCCGGACATGACCGCCCCCTCGACGCACCCGGAATGAAAGCCACTGTCGGTCCAGTCACCGGCGATCGTGAAATTGTCATAGGTCATGTCAAATGGCGAGATGCGACTCCGCCAGCTTCCGGGCGCGTGGATCACATAGCGGTCCGACGGATTGACGTTGGCTCGCCAGTATTGCGTCGAGAACCGCTCCGGCCCGCTCAGTAAAGAGGCGCCGTCGTCGGCCAGGATCTCCCATCGGAACTCGCCCGAGACGTCGAAGGCGCTCGGCCAGACCTCGCGCACCGGCCCCTGCAGGAACGCCTGGGCGGTGTCATGGACCTCCTGCGTCCGCCTGGCGGGATAGCCGGTGTCGCCATCGTTGGGCGGCTCGGGCGGATCGCGCAGAACAGCGCAGAAGTAGACCGACGTCCGGGGGCGGCCGCTCCATGCTTCCTCGGGCACCACGTGGGCCATGTCGCACCAGGTGTCGAAGGGCTTGGCGAAGGCGCCGGTGATGTAGGCCGGACCCCGCCAGCCGAGGGCCTCCAGGTCCTCCGTCAGCCAGACCTGGAAGGCCTGGGACGCCACCGTCTTGACGTCTTGCACCATGCGCCGCCAGCGCGCGTCGCGGGCCAGAATCTCACCGCAGACGTGGGGCACCGCGCCCAGCCCGACCCCCAGCAGCACGAGGTCGAAGTCGCGCCCGACCTCCAGCGTGTTCTCTCCCGCGCGCCGCCGGTCCCAGTGTGACTCCAGGTTCCAGCCCTCGGCCGCCAGGCGCTCTCCGTCTTCCAGCTGCGCTAGATCGGGCGCCGACGGCCAGCAGGCCCTCCCCGCTACGGTCACCAGCGGCGCATAGGCCGCCCCGCCACGCGTCCGGGCCTGGACGTCGAACGTGAGGCTGCGGACATGGTCGGAGCCGCCGCGCGGCGGCTTCGGCGGCAGGCCCACGTTGGTCAGCCGATGGAAGAACTCGAAGCGCACGCCGCGCCGCGTCAACGCCTCGTAGAGCGGCGCGAACACCACATCGCCCATGCCCGCCCGCATGCGCCACATGAAGGCCCCGCGATAGCCGAAGAACGTCCGCAGCGTCCCGCGCAGTCCCTGCCCGGCCGACAACCGGGGCCGCTCCAGGTCGCCGTCCTCATAGCCCATGGAGAGGTCGTAGAGGCCACGCATGAACGGCGACTGCAGCGCCCTCACCGACGCGCCGTTCATCCGCAGCCACTCGCGGCACTCGTAGTCGTCGATGGCATCCAGCCCGGCCGGATCGAACATCACCCCGTTCCGGATGAGGCCCCACATCGTGGCCAGCGTCAGATCCGCCACCTCCCACAGGAACCGGTGCTGGTCGTCGGCGAGCCAGCGATCCTCCAGCCAGAGCCGGAGCCGGGCGCAGATCGCCTCCGCCGAAGCCAGCGCGCCAGCGTCCAGCGCCCGCGAGGCCGAGCCCAACAGGGTCGCCAGCACGCCCAGGCCCTCGGCCAGAGCCGCCGCGCCGGCGAACGCGCCGAGGCGCGCCAGGTAGGCGACGGCACCGGAGACATCGGCCGAACCGTCCGGCGACGGCTGCGGCCCCAGGCCCCGTCCATCCACCGTGGTGTCCAGCACCAGGGCCCGGAAGAGATCGAACGCCTTGGCCATGTAGTAGGGCAGCGAGAACACCGCGCCCTCAGGCAGCGGGTCGCCCGGCAGCCCCGGCCGCGGCGGCATGTGCGCGTCCCACCGCTGGAACCCGCCATCTTCGGCGGCGGAGAACAGGGCGACGTCGTTCTCCGGCGTCCAGGCCTCGCGCCAGTCGCCGAACAGGCCGGCCAACCCTTGGCCTTCCAACTCCGCGTGGCACTCGCGCATCATCCGAAAGGCGTTGTCGTAGAAGCCCAGCCAGATGTGCAGGCCATGCTCCTCGATACGGCCGTTGGCGCCACGACCCGAGGCGCCCTTTCCGCCCAACCGCCAGCCTTCCTGAAAGACGGTGATCGCATAGCGGCCGTCGTGCTCGGGCCGCGAGAGTTCCCAGACGGCCGCCATAGACGCGCAGCCGCCCCCGATCACCGCAACCCGTATGGGCTCCTTGGTCACCCGTTCCTCGCCCCACCTCTCGGAAACGCTAAGAGAGACTGCAATCCGTTCCCGAAAGCAATCGAGCGCGGTCGTAACTTGGCAGCGGACCTTCCGGACGTCGGCTATGAGTCAGAAGCTGACTATCGCGGGCGATAGAGGTGGATGACCCGACAGCCGGCACAGAAGTCGGTTTCGGCGCCAGCCGCGATTGCTTCTTCGGTCGTCGAGTATGGGCAGCCATATGGTCCTGGACACAGGGCCAATTGAGCCCACTCCCCCGGCGGCGTCGATGCCAGCGTCGCCGCGATCTCCTCGCGCACCTCGTTGGAATAGTCGGGATGTTCGAGACTGCCGAACGGGCGCGGATCCATGAAAGTGGCCACTAGTCGGGCGAAGGCACGCCGGCCTTCTGAAGATAGTTTGCCCACCAGTTCATCATATCGCGTCGGCCCGGCAGCCATTCGGCGGCGTTGTAGGCGGCGCGAACGCCGTCATCACTGTGAGCCAGCTGCATCTCGACCCAGTCCCGATTGAACTGACGTTCGTTGAGGTTCGTCGACGCCGTGGATCTGAAACCGTGCACGGTGGCGCGCCCGTGGTAGCCCAGGCGATACAGCGCATAGAGCATAGTATTCTCGGAAATCGCGCCGCTTTTGGTCTCTGCGGCGAACACGAGCCGATGTCCGCCGTTGAGGCGATCGACTTGGCGCAGCACCGCAACAGCCTGGGGAGAGAGCGGGACGAGGTGGGGCCTCCGCATCTTCATGCGTGCAGCGGAAATCCTCCATAGGGGCTCTTTGCCGTCAAGATCCTCGAACTCGTCCCACGTCGCAAACCTGATCTCTTCGGTGCGCACCATGGTTAGCAGGGCCAGCTTCACGGCGAGCTTAGTCAGCTCTTCTCCGTCGTACGCTTCTAGGCTCCTCAGAAATTCAGGCAGTTCAGTGCCCTTCAGCGCACTCCGGTGCTTGGTGGGCGCCCGGGCTCCGAGCGCACCCCGAAGGTCGGCGGTCGGGTCGCGCTCACAGCGCGACGTCGCGACGCCGTAGCGGAAGATCGCGCTCGCCATCTGCAAGACCCTTCGGGCCATTTCTACGGCGCCGCGGCGCTCAATTGCTCGGATGGCGTCCAGCACCTCGATAGGCTTGATGTGAGCGATTGGGCGTCTTCCCAGGCGAGGCAGGAGGTCCGCCTCAAGTCGGCTGTGCAGCCGTTCAGAGTAGCTCTCCACCCATTTGGGGGATTGGCTCTTGAACCACTCGTCGGCCACGGACTTAAACGTGTCGCCGGCCGCAATCTTCGCTACCCGCTTTTCGGATTTGCGCGCGTCCGAGGGATCAATGCCCTTCTCCAGCTGCTTCCTCGCCACCTCTCGTGCGAGACGCGCGTCGCCGAGCGAGACAT
>JBBQTP010000127.1:0-11562 GCA_038213205.1 Caulobacterales bacterium
CCTTGCGCGCCGCCCAGGCCCGGTTCTTGGCTTTCAGGTCGTCGAGCATGTCAGGCCCCCCTTACGCATTGAAAGAGACCGCGTCAGGTTGTTTGTTGGGATGCGCTGCCTGGAACGCGGGATGTTCGAGCGCCCGCGCATTCACCGCCCGGATCGCCGGCCAGGGCGTCAGGTCCAGCTCATAGCGGTTGGCCGAATAGACCTGCGGGATCAGGCAGCAGTCGGCGATGGTCGGCGTCTCGCCGAACGCGAAGCCCTTGCCGTACCTGGCCACCATCGGCTCCAGGGTGTCGAAACCCTCCGAAATCCAGCGATGCACCCAGGCCAGGTTGTCCTCCTTGCTGACTCCCAGCTTGTTCAGCGCGCGGCCGATCCGGGTGTTGTTCAGCGGATGGATGTCGCAGGCGATGATCAGCGCCATGGTCCGCACCCGCTGCCGGGCCAGCGCCTCCTTCGGCAGGATCGCCGGCTCAGGATGCGTCTCCTCCAACCACTCCAGGATCGCAACGCTCTGGGTGAGGATGTCGCCATCGCCCCCACCTTGAGCGCCGATATCCAGCGCCGGCGTCAGCCCCTGCGGATTGACCGCCTTGTAGGCCGGCTCGCGCTGCTCGCCCTTGATCAGGTCGATCGGCACATAGTCATACGACAGGCCCTTGAGCTGCAGGCCGATCCGCACCCGGTAGGGCGCCGTCGCGCGCCAGGCGGAATAGAGCGTCAGGCCCATCCTCAGACCACCGTGAAGCTGAGCGCGCCGACGCCCTCGACCTCGCCCGCCACCTTGTCGCCGCGCACCAGCGGCCCGACGCCCTCCGGCGTGCCGGTGTAGATCAGATCGCCCGGCGCCAGGGTCCAGAGCTTGGAGGCCTCGGAGATGATCTCCGCGGTGTTCCAGATCATGTCGGCGACCGTTGCGTCCTGCTTGGCCGCGCCATTGACCGAAAGCGTGATGCGGCCCTGCGGCGCCGGCCCCGTCCACGGTTTGATCTGCGAGATCGGCGCCGACGCGTCGAAGCCTTTGGAGGCCTCCCAAGGCTGGCCCTTGTCCTTGGCCGCGTTCTGCAGGTCGCGGCGGGTCATGTCGACGCCCACCGCATAGCCGAACACCAGCTCCAAAGCCTTCTCGACGGAGATGTCTTTGCCGCCCGCGTTCAGCGCCACCACCAGCTCGATCTCGTGGTGCAGATTGGCCGTCTTCGGCGGATAGGCCACATCCTTGCCCGGCGGTACGAGGGCGTCGGCCGGCTTGGCGAAGAAGAACGGCGGGTCGCGGTCGTCGCCGCCCATCTCGCGTCGGTGGGCGGCATAGTTGCGCCCCACGCAGAGGATGCGGCGCACCGGGAACTGGCCCCCCCCCTCGACGGGAACGGTCACGACGGCGGGCGGATCGACGACGAACTGGCTCATGCTCGCCCGCTTACGCCCAGCGCTCCCCAAAGTGAAGACTCGCCAAAGTGAAGGCTCAGCGGACCAGCATCGGGACGCCGCGGGCGCGCGGGTCGGAGGCCGGCCGCGGCGTCTTGCCGGCGATCTCGATGGCCTCGATGTCGCCGTTGAAGCCCTGGTCCTCGATCCTGTAGCCGCGCGCCTTGATCGCCGCCGCCAGCCTGGCCGGCATCGGGGCATAGGGCTCGGTGAAGATGGTGTTCGGCGGCAGGAGCTGGTGGTGGAAGCGCAGCGTCGCCAGCGCCTTCGGCAGCGGCTGGCCGAAGTCATAGACATTGGCCAGCACCTGGAACACCGAGGTGAAGATCCGCGAGCCGCCCGGCGTGCCGATCACCATCGCCAGCCGCCCGTTCTTGGTCAGGATCGTCGGCGTCATCGACGACAGCGGCCGCTTGCCGGGCGCGATCGCGTTGGCGTCGCCACCCACCACCCCGAACTGGTTCGGCGCCCCGGGCTTGACCGAGAAATCGTCCATCTCGTCGTTCAGCAGGAAGCCCCCGCCCTCGACCACCACGCCGGCCCCGAACGAGCCGTTCAGCGTGTAGGTGTTGGAGACCGCATTGCCCCACTTATCGACGATCGAGAAGTGCGTGGTCTGCGGCTTCTCTAGTCCCGGCTTCACCTCCGCCGTCGCCGACGGCTTGGCCGGATCGACCTCGCGAGCCCGCCTGGCCACATAGGCCGGGTCGGTCAGGGCCGCGACGGGGACCTTCCAGAAGTCCGGGTCGCCCAGGTACTCGGCCCGGTCGGCGAACACCCGCTTCTCGATCTCAGAGACCAGGTGGATGTACTGCGGGCTGTTCTGCGCCACGCCCTTGAACAGCGCCGCGTCGTCGGCCTTCATCCCCAGCATCTGCAGCAGGGCGATGCCGCCCGAGCTCGGCGGCGGGGCGGTGATCACGTGGAAGCCACGCCACTCGCCCTCCACCGGAGCCCGCCATGCGGCCTTGTAGCCGGCCAGGTCGGCGCGGCCGATCAGCCCCTTGGTCGCGCCGCGGTCCATCTGCGCGACGATCAGATCCGCCGTGTGGCCCTCGTAGAACCCCTTCGGCCCGTCCTTGGCGATCAGCGCCAGGGTCGCGGCCAGCTCCGGTTGGCGGAACTTCGCGCCGGCTTGCATGGCGCCGAAATAGCGGTTGAAGTTCTCCGCCTTGAACGCGGGCGCGGCGTCATCGCGCTCCTTGGCCCCACCTGAGGTGACCACGAAGCCATCCCGCGCCAGGCGGATCGCCGGCGCCAGGTCCCGCGCCCAACTGAGCTTGCCGAACTTGGCGTGCGCGTCGGCCATGCCGCGCACCGTCCCCGGCACGCCCGCGGCCAGCGGCCCCACCAGGCTGAGATCGACGATCGGCTGGCCCTTGGCGTCCAGGTACATGTTGGCGCTGGCCTTGGCCGGCGCGGTCTCGCGGTAGTCGAGGAAGTAGGGCTTGCCGTCGACGTAGAGCGTCATGAACCCGCCGCCGCCCAGGTTGCCGGCCTCCGGATAGGTCACCGCCAAGGCAAAGGCCGTGGCCACCGCGGCGTCCACCGCATTGCCGCCCGCCTGCAGCACCTCGCGCGCCGCCAGCGCCCCATAGCGGTCCGGCGAGGCCACAGCTCCGGCGGTCAGCCCGCGCGGTGCGGCAGCGGCTGAACCGGCGGCCAGGGTGAGCGCCAGCAGCGCGGCTCGAACGAGGATTGGGGTCCGCAAGGGTTTTGCTCCATCGGCGTCTGATCGCAGATGGACCGCGCCGCGCGCGATTGACAAGGCGGCGCGAGACCGGCTCAGGGTCGCAGATAAAGCTTCGGAGCTCTCGATGACCGCCCCCAAGACCGCCACCGGACCACTCGCCGACCTCGTCGTCATCGAGATGGGCACCCTGATCGCCGGGCCCTTCGCCGGCCAGATCCTCGGCGATTTCGGGGCCGAGGTGATCAAGATCGAGGACCCCAAGGTCGGCGATCCCATGCGCCAGTGGGGCCGCAGCCTGCCCAAGGGCCTGTCGCCCTGGTGGCCGGTGATCGGGCGCAACAAGAAGTCGGTCGGCCTCGATCTGCGCCAGCCCGAGGGCCAGGCCATCGCCAAGGCCCTGATCGCCCAGGCCGACGTGGTGATCGAGAACTTCCGCCCCGGCGCCATGGAAAAGTGGGGCCTCTCCTACGAGCAGCTCAGCGCCGACAACCCCAAGCTGGTGATGGCCCGGGTCTCCGGCTTCGGCCAGACCGGCCCCTACGCCAAGCGCGCCGGCTACGGCCTGATCGGCGAGGCCATGGGCGGCCTGCGCTATGTCACCGGCGAGCCGGACCGCGCGCCGGCCCGCGCCGGCATCTCGATCGGCGACAGCCTGGCGGCCATGCACGCGGTGATGGGCATCACCATGGCGCTGCACGAACGCCAGCGCACCGGCCAGGGCCAGGTGATCGACGCGGCCCTCTACGAGAGCGTGCTGGGGGTGATGGAGAACCTGATCACCGAATACGACATCACCGGCTATGTCCGCGAACGCTCCGGCTCGGTGTTGCCGGGCATCGCGCCGTCCAACGCCTACCCCTGCGCCGGCGGCGAGCTGATCCTGATCGGCGGCAACGGCGACAACGTCTACGCGCGCCTCACCGAGGCCATGGGCCGTCCGGACCTGAAGACCGACTCGAAGTTCGTCGATCATGCCAGCCGCGGCGTGAACCAGATGGCGCTCGACACCATCATCGCCGAATGGACATCGACCTTCGCGCTCACCGACCTGCTGGCCCTGCTTGAGGCCAAGGGCGTGCCCGCCTCCCGCGTCTTCCGCGCCCCGGACATGCTGGAGGACCCGCAGTTCGCCGCGCGCGACACCATCGTGACCACGGACCATCCGGTGTTCGGGCCGATCCGCATGCAGAACGCGTTCCCGAAGTTGTCGCGCACTCCCGGCTCGGTACGATGGCCCGGCCCGGCGCTGGGCCAGCACACCGACGAGGTGCTCGCCGCCCGCGCCGGCTGCACACCCGAGCGCCTCGCCGAACTGCGCGGCAAGGGCGTGATCTGAGGAAAAAACGCTAGGAGGTCGGGTCGCGTGACACGGGCGAAGTCCCTGGGCCGCCGGTCCGGCCCCTGCGAAGACCGCAGGCCCCCCTGCCGAGCGTTTTACAACCCAGATCGCCCCGCGCCGAGGCGGCGCCTTGTCTCAGGGGTGCGACGGATTGGCCCGCCTTCCTGTTGACCCGCCTCAGGACCGCAGCAGCTCGGCCAGGGCCGCTGCCACCTGGGTCACGTCGTAGGGCTTGCGGATCACCGGGGCGTCGAAGTCGCCGGGCGCTCCGCCCGCCTCGCCGTAGCCGGTGGCGAAAACGAACGGCACCTTGCGCTTGGCCAGGGCCTCGGCGACCGGGCTGACCGAGTGGCCGTTCAAGTTGGCGTCCAGCACCGCCGCGTCGATCGGCTGGTCGAGCAGGGCCAGGGCCTCCTCCAGCTCATAGGCCGGGCCGATGACGATGGCCCCCGCCTCAGAGAGCCCGCTCTCCAGCTCCATGGCCAGCAGCACCGCGTCCTCGACGATCAGCACCCGCGCGCCTTTCAGGCTCGCCGGTCCGCTCGCGGTGGCCAGGGTTTCCGCTGGCCGGGCCGCCGGAACCTCGGGCACGATCTCGGGCCGGGGCGCCACGGCCGCGGCGCCGGCCCGCAGCTTCGCCACCACGCCGGCCGGGCGATAGTCGATGGCCGTCGCCCCGTTCAGCTCACGACTGGTGACTTCCTCCAGCAGGGTCGAGCCGAAGCCGCGCTTGGTCGGCGCGGTGACCGTCGGTCCGCCGGTCTCGGTCCAGATCAGCTCGAAGCCACCGGCCGGCGTCTTGGTCCAGCGCACCCGCACGCGGCCGGTGTCCAGCGACAGCGCCCCGAACTTCACCGCATTGGCGGCCAGCTCGTGCAGTCCCAGCGCCAAGGCGTTGGCCGCCCTGGGCGTCAGGAACAGCTCCGGCCCCTCCCAGGTGGCCTGGCCGGGCGCCAGCGCCCCCAGCTCGGCCGCCGCCAGGTGGTCTATGGCGGCGCCGCGCCAGCGCGCCGCGGTCAGCAGCTCATTGGCCGCGCCCATGGCCTTCAACCGGCCGGAGAAGTTCAGCAGGAAGGCGTCAAGCGAGGTCGTCCGCCGCGCCGTCTGCACCGCCAGCGCCTGAACGGCGGCCAGCACGTTCTTCACCCGGTGGTCCAGCTCGGCCATCAGCGTCTGGCGCTGGACGTCCTCGAGCTTGTGCGCGGTGATGTCCTCGACAATGCCGGTGTTGCCCAGCGGCTGGCCATCGGGCCCCAGCCGCATGATCCCAGCGACCCTCAGCCAGACCACCGCCTCGTTGTCCGGCCGTATGTGACGGAACTCGAAGCCGTAGGTCCCGCCCTGGTTGCGCCGCTGGCTCTGGTTTTCCAGGACGTCCGCCAGGTCGTCGGGGTGCACGAAGTGGTTCAACGCCTTGCCGCCCTCGGCCGGCATGTCACCCGAAGTCAGGCCCATGATCGCCGACATCCGCTCGCTGACGTAGATCACGTCGCGAGCCACATCCCACTCGAACTCGCCCAGTCCTGCCGCCTCGAGGGCCAGTTCCAGACGCCGCCGATGCTCATCGCTGTGGTGAGGACTGCTCACGGTCATCGAAGCATACATAGGACCGCTCGCACGGGCGCGCGACAGGAACTGTGCTCGCCGATCGCCGTTTGGCCCTGCTCCGCGCCTGGACCCGCCTTTGCGCCCGGCTTTGCTCCGGGCCCGGGAACCGGCTACGATGCTCGACGTTGAGGCTAGCGCTTCCCCGGCGCTGACCGGGCCCCCCATTCGGAGACTTAAGACACATGCCCGCGAACGCCGTTGACTACGCCGCCGATGAGTCCAAGTCGGCCGTGAACGCCGCCGCCGATACCGCCACGAAGATGTCCGCTGAGGCCCAGCGGTCCTTCGCCGACGCCGCCAAGCGGATCGAAAAGGCGGTGACCGAAGGCATCGAGCAGCTGCGCGCCCAGACCCGCGCCTATTCCGACACCGCCGGCCAGCAGTTCGACGAGGCCTCGCAATATGTCACGGAGCAGGTCCGCGAACGCCCGCTGGCGGCCACCGGGGCCGCGCTCGGCATCGGCGTGCTGATCGGCCTGCTGCTCGCTTCCACGTCGCGCCGCTGATTTTCACGACGTGATCTTCAGGAAGATCGTCGGACTCATTGCGTCCGTCGCCGCGATCGCCGCGGCGGCGGTCGTGTGCGTTGTGGCCTTGGCTTTCGCGCTCTACGCGGCCGTGCGCGACTACATCGGCCCGGCGTGGGGCGCGGCCGCCGGGGCCCTGGTGGTGGCCCTGATGGCGGTGATCACCGCCTTCGTCATCACCCGCAAGGCACGGCCGCCTAAGCCGGTGAAGGGCGACGACACCAACCTGACCGCCAAGCTGATCGACCTGGCCCGCGAGCGGCCGCTGGTGGCGCTCGCCGCCTTCGGCGCCGCGGCCACGGTGATCGTCCGCAATCCGCGCATCCTGACCGCCGTCATGGCCGCGTTCTTCGCGCCCAGGCCGCCCCCGTCCAAGCCGAAGGGCTGAGCCTCCTCAGGGGAGATTCGGAACGGCTGCGCAGTCCGGGCGTTGGTGGGTTCGTGGCGCCCCTCACGGCGCGGATGGAGAAACCCCCATGCTCGGCTGGGCCCTGACTTTCCTGGTGGTCGCCCTGATCGCCGGCGTGCTTGGCTTCACGACGATCGCCGGCGCCGCGATCAGCATCGCCAAGCTCGTCTTCTACGTCTTCCTGCTCCTGTTCGTGGTCTCTCTGGTCCTGAACTTCATCCGAGGCCGCGGCACGAGCCTCTAGGCCCGCCGATCCAGGCCCCCGGCGCGTCAGCGCCGATCGACGGACGACGTTCGGAAGGCTTCGTAGTGCGAGCCCTTCCATTGAAGGGCGGCGATGCGGATCGCCGCCCTTTCTATTTCGATCACATTGAACCCCGGCGGCACGCCGCGCTCGCGCACCGACAAGGTGCCCGCGCCCACCCCATAGGTACGGCCATCGACGCAAGGGTAGGGCCAGACGAAGGGCGCATGGATGTGGCCCGACAGCACCAGGTCCACGCCGGCCTGGGCGAACGCCAGGGCGGCCGACGGCCCGCCCCAGACCCGCGCCGTCATCGGGCCACCGACCATCTCGATCAGCGGATGGTGGCAGGCGACGATACGCGCGGCGTCGGCCGGAACCGTCTCGAACCACTCGACGGCGCGCCGCACCTGGCGCCGCGCGATCTGGCCCTTCGACCAGTTGAGCCGGGGCTGCGCGCCCCGCGCGGTGTTGAGGCCCCGGACCGCGAAGCCCTCGCCCAGGTGGATTTGCACCTCTGCTGGCCCGATCGTCTTCTCGTAGCGGCGAAAGGGGGCGAACACCCGCTCGGCCCAGGCCAAGTATGGCGCATCGTGATTGCCGGGGCAGACCATTATTGGCCGCTCGACCTTCGCAAGCCAGGCCGCCGCGGCCTGAAACTCCGGAATCTCGGCGAACTGGGTGAGGTCGCCGCTCACCACAACCAGATCGAAAGCCTGGGTGTTGAGGATCTCCAGCGCGCCAGCCACGGCGGCCACGTTCTCGCCGCCGAAATGGATGTCCGACAGATGCGCCAGCCTGATGGTCACGGGTCTCAGGCGTCCCCCCGCTTAAGCATCTGGGGGAATCGCCAGGATTCGGGCGACCCGGTGCTTGTAACGCACCTCTGCGGTCGAGCTCAGCCCTACCGACTCCCCGTCGAGGATCGCCGGAATACTGTGCTTGGACCACACCCGCGCCAGCCGGCAGCGTTGTGTGTGCACGGCCGCCGCTTCACGCCAGTCGCCGGTGACCGCATGGAGGCCCAGTTTGAAGAGATCGGCCGCGCCGTTGATGTCCAGGCCGGCGGCCTCCAGCGACGCCTCGTCATTGTCGAGGGCGCGGGACGTCAACGGGCACATGAAGATCATCGCCTCGGCCTTTTGCCGTTCCTCGCCGTCCAGGCTGTAGCGCATGCGGCCGGAGAAGGCGCGGCGCATGGCGCGCCGCGCCCGCATCCAGGCGACCCGCGGCTGGCCGTGCCGCGCGGCCTCGCGAGCCGGAGCCCACAGCGCCGGCGAGCCGAAAATGGCGGCTACCAGGAAGCTGTGACCGTCCACCGTCCCGCCGCCGATCGGCCGCTCATAGCCCTTATCCAACGCCAGGCCGAGCGCCTCCTGCCAGGAGCGCACGCCATAGATCGCATGCGGCAGCATGTTCATGGTGCCGCCCGGCAGCGGCGCGATCACCGGCCCGTCCGGCCCGCAAAGCTCGGCCGCGGCCCGCGCGGTCCCGTCCCCCGCCAGCACGATCAACAGGTCCGGCGCGGACGCCACCACCTCACGCAGGCAGCCCTCCAACTCACCGGGCTCCGGCGCGTTGATCTTGGCCTTCAGGCCCTTGTCGGTCAGGATTTGTTCGATCTCGTCAGGCGCGGTCTTGCCCACACTGCCCGAGGCGCAGTTGGCGATGACCTCGATTCGCTTGAACTTCTGCATTGCCCCCAAGCGAACAGACCTTAACCCGGCGTGCCGTCCGCCTTGGCCTTGGCCTTGGCAGCGGCGTCATGCAGTGACTTGGACGCCTGGCTGGCGGCGTCCTGCACCTTCGGCTGGGCTTGGGTGACCGCGGTGGCCAGGTTGTCGTCGACCACCCCGCCGGCCCGTCCGAACGAGCCGTTCATCGCCGCCAGCGCCAGGGCGCCGACGCCCACCACCGCGGCGACCACGGTCAGGGTTACAATCAACGGGTGGCGTTTGCGGGCGCCGCGCTCGTCGCGCCGGCCCCGCTCGTAGGCTTCCCGCAGATCCTTGGCCACGGCGTGGTCATCCACGGCCCCGGCGCGGAGCTCGGCTCTCTCGTCGGCGTTCACGCGCGCATCGACCATGGGATGTCTCCGTTCCAGACTGGGCAGTCCTACCTCAACGGCGCGTGACGGTGCAGGTTCCGTGGAACTGGCCCGATGGCCTGACGTTTCGACGCCGGGATGGGCAAGGCGCGCAAACGCGCAAACCAGTGATCGCCCGCGCCGGCCGCGGCGTGTACGACTCCGCCGATGGCCATGTCGCCGAACGCGCGGCAGCGCACGCCAACCCAGGTCGAGAAACAAAGGCTTCAAGCATGATCGCCAGAACGACTGCCGCCACCGTCGCCGTCGCGATCGGGGCACTCCTCTCGCTCAGCGCCTGCAACACCATGAAGCACGGTCGCGACCGCGTGGTCCTGGCCCCGGCGCGCTGCGCCGACCAGACGGTGCAGATCTACTTCGAGAAGGACTCCGCCGAGATCGGTAAGGAGAGCCAGGCGGTGATCACTGCGGCCGCCCAGGCGTCCAAAGCCTGCGCCGTCACCGGCGTCGACGTGATCGGCCTGGCCGACGCCACCGGTGCGGCGGACGCCAACGTCGACCTCTCGCGCCGCCGCGCCGTGGTGGTCACCGCCGCGCTGGCCAAGGCCGGCGTGCCGGCCGAGACCGTCAAGATCGCCGCGGGCGGCCAGAACGGCTCGGTCACCGCTGCCGGCCAGGCCCGGCCGCTGCGCCGCCGCACCGATGTTGTGCTGCATATGGCGCCGCGCTGAGGCGCCCAAAGCCGAGCGCACATAAAGAAAGGCGGGCCCGAAGGTCCGCCTAAAGTCTGCATCATCAAGAAAGGGGTGCGGAGACGGCAGACTGGCAAGTCACCAGTCTCAAGTCGGGGGGGGCGTCGCCGCCTCCGCAGACCTAACAACACCCGCGCAAAAGATGCGTTCCGGCGCTCGATCACTTTTTTTAGCACCTTCTTCACGCCCCACAGCGTCGCCGTTCCGCACCCGTCGGGAACGGCCCGATGAGCCCGCACGTTTGATGCGGCGACGGGTAATCTCCGGCCCGCACGCCAGGAACAACGACTATGCCGTCGAGCTTCGCCACCCGCGGACCGGCGCTCGCCCGGACCCCCAGCTATCGCCAGCAGGCCCAGCGCCGCCGCCTCTTCCTGGTCTGCGCCGTGGTCGGCCTGGCGTTACTGAGCGGCCTGGTCGGGTCGCTGATCCGCCCCGCCGACCACCCCGTCGCCGTCGCGGGCGCCACCGGCCCGTTCAGCTACTTCCCAGCCCAGTAAAGGAACTCCCATGACCGAAACCTCCGGACCCGTCGTCAGCGCGACCCGCGCCCGCCAGGGCATCCGCGGCACGGGCCTGTTCTGGGTTCTGCTGGTCAGCACCATTCTGGCCGCCGTTGGCCTGTTCGCCGCCTGGATGTGGCGCGCTCCGCAGCTCGCCCACGCCAACAGCGACAACGGAAAGCCGGCCGCCGCGAGTACGACGGCGCGGAGCCAAACTGCGCCGTCACCCGTAAAGCAGCAGCCCTGAGGCTCGCCGGGTTACGTCTAAACGACCGACTGACCGCGGATCGCGCCGCCACAAAGCCGACGATCAGCCAGCATCGGCAAATCTCCAGCAACGAAAAAGGGCGCCGAGGTTGCCTCGGCGCCCTTTTCCAACGTGAGGTTATGAAACCCGCTCCTACGCGGCCTGCTTGGCCGAGTTGCGCGGGTGGAAGAACAGCGCCTGGCCGATCGCCGCCTTCACAGTTTCCGGCTGGAAGGGCTTGGTGATCAGGAAGGTAGGCTCCGGACGCTCGCCGGTCAGCAGGCGCTCGGGGAAGGCGGTGATGAAGATCACCGGCACGTTGAACCGCGCCAGGATGTCCTTCACCGCGTCGATGCCGGACGAGCCGTCCGCCAGCTGAATATCCGCCAGCACCAGACCCGGGGTCTTGCGCGCCACTGCGTCGACCGCCTCGGTCCGGGTGGCCGCGATGTCGACCACAGTGTGACCCAGTTCCATAACCAGGGCTTCGATGTCGGCGGCGATCACCGGCTCGTCCTCGATGATCAGCACGTCGGTGGCGAGTTCGGCGTCGATCTCACGCTGCGCTTCACCGATCAGGGTCTCCACCTCGGAGAAGTCCGCGCCGAGAATCTGGGCGGCCTCGGAAGGCGTAAAGCCTTCCAGCGCGGTCAGCAGGAACGCCTGGCGCGACCGGGGCGCGATGCGCATCAGCCGCTGCGTGGTGTCATCCGCGGCCGAATGTTCGTCCTGCGCGCTTTCCAGCTGGGCGCCCGAGGAGCACCAGAT
>JBBQTP010000128.1:0-11544 GCA_038213205.1 Caulobacterales bacterium
TGTTTCTCATCGACGCCAACGTGCGCGGCGCGGGCAAGGGGCTACTTGCGCAGACGATTGGCCAGGTTGTACTGGGGCGCGAGATGCCGGTGAGCAGTTACGCCCATGACCCCGAGGAGATGCGAAAAAAGATCACCTCCATCGCCATCGCCGGCGATCGGCTGGTGCATCTGGACAACCTCGAGGGGAACTTCGGGAACGACACGCTCGACCGCGCCCTAACCGCCACGCGCTGGAAGGACCGCATCCTGGGCAAAAGTCAGGAGGTGGACCTGCCGCTCATCCCGGTCTGGTACGGCACCGGCAACAACGTGGCCGTCGCGGCCGACACCACGCGCCGTATCATCCACATCCGCCTTGACGTGTTGGACGAGAAGCCCGAGGAGCGATCGGGCTTCAAGCGGCCCGAGTTGCTCTCATGGATCAGGCAGAACCGGCCGCGCTTGCTGACCAGCGCCCTGACGATCCTGCGGGCCTACTGCAACGCCGGGATGCCCCGGCAGAACGTCTCGGCGTTCGGCAGTTTCGAGGGCTGGTCTCGGCTGGTACGCGAGGCAGTGGTCTGGGTCGGACAGCCCGACCCCTGCGCCACCCGAACGAAGCTCGCGGAGCAGTCCGACACGACCGCCGACGCCCTCGGCCAACTCCTCGCCGCCTGGCAGCAGACGGACCCCGGCGACGCCGGCATCGTCGTCTCTGATCTTCTGGCCCGCCTGTATGCCAAGGAGTTCACCCCGCGCGACGATGCCAGCAACGCCATGCGCGCGGCGCTGGAGAACATGGTGGGTTGCCCGCCCGGCAAGGCCCCCAGCCCCCGCCAGGTCGGCGCGAAGTTCAAGTTCTACCGCCGCCGCAACCTCGGCGGTGTGTACATCGACAGCAACCCCAACGAGCCGCGCCGCAATGGGGCGGTCTGGAGGCTGCACCATGCCTGATCGCGCTATCCAGACTCACAGAATCACACTGACTCACGACGTGACTCACGCTGCCAAACCGCGTGGCCACAAGGGGTTGGGGATGGTCCGTGAGTCTGTGAGTCTGATTCCCCTTCCCTATCGTGTAGAGCGGAAAGATTCATATACGTTTGTCATGCACATGAGCGTGCCCGCGTGTCCGCATGTGCGCACGCACGTATGCGCCCGCGTATGTGTAAGGGGCAGAAACAGACTCACCAGACTCACACACTCACGCCCCTCGTCGCCCGCCACGTTCCCGCCCGTTCGCCCCCCGTTGGCCCACGTCGCGTTGTTCGCGGCGGGTTGGCCAACGACCCCACCCCCGAGAGCGGCCCGCCGTGGGCCAAACGGGCGCGTCTGCCAGAGTGGCAGACCCCCTCCCCCCCGGCCATAGGTACTCCCGGGCGATCCTCGGCCGGAGATGGCCGTGGGAACAGCGGCCGACTGGATCAGACTTTCAGTGTTAGCGCGAGAAAATCCCATGACACACAAAACACCCATCGCAATCCCCCACCGAGAGCAGTTGATCCTTCGCGGGATCTGGCTGGACGCGGACCCGGATTGCCACGCAGCCGTTGACATCAATTACGGCCGCTGGCTCGGCCATCCGCCTTCGCGTTCCGATTCCGCGTGCATGTCACGGTCGCTGACCTGGCTGGAGGGGCGCGGGCTCGTCCAGCGCGTCATGTACATCCCGATGGCACGGCGCGCCGGCGGCTGCCGCGCCGCGTGGCAGCACGGGGATTCACGCCAGCGAAGGGTCCGGCTAACCGACGCCGGACGGGCCGCGGCCAGTGCGCTTCAGCCCCAGCCCCAACCCCCTCCGAAGTGGCCGGACGAGGTCATCGAGTTGATGCCGTTGTGCATCGACCTTCCCCGTCATGGCGGCGATGCAGACCAGTAGCACCCCCAGGCGTTCCACACCCCCTTTACCGGAGACCCACCATGCAGATTGAGATTCGACCTATCGACCAGATCAAACCCTACCCCGGCAACCCGCGCCTCAACGACGATGCGGTGGATGCCGTCGCCGCATCGCTCAAGGAATATGGCTTCCGCCAGCCCATCGTCGTCGACGCCGACGGCGTGATCATCGTCGGCCACACGCGCTTCAAGGGCGCGCTCAAGCTGGGCCTGGCCAAGGTGCCGGTACATGTTGCCACCGACCTGACGCCGGCGCAGGTGAAGGCGTACCGCATCGCCGACAACGCGACCAACGAGATCGCGGAGTGGAATTACGAACTGCTGCCCATCGAGCTGTCGGCGCTGCAGGAGATGAACTATGACCTCGGCCTGCTTGGATTCGATGATGAAGAACTCAAGCGGATCATGTCGGGCGACGTCGAGCAGGGCCTGACCGACCCGGATGACATCCCCGCGCCGCCGGACGCCGCGACGACGCAGCCTGGCGACCTGTGGATTCTCGGCAACCACCGACTGCTCTGCGGCGATAGCAGCAAGCCGGAGGATGTGGATCGGTTACTGGATGGCGCGCGCATCCAACTGGTCAATACCGACCCTCCCTACAACGTGAAGGTCGAGCCGCGCAGCAACAACGCCATCGCCGCCGGTCTCTCGTCGTTCACCGCCGCCAAGCGCGGCGCGATCGACAGCGCCGATGCGCGAGGGATGCACCACCAGGGGTTCGACCTGGCCAGGGACAAGACCAAGTCCAAGGGAACGACCAAGCAGATGCGCGCCAAGGACCGGCCGTTGGCGAACGACTTCGTGAGCGACGGCGACTTCGATCTCATGCTCGATGCCTGGTTCGGCAACATGGCGCGGGTGCTGGAGGACGGGCGTGGGTTCTACATCTGGGGCGGCTACGCCAACCTGGGGAACTACCCGCCGTTCCTGAAGAAGAACGCGCTCTACTTCAGCCAGGGGATCGTCTGGGACAAGCAGCATCCCGTGCTGACGCGCAAGGACTTCATGGGCGCGTTTGAAATCTGTTTTTACGGCTGGAAGGAAGGGGCTGCCCACAAGTTCTACGGCCCGAACAATGCCACGGACCTGTGGCATGTGAAGAAGATCCCGCCGCAACAAATGGAACATTTAACTCAGAAGAGTGTCGAGCTTGCGGTCCGCGCCATCCAGTACTCGTCGCTGGCGGGGGAGAACGTGCTGGACCTCTTCGGCGGCAGCGGCAGCACGCTGATCGCCGCCGAGCAGACCGGGCGCAACGCCTACCTGATGGAGCTCGACCCGCCGTATGCGGATTTGATCGCCGACCGCTACCAGCGCTTCACCGGCAAGCCGGCAGTGTTGCAGCGGACGGGCACGTCTCCCATCCCCATGCGTGCGCGAGAGGAGGCGATGCGATGAGAGTCTATCCCGCCGCCAAGGGCAGCGTTACACCGTTCGGCTATCGGCGGATCATGTGCAAGGACCGGCGTCAGCGCTTCGAGCACACGCTGGTCTGGGAGGCCCACCACGGCTCCGTGCCCAAGGGCATGGAGATCCACCACATCAACGGCAACAAGCTCGACAACCGCATCGAGAACCTGGCGATCCTGACCCGGCTCGTCCACAAGCGAATCCACAGCGGTTGTTTGCGCCTCAACGGCGCGTGGTGGAAGCGCTGCCGTCGCTGCAAATGGATGCGGCCGATCGATACCGAGTTCTACGTTTACGCAGGTGGAAAAGGAGTGATGGGCGTCTGCAAGCGTTGCGCGAAAGACCTCGCCACTCAGCACAAACGCCGCCGGCGCGCGAATCAGCGGAGAGCGATTGGAACTGACACACCGGAGAAAACCCCGACCGCGATGGCCGGGGTAGAGAACGGGGAGGGCAAGTGATGTCAGGCGGGCTTCGGTTCTTCAGCCAGCGCGTGCCACTCGACCATCGCGTCGAGGTAGACCTCGCGCGTGCCCGGGTAACCGCGCCGGTGGCGGACGTCCACGATCCCGCGCTCCTTCAGGAACTCCAGCGTCACGTTCACCTGCGTGTACGGCAGGCTCTCCTGGCGGGCGATGATCGTGAGCGTGGTGCCGTCGCCTTGGGCGGGCGTCTCGGCGATGGCGTGGGCGACCGTCTCGAACGTCTTGAGGTCGCAGCGGTGGCTGTAGTTCCGCCCGTCGGCGGCGTCGCTGGTCACCTCGCGCACCAGGCACCCGTCCTGGACGAAGAAGCGCACGTCGCGTTTTCGGAGGTTTGTCTTCATGGGTCTTGCCTCCGTGGTTCAGGCGTTGAGGGTGAAATGCCCGCGCTCGGTCTTTGTGAAGCGCGACTCCAATCCCCTCTTCTGGATCTCCCGGAGGATGGCGCTGTAGAGCGTGGCGGCGGGAGTCGGCGCGTCGCTCGTCCAGAGCTTGGCGGCGCTCATCGCGTCGATCATCGCCTTGCACTGCATGGGCTCGTTGCTGTCCTTGAGCACCTGCGCCGCCGCGTCCAGGCAGGAGAGCTTCTTGTCGGCCTTGGGCTCCGTCGGCGTCTTGGGCGCTTTGGTCTGCGAAGCCTTGGTCGGCTTCGCCTCCGCCTCGGCCTGCGGCGTCACCTCGGGTTCGGCGGGTTTGGTCGCCTTCTCCGCCTTCGCCTCGGCTTTGGCCGTCGGCCCGCCCTTGCCGCCGGTCTCCCCGCGAAGGCGCTGGGCGCTCTTGATGCGGACCTGCTTGTTGGTCACCAGGTTGGTCGCGTCCCAGCCGCCGTGGCGGTTCTCGGCGTCGATGCGAACCGGCACCACCCGGTCGGTGACCTTCGCCATGTACGTTGCCCCGATCTTGATCTGATCCTGTTTCATGATGCGTTCTCCAACGGCCTCGTTCGGGCGGGCCAAACCCTGTTGCCGCGTGGATCGGGTGCGGCTTCCCGCGGGCCTACTTGGCCCGGAAACACACGAGGCCCTTGTTCAGGGCCTCGGGCGTGGGGTGGTTCTCGGTTGGTTTGGCGTCTTCCGCCGCCGCATCGAATCGCGGCCGGCGTCGTAGGCGGCTCGCAGCGCCTTCTCGACCTGCCAGACCGCGACGTCGTGGAAGTCCAGGCTGTCCATCTTGCGGGTCTCGAGCGTCTCGATGTCCAGGTGTTCGCGGGCGATTTGGGTGAAGAGGTCGGTGTTGGGGGTCATGGGCGTTCTCCGTGGGGGTGCGTGGGGTTATTCGCCGAAGGTGTGTTCCGCCAACCCGGCGGCGAGGAAATCGATGATCGCCGCCGCCGTCTTGTCCGCCGGGCCATGATCCAATCCGCGATCCCAGTTGTAGACCTCCTTTTTGTCCGCCAGGCGCTGGAGCCAGAGCTTGCTGATCCGGCTATCGCCAATCTCGTAGGCGGGGTCGGTGGCGTGCTCGGGGAAGACCAAGGCTTCGAAGCGGTGCCCGTGGATCGTCCCGGAGACCCAGGTTCCGTTGGCGTTGGTGCGGCGGGTGGTTTGGGTGATCACCAGGTCGTCGCCCAGGTCGAGGTCGTTCGCGTCGTTGTTCTGCTGTTCGTTCATCGTGTTCTCCGTTTGTGTGGGTTCATTAAGCCTCGATCCACAACCCGCATCAAGCATTAAAACGACCGTAATTCCATTATTTGCAGCAAGTTAAGCTGGTTAAACATGCCCGATTCCCAAGGCCCAATCCCGCCGCCCCAGGCCGTCAATCCGGCGTCGTTATCCATAGAGGACATGTCGCGCCTGCTTGGCGGCGCGGGTGGGCGGAAGATCACGGCCGAGCAGGTGCAGGCCGACATCGACGCCGGCGCACCCGTCGGTGCGGACGGCCGGATGAACCTCGTGCATTACGCGGCGTGGCTGGTGCGGGAGGTGCAGGCCTTCATGGATCAGGTGGACTCCGACGGCAAGCCGATCGGGATCATGCCGGCGGTGGTGCTGGTGCCGACGGCGCTGTCGGCGCTGGCCACGCAGCTCAATAAGAGCCTGGAGATCCGCGACACCACGGCCAGCACCAAGTACCCGGTCGCCAACCCGCACCAGGGCAAGTTCCGGGCCGAGGTCTGCCGCTACCTCTCCAATTCCAAGTACACGGGCAACAGCTCCAAGGCCTGGTATCTGCTGGCCGACCCCAACGACCTGCCGGTCATTGAGGTCGCTTTCCTCAACGGCCAGGAGAGCCCGACGATCGAAACCGCCGAGGCGGACTTCAACGTCCTGGGCATCCAGATGCGCGGCTATCACGACTTCGGCGTCGCGCTGCAAGACCCCCGTGGCGGCGTGAAGAGCAAGGGCGAGGCATAATTCCGTGCTGCGTTCCCCTCGACACCCAAGACTCACGACTTTCTCTGGAGATCCCCATGATCGCGACTTATGTGCAAGACGACGACTACATCGACTACACCCCCGGCGCGGATGTCGCCGCCGGCGCGGTGATCGTTCAGGGTGACCTGATCGGCGTGGCCGTTCGGCCCATCCCCGCTAACACGCTCGGGGCGCTGGCAGTGGAGGGCGTCTTCGACGTTCCCAAGGCGTCGGGCGCATCCACCGCGATTGGCGCGGGCGTCAACGTCTACTGGAACGCCGGCGCTCAGCAGGCCACCACGACCTCCAGCGGCAACAAGCTGCTGGGCAAGACCACCAAGGCGGCGGTGGACGCCGACACGACCGTGCGGGTTCGCCTGCTTCAGTGACGTCCGTTCAGTAACCCCCACTCCGAAACTCCATGCCCGACCTTCTCGAACAATCCTCGGCTTGGCTGGAAGACCAGCGCACCAAGCACCTGAGCCACACGGTCACCTACCGTCGCGGCGATCAGAGCGCCGAGGTCGCGGCCACGATCGGCAGGACGGTGTTCCGCGTGGACGACCAGTACGGGGCACAGATTCGCTCCGAGTCGAGGGACTATCTCGTGCTCACTGCCGACCTGGTGCTCGTCGGTAATGCCGCGTTGCCCCAGCGCGGGGATCAGATTCGCGAGACGGTCGGCGAGACTGTGTTCGTGTACGAGGTCATCGCCCCTGGCGACGAGCCATGCTTCCGATTCAGTGATCCGTACCGCAAGACACTGCGCATCCACACCAAGCAGATCGACCAGGAGGGTGCATAACGGGCTGGTTGTCGGCGATGGCACCAGCAGTTCCAGCGGGGACAGCAGTTCCGGGTTCGAAGGTTCCAGCGGCTGGAGCGGTAGCGGCACCAGTGGCTTCTCCGGCAGCGGGGAATCGTCCTCAGGCTGACCACTGACAAACGCAGGAGATCAATCATGAGCATCAAACTCGGAATGGAAGCCAAGCTGTACCGCAACTCGGGCAGCTACGGCACGCCCACTTGGGCGGAACTGTCCAACGTCAAGGATGTCACGCTCAACCTGGAGAAGGGCGAAGCCGATGTCACCACCCGCGCCAACAGCGGCTGGAAGGCGACCGCCGCCACACTGAAGGATGCCAGCATCGAGTTCGAGATGGTCTGGGACACGTCCGACGCCGGGTTCGAGGCGATCAAGGACGCCTACTTCAACAACACCGCCATCGAGCTTGCGGTCATGGACGGCGCGATCGCCGCCGCTGGCAGCCAAGGCCTGCGCGCCAGTTGCATGGTCACCAACTTCAGCCGTGAGGAGCCCCTGGAAGAAGCGATCAAGGTGAAGGTCACCGCCAAGCCGACCTACGCCGCCAATGCACCCACCTGGTTGACCGTCGCGGCCTAACCCCAAAGGAACGCATGAAGACCTTTACCGACAACACCGGCCGCACCTGGACGCTGGTGATCAGCGTGGACGCCATTAAGCGCGTTCGCGCCCTCGCTGGCGTCAACCTCATGGAGGCGGTCGAAGGGAATCTGATCGAGCGCCTCGTTGGTGACCCGGTCCTGCTCTGCGACGTGATCTATGCCGTCGCCAAGCCCGAGGCCGATGCCAACAAGATCAGCGACGAGGAGTTCGGGCGCTCGATGGCGGGAGATGCCATCGAGGACGCCACGACCGCCTTGCTGGAGGAGATCGTCGATTTTTTCCCTCGGGACCGCCGTCGGCTTCTGGGCAAGGCCCTGGAGAAGCTGAACAAACTCAACCAGATGGCGGTCAACGCGGTGGAGCAGAAGCTCGACAGCGGGGAGATGGAAAAGCAGATGGAAGCGGCGCTGGCGGCGCTCGACAAGCGGTTGATGCCCCAGCGGAGCGAATCACCGCCGACGCCGCCTGGAAGCTCGTCTGGCACCTTGCCGGAATCGTCGGCGTAGACCCCGCGGGCCTGACCTTGCGGGAACTGGTGTGGATGGTCGAGGGACGCACGCAGGAGAACTGGAACCACACCTCGTCCGTGCTGGCGATGGTTGCCAATGTGAACCGCGACCCCAAGAAAGGCCGGCCGCTGCGTCCCGGCGACTTCCATCCGCTCATGACACCCGCGTCCGATCCGCCTCTGCTCAAAGCGCCGGTCTCGCTCCTCAAGACCGTGTTCGTGGACAACGCACCAGGCTGAAAGACCCATGAACCGTCTCTGGATCATCCTCCTGACCGCTACCGCCGTGCTGAGCTGCGCCGCCGCTCCGGCAATTGCCTTCGCGGAGTGGGTCGTCAACCAGTGGTCCGCCCCGGCAATCGCGAAATTCTGGTTCGCCGGCGCGCTCGTTGTCGCGGGCGTCGCGAGTTCCTGGGACGTGTGGCGTCTGCTCGCGGCGTCGCTCGCGCAGCGATGGCGCTGCTGGCACATTCGTCGAGTGCAGCACCGCTGGTCTCGGAGGGCGATCCATTGATCACCGCCAAGGCCAAGAACTTGTTCTTCGACCGCGCCGCCGTCCAGAACATGATGGACGCCAAGACGGCCAAGGCGCTGTCCCGCGCCGGCGCGTTCATCCGCCAGCGCGCCCGCACCTCCATCCGATCCCGCAAGAAGATCAGCCAACCCGGCCAGCCGCCCTCCTCCCACGTCGGCGACCTCAAACGCCTGATCTGGTTCGCCTATGAGCCTTCCAGCCAATCGGTCGTGATCGGGCCGATGCGCTTCAAGCAAGGCGAAGCGCCCAATCTCCTCGAGTTCGGCGGCAACGCCGCTCGGCGCGGCCAAGGAGGCCAGAAGGTCGTCGCGACCTACCGCCCGCGCCCATTCATGGGGCCGGCGATGGAGAAGGAACTTCCGCAGCTTCCCGGCCACTGGGCCAAGAGCGTGAAGGGAGGCGGTTAGACCCATGGCCGGCGGCGCATCCAACATCCGGGCCGGGCGTGCCTATGTCGAACTCGGCGTCGATTCCAAGGCGCTGGCCCGCGGGCTCAATGCCGCATCGCGCAAGCTGAGCGCTTTCGGCGCAGGGGTCCGCGAGATCGGCACCCGCTTCATGGGTCTCGGCGCGGCGATCCTTGCGCCGATGGGTTTGGCCGCCAAAGTCATGGCCGACATGGGCAGCGAACTGGTGGACATGAGCCAGCGCACCGGCGTCTCCGTGGAGGCGCTATCGGCCTTGGGATTTGCCGCCGGCCAATCGGGCAGCGATTTGGCGACCGTGGAGACCGGCATCAAGAAGATGCAGAAGGGGCTGACGGCGGCGGCGCTGGGGTCGGAATCGGCCAACGAGGCGCTGGGCCTGCTCAATCTCACGCTCAAGGATCTGGACGATCTCTCCCCGGACGAGCAGTTCAAATTGATCGCCGACCGCCTGTCGAAGGTGGAAGACCCGACGGTGCGGGCGGCGCTGGCGATGGAGATGTTCGGCCGCTCGGGGACGGCGCTGCTGCCCCTGTTCGCCGGCGGCGCGGCGGGGATCGCGGAACTGGAGGCCCAGGCCAAGAAGCTCGGCCTGGTCATGAGTACGGAGGACGCCCAGGCGGCCGAGTCGTTTGGCGACCAAATTGACGCGCTGCAGATGGTGCTCAAGAAGGCCGTCGCCACGATCGGCTCGGCGCTGGTGCCGGTGCTGTCGGACGTCGTCAAATGGATCACCGAGACGGTCGTCAGCGTGTCGGCGTGGCTCAAGGCCAACAAGGAACTGGTCGTCGGCGTGTTCAAGGGCGCGGTCGCGCTGGTCGCTCTCGGCGGCGCGATGGTCGTCGTCGGCACCGTCATCTCCGTCCTCGGCCAAGGATTCGCCGTCCTGGCGGCGGTCATCACCGGGGTGGGGACCGTGATGAGCATCCTCGGCACCGTGGTGGGCGCATTGGTCTCGCCCATTGGGCTCGTGATCACCGCCCTGGTGGCGCTGGGCGCATACCTTCTATATGTGTCCGGAGCGGGGGCGAAGGCGCTCGCTTGGTTGTCGGCGAAGTTCAACGTCCTCAAGCAGGATGCGCTGGCGGCGTGGCAGGGAATCGGCGATGCCCTCGCCGCAGGCGACATCGGACTTGCCGCCAAGATCCTCTGGCTGACCCTGAAACTCGAATGGAACCGGGGGATCGCGGCGCTCCAGCCCGCGTGGCTGGAGTTCAAACTCTGGTTCATCAAGGTCGGCTACGGGGCGTTCTACGGCGTCCTGGCCGCGTGGGAGATCGTCCAGCACGCCCTGACCGTCGCCTGGATCGAGACCACGGCGTTCCTCGCTTCGGTCTGGACCAAGTTCAGCAGCACCGTGCAGAGCGTTTGGGAGGGGACGCAGACCTGGCTGGCCGACCGCTGGCTCGAGTTGATGGGGCAATTCGACAGCACGCTGGATGTGGACGCGGCCAAGAAACTCAACCAGCAGCAGGGCCAGGCCAACCAGCAGGCCATCGACCAGAACCGAAACGCAGAACTGAACCAGATCGAGCAGCAGCGGTCCGGCACGCGGGACGCGGAGTCCAAACAGCATGACGCGGAACTGGCGCGGGTCGGACAGGCGTATGACGACGCCATCGCGGCGGCCAGGGCCGAGGGGGACGCCAAGACCCAGGCCACGCAGGACGAACTGGCCAAGGCCAAGGCCGAGTGGCAGGCGGCGCTGGATGAGGCGAAGAAGAAGCGAATGGACAAGGAGGCGGCGGACGCGGGGCCTGGGAAACTCGAAGGCCCGGCGAAGCTCAAGTCCAAGCTCTCGAACATCGGGTACCAGCTCGAGCAGACGCAAAAGAACATCGGCGTTCGCGGCACCTTCAGTGCCCCCGAGGCCCGGCGGTTCGGGGCCGGCGGTGCTGCCGATCGCCTCACCAAGGCCTCTGAAGACACCGCCAAGAACACCAAGAAGATCCTCGAACAGCTGCGGGACGGCGGCGCGGAGTTCGATTAATGAGCATCTCCGTCGTCGAAAAGTTCCAGTCCAGGCCGGCCACGGGCGGTGAGAACGCCCAGACCGACCTGATCTTCATCCTGCGCGGCAGCGATGATGAAGTTGCCCTCAAGGGGGCGCTGGTCGCCAGCACCCCCATCAACTACGACGGTCTGCGCCGCAAGAGCTGGCACGTCGAACAGGTCGGCAACGAGCTGTGGGAGGGGACGGTCCGCTACGCGCCGCAGGATCAGGTCCACAGCGACGTGGGCGTGATCAAACTCAGCGTCGACACCACTGGCGGCACCACCCACATCACCCAGAGCCTGGAAACGATTCACAAGTACGCGCCGCCGGGGAAGGTAGCCCCGGACTTCAAGGGCGCGATCGGCGTCACCCACGACAACGTCGTGAGCGATGCGTAAACCGCATCTTTCTGCAACAGATTTGTTGATCATGATTCGATGGCATGGAAGCAACAGACACGGTGAGGGAAGCAGTTGAGTCGGCGGAAGCGAAGTGGCGGGCGTTGATCCAGGAGCAGAAGGG
>JBBQTP010000129.1:0-11467 GCA_038213205.1 Caulobacterales bacterium
ACACCAATGTCGTTGACCTCATGGCGGCGCTCCGCGCCAGCCTCGGCGCCAAGGACAAGGGCTCGGCCAAACCCACCGCAAAAGCCAAGACCTCAAAGGCGCCAGCTGCCAAGCCCAAGGCCCGCAAGGCGGGCTGATCAGTCGCGGCCGCCCGCGGCCCGGTAGGTTTTCCGCGCTTCGACCACGGTCGCCGTCGCGGCTTTGCGGCCCTCAACATAGGCGCTCTGAGCGGCTTGCTTACGCGCGTCGAGATCGTCCTGTTCACGGCTGAGATCGGCCTCCTCGCTCTTCCGGGCGTCATCCAGGGCGCGCAGGGCCTTCTCCGCAGCATCGAGCTTGGAGCGATCCGCTGGCGGTCTTGTGGGCGCCGGCGGCTTCGGTTCGGCGGCGGTTTTCGCGGTCGCCTTCTGCTTCGGCGCATCCGGCACTCTGGGAAGGCTGGTCGGCTCCAGGGCGAAGGGATCATTCGACCCGACGGCACGACGGAGGGGTATTTCAGGATGAGCGGTAGCGGCGGCGATCGCCGCCTCGTCTGTTGTGACCTTGGCGTCGCCACTGGCGAACAGGTTCTGGCGTGTATCCCAGGCGCGCAGTGCGGCGGCCTGGCTCGCCGCCGCCACCACGGTGTCATAGAAGCCGAACTGAGCCTGGAAGACCTTCAGCCGGCGGCCGGGCACCTTCGCCATCGGCTATTTGGCTTGATGATCGCCGCGATCTCCCTGGCCCGGCTTCGCCTTTGTCTTGGCCTTGTGCCGGCTGTCGGCCGACAGCGAAGCGCCCACTTCCACCGAGGGCTTGATCTGGCCTGTGTCGTCGCGGCGGATGTAGCGCTTGTCGCCGTTCGGGGCGATTTCTTCTCGTTTCGACATGATCTTCCTCCTGTTGCAGCAGAATCCCGGCAGCGCTGGATCGTTCCCTAAGGCCCCGACAGCCGGCGCCGGTTCGCCCTGACCTTGCGGCGGTAGTGAGCGAGGGTCTTGCTCGCCGCCGTTTCAGGCCCGAAGCCCAGGCCGCCGGTGAGCGCCATCTGCTGGAGTTCCACGGCGGCGGCGACCTTCTCACTGATCATACGATCCGCCTCGGCGGCCGCGCCGGCGCCGCCCTGGGCGATTTTCATCGTGCGAAGGGCCATCACCGTCGATGCCTCCAGGCCAAGCGCCCAGGCGTTCATGCCGATGCCGACCCAAGGGTTTCGCCGGCGCGCCATCAGGCGGCCAGGGCGAACATATGGTCGGGCAGGCGCACGGAGCGGTGGCCCTCAGCCATAAGTGCGACGGCGCGAAGCGCTTCCGGCACGAGGTTGGCGTCGTAAGGTTTCGGTAGGCAGGCCATCGCGCCCGTCCCCCGCATAGAGGCGACTTCGTCGCACTGCCCCGTCGCGAACAGAACCACCGTGGCGTAGGCCCCGCATAACGCCTTGGCGACGACACGGCCGTCTCCTGGACTCAAGGTGATATCGATGATGGCCATTTCCGGGCGCAGACGAGCGGCGAGTTCAAGCGCCTCCGCTTCGGAGCTAGCGACGCCGCAAACCTCGAAACCCTCTGCGCGCAAAGCTTGTTCGACGTCGAGGGAGATGAATCCGTCGTCTTCGACAATGAGTACGCGAGCACGGATCATCCCCCTGTAACTGGTCGATCACTCTGTGGTTCCCCTAAGAAAACCTGCCGCAAATTCGAATGGTAGCGGCTGCGGCGCTTCGGACTATGGTCCAGCTCCAGTAAAAGGGGTCGGACTTGCAGAAGACGGGATACAGGCTCGCCGAGTTCGACGTGGTTGATGCGCTATCGACGCGGCTACCTGTGGCCGTGATCCAATTCGCCTTTGGCCTTGGTTGCTCTGGCTTGATGGTGGTCGGGCGGATCGTCGTGGATGCCTTGGCGCCGACCGCCGGCCCGTTTGCCCTGATCTATCCAGCCACACTCATCGCCACGCTCTTCGGTCGGTGGCCAGCGGGGATCATAGCGGCATCCTCGTCCTTCCTGTGGGTCTGGTATTTCGTCCTGCCCGGCGCATGGTCATTTCACTTCGCCAAGGCCAGCGACGTACCTCGGACCCTCGTCAATGCGGTCAGCGTGCTGATCGTGCTGCTGCTCGCCGAGATCTTCCGACGGGCGGTTCGCAACGCCGTCGCCGAGCGAGACACCGAGCTGAAGCAGACTGAACTCCTGCTCCGCGAGCTCGATCACCGCACCAACAACAACTTTACCATCGTCGCGAGCCTGCTCGACCTGCCGAAGCGGCGCCAGACCTCGCCAGAAGCCAAGGCGGCCCTGGAGGCGGCGGCAGGTCGTGTCCACAGTTTCGCGGCCGCGAACCAAGCGCTCTACGAAGGCGACCTCGGATCAGAGACCCTGGCCATGGCGCCTTACCTGACCTCCCTGACATCGCACATCGGCAGCGCGCTCTTCCTGCCGGATAGCGTGAAGCTGACGATTGAAGCCGACGAGACGCAGCTTCCACGAGATCAGGCGGTCTCCATCGGGGTGGTCCTGAACGAAGCGGTGACCAATGCGGCCAAGCATGCGTTCGCGCCCGATCAGCCGGGGTCGATCGAGGTGCAGTTCCGCGTCGAGGGCGACCGTTGGTGGCTTAAGGTTTCAGACGATGGCCGAGGCGTTTCACAAAAGCGGGCGCCGAGCGGGCTGAGCTCAAGCTTGATCGACGCTTTCGCCGCCCGCGCGGGAGGAAGGATTGAGAGGAGTTCGCTTGAGCCCGGCACCCAGGTCTGTCTGAATGGCCCTCTCCCGCTGATCTCATCTTCACGGCCGAGCAAGGCAGTCGATGTGTAATCTCTACGCAATCATGGAAGCCCGGGCCGAAATTGCCCGCCTGGCCCGAGCCATGACCGACCGCAATAACAACCAGCCGCCGATGCCGAGCGTCTATCCTGACTATCCGGCGCCGGTCATTGTCACGGCCGAGGACGGGTCGCGCGAGATGCGCAACCTGCGCTGGGGCATGCCGACTTCGAAGCAGGCCCTCTACAAGGCCGCCACCGAGCGCGCCGACAAGCTACGGGCCAAGGGCACTGAGTTCGACTTCGACGAACTGCTGAAGATGGAGCCGGACAAGGGCACCACTAATGTCCGCAACACGATGAACGCCCAGGGCAAGGTCAACGCGCACTGGCGACCCTGGCTCGGAGCCGCCAACCGTTGCCTGGTGCCCTTCACCTCGTTCGCCGAACCCGATCAAGACCATGAACGCACCCGCCAGAACATCTGGTTCGCGCTCGACGACAGCCGGCCCTTGGCCTTCTTCGCCGGGGTGTGGACGCCGCACGCCTGCGTGCGGATGAAGAGCAAGGGCTGGGAGGAGATCGAGGCCTACGGCTTCTTGACCACGGACTCGGCCGAGCCGGTGAAGACCTACCATGCCAAGGCCATGCCGGTGATCCTGACCGAGGAAGCCGAGTGGGACCTCTGGATGAGTGGCGCCCCGTGGGAAGAGGTCAGGCACCTCCAACGCTCCCTGCCCGAAGGCGCACTGAAGATCGTCGCGCGTGGCGTCAAGCAAGACGAGACCCGCGCCTAGGCGACGGCTTCAGCTAGCCAGGCGATCCTTGCGCATTCTGAGGGTCACGACGAGCCCGGTCGGTTGCCAATCATAAGATAGGGCGCCGCCAAATTGTTGGGACACGCTTCGCACGATCATCTTGCTGCCAAAGCCGCCCATCTCCGGCGCCCCCTCGACATGCGGCCCGCCGTCTTCCGCCCAGATGAGCACCACATTCTCTTCGTCGGTCGTGCTGGAGATATCGAGGGTGCCCGCGTCGCAGGACAAGGCGCCGTGTTTGACCGAGTTGGTCGCCAATTCGTGGACGACCATCGCCAATGCGGTCGCTGTTCCTTCTCCCACTCCCATTCTGGGGACCGCGACCCTGATCCGGCCAGCAAACGCGCCTTGATCATCATAGGGGGCCAGCAGGACCGAGAGCAGGTCGCCTAACAGGGCCGCTCTGCCTTCGACGCCGGGAAGCGGGCGCACCAGGTCGTGCGCACGGCCAAGCGACATCAGTCGATCTGTCAGATCCTTGGCCATGCCCTCGATGGTGCCGGCGGATCGGGAGCTCATGCGCGTCAGGCCCGCGGCAATCGCCAGAAGGTTTTTGACGCGATGGCTCATTTCGCCCGCAAGGAGTTCGTGGCCTTCCTCGGCCTGTTTGCGGCCGGTGACATCCAAGAAGATGCCAAACATGATCCGGTCGACGATGCCTGCGTCCGCGCCCTGCCCCCGCGCCGATATCCAGCGGACATCGTCCCCGACCATGATGCGGAAGTCGATCTCGTAGTCGCCGGCAACCGAGCGCGTCGCCAGGAATGCCGCCCGCACGCGGTCGCGATCGGCCGGGTGGATATGCGCCGAAAGTTCTTCAAAAGAGACTTCGCCTGCCCAGGGCAGACACCACAGTTCGAAGGCGCGCTCGTCCATGGTGAAACGGTTGCTATCAACCTGCCAGGACCACAACGCGACGCGGGCAGCGTCAATGGCGAGTTGGAGGTGTTTAGGCTGCCAAACTTGAGATCCCGGACCTTGTGCAGACATAGGAACGAGCATCCTCAATGAGCAGCAGTCATTATTCCGATGTCGGGCCGGTTACCAGACAGGCTTGGGCCTAGGCCCAAGCGCAAATGGTCGGCCATATGGCTCTCAGTCCCCGGCCCAGGTCCAAGCCTCGTCATAAAGGTGCGGGAACACCGCAATGTCGTGGGACCCGCACCCACCCTCCCCTGAGCAGGACAGTCGAGGCACGAGGTCCTTCAAAGGCAGGTCCCGTCGCGCCTCGAACCGACGAAGGAGCTCTGGTGGCGTCCACTCAATCGTCCGGGGGCAGGCGCGACAGCAGATCGCGAGCGAAAAGCCCTTCTCCAGATAGCTACGGATCGTGCGGTCGCGGACCTGCCAGACCGCAAACCGGCGGATCAACGCCTCGTCGGGCCGCTTGAGCGTCGATTGGGTTGGGTCTTCAGCTATCGGCATTGCGACTGTGGATATGGGCTTCGGCTCGGTTGGCGAAAAGCGAAGCCCTCTTGACTCTTTGCGGCCTCGGGAAGAACGAATAGGGAACATGTTTACCGCCCTCCTATTTTGGAGTCCATGCCCATCGCGACCTCTCGCGCCTTCGACGCTTTGCGCGCCGCGATCGAAAAGATCGAGGCCGGCGGACGTGCGCCCAAGGGGGTCTTGCCGTTCGGCCTGGCGGTCCTCGACCAGCGCCTTCCCGGCGGCGGGCTGGCGCTGGGCGCTCTGCATGAGGTCGCTGGCGGCGGCAACGGGGCGATCGACGGCACGGCCTCGGCCCTGTTCGCCGCCGGCCTCGCGGCGCGGACCCGAGGCCAAGTCCTCTGGTGCGTCACCCGCAAGGATTTGTTCGCCCCCTCCCTGGCCCAGGCCGGCCTGGCGGCCGACCGGGTCATCTATGTCGAGGCAACGGACGAGAAGTCGGTCCTCGCCTGTTTCGAGGAAGGGCTCCGTCACGGCGGACTGGGCGCTGTGGTTGGCGAGGTTGCGCGCCTCTCCATGACCGCCTCGCGGCGGCTGCAACTGTGCGCCGAGGGGTCAGGCACCATGGGCATCGCAGTTCGCCGCTGGCGTCGCCAGGCCGAGGCGGCCGATTTTGGCCCGCCCACGGCGGCCGCCACCCGCTGGCGGGTGACCGCCCTGCCCTCTTCCCCCCTGCCGGCCGCAGGCGTCGGCCGACCCCGATGGTTCGTTGAACTCATCCGCTGCAAGGCGGGCGAATGCGCTGATTTTGAATTGGAAGCCTGCGATGAGACGGGTCGTCTCGCTCTACCTGCCGACCTGGCCGACCGATCGCTTGCGCCGCCGGCTTGGCAAAGGCGCGCCGCCGGCTGACGTCCCGGTCGTGATGGTCGGCCGTTCGGGCCGCAAGCGCCTGGTGCTGGCCGCCGACGCCGCCGCCCAAGGCCTGCGCCTCTATCCCGGCATGGCGGCCACCCAGGCCCGCGCCCTCTGTGCTGAGCTCATCGCCCATGATGCGGATCCGCAAGGCGACGCCGAGGCGCTGGACCGCCTGGCGCTGTGGGCGCTGAGACTCTACGCGCCGATCGTCGCCGCCGACCCGCCCGCCGGCCTGGTGATCGACGCCAGCGGCGCGGCGCACCTGTTCGGCGGCGAGGACGCGCTGCTCGCCGACATGGTGACCCGGCTGGGCGCCGCCGGGTTCAGCGCGCGTGCCGCCATGGCCGGCAGCTGGGGAGCGGCGCATGCCCTGGCCCGGTTCATCCACGCCCCGACGACGATCGTGCCGTCCGATCAGAGCGGCCGCGCCATTGCCCACCTGCCGACCTGGGCGCTGCGCCTGCCCGACGGCATGGCCGACGCCCTGGGCAAGATGGGCATCGACACCGTCGGCGAGATCGAGGCCAAGCCACGCGCGCCGCTGGCGCTCCGGTTCGGGCCCGAGCTGACCCGCCGTCTCGACCAGGCCTATGGCCGCGTGAGCGAGCCCATCGAGCCGGTTGAAGCCCCCGAACTCATCCAGGTCCGGCGGATGTTCGCCGAGCCGATCGGCGCGCCGGAGACCCTGGCGCGCTATACCCTGCAACTGGTGGAAGCGCTCTGCGAGGCGCTGGAAAGTAAGGGCCTGGGCGCACGGACGCTCGATATGCGGTTTCACCGGGTCGACAACCGGATCGAAGTGATCCGCGTCGGCATGGCCAAGCCGGTCCGCGACATCAAGCGCCTGACCCGCCTGCTGTGCGACAAGCTGGAGACGATCGATCCCGGCTTTGGCGTCGAGACCATGGTGCTGGCGGCGCCGATAGCCGAGCCGTTAACCTGGAAGCCGGTCGCCACCGACCTCGCCGAGGCGCCGACCCCCGATGTCGCCGACCTCGTGGACACCCTCGTCAACCGGCTGGGCGCTGGGCGCCTCTACCGCGCCGCGCCGGCGCAGAGCGATGTGCCCGAGCGCTCGGTCCGCCGCGTCGAACCCACCGCCGCACCAGCTGGCGAGACCTGGCCAGCCCATTGGCCGCAGCCGACCCGCCTCCTGTCGCGCCCCGAGCGGATCGAGACGCTTGCCCTGATGCCAGACCAGCCGCCCACAGCGTTCACCTGGCGCGGGGTCCGCCGGCGGGTAAAGCGCGCCGATGGACCGGAGCGGATCTTCGGCGAGTGGTGGCGCCGCGACGGTGAGATGGACGCGGTCCGCGACTACTTCCAGCTCGAGGACGAGGCCGGCGAGCGCTTCTGGGTGTTCCGGCGCGGCGATGGCGAGCAGCCGGCCACAGGCGACCTCACTTGGTTTCTGCACGGCCTGTTCGGATGAACGGGCGTCCTGAAGCCGCCCGCTACGTCGAGCTGCAGGCGACCTCGCACTTCTCGTTCCTGCGCGGAGCCAGCTCTTGTGAAGACCTGTTCGACCAGGCAGCCCGGTGTGGGATCGAGGCCCTGGCCATCGTCGATCGCAATTCGGTCGCCGGCATCGTGCGCGCCCATGAAGCCGCCAAGGTCGCCGGCGTCCGGATGATCGTTGGCTGTCGGCTGGACCTGATGGATGGCTCCGGCGTGCTGGTCTATCCAACCGACCGGCCCGCCTACGCCCGGCTCTGCCGCCTGTTGTCGCTAGGCAAGCGGCGCGCGGGCAAGGCCAAGTGCAATCTCGACTGGCCGGACCTGCCGGACTTCGCCGAAGGCCTGATCGCGGTGTTGGTCCCCGACCAGGCCGACGAGGTCTGCGTGCAACGGCTGCGGCGCCTTAAGGCGGCCTTCCCGACCGGCGCCTATCTGGGCTTAAGCCTGCGCCGCCGGCCGGGCGACGCCATGCGCCTGCACGACCTCTCCAACATGGCCGCCCAGGCCAGCGTTCAGACCGTCGTCACCAACGATGTCCTGTTTCACCATCCCGAGCGCCGGCTGCTGCAGGACGTGGTCACCTGTGTGCGCCACGGCTGCACCATCGACGAGCTGGGCTTCCGGCGGGAACGCCACGCCGACCGCCACCTGAAGCCACCCGAGGAGATGCACCGCCTCTTTGCCAAATACCCCGAGGCCCTGGCGCGCACCCTGGAGATCGCCGACCGCTGCCGCTTCTCCCTCGAGGAGCTCAAGTATCAATACCCGGACGAGGTCTCGACCCCCGGCATGACCCCTCAGGCGACGCTGGAGGGGCTGACCTGGGAAGGGGCGGAGCGTCGTTACCCAGAGGGCGTGCCGGACAAGGTCAAGGCGATCCTTCGCCACGAGCTGGGGCTGATTCAGACCCTGGAATACGCCCCCTACTTCCTGACGGTGAACTCGATCGTCCGCTTCGCCCGCAGCCAGGACATTCTCTGCCAGGGCCGCGGCTCGGCCGCCAACTCGGCGGTCTGCTACGTCCTTGGCATTACCTCCATCGATCCCGAGCGCAACGACCTGCTGTTCGAGCGCTTCGTCTCCGAGGAACGGCGCGAGCCGCCGGACATCGATGTGGATTTCGAACACGAGCGACGCGAGATCGTCCTGCAGTGGGTCTACGACACCTATGGCCGGGACCATTCGGCGCTCTGCTCGACGGTCATCCGCTATCGGACCCGCGGCGCCATCCGCGACGTCGGCAAGGCGCTGGGCCTGCCTGAAGATCTCACCAAGATGCTGTCATCGCAGACCTGGGGCTGGTCGGAAGGCGTCCAGCCCAAGCACGCGGAAGAGCTCAATCTCAACCTCGGCGACCGCCGCCTGCGCCTGACGCTGGACCTGGCCCACCAGCTGATGGGCGCGCCGCGCCACCTCTCGCAGCATCCGGGCGGCTTCGTCCTGACCCACGACCGGCTCGACGAACTGGTGCCGATCGAGCCGGCGGCGATGAAGGATCGCCAGGTGATCGAGTGGGACAAGGACGACATCGACGCCCTGAAGTTCATGAAGGTCGACTGCCTGGCGCTGGGCATGATGAGCTGCATGAAGCGGGGCCTGGACCTGCTCAAGGCTCACAAGGACATTGACCTCGACCTGGCCACCATCCCGGCCGAGGATCCGCGGACCTACGCGATGATCCGCCGGGCCGACACCCTCGGAGTCTTCCAGATCGAAAGCCGGGCGCAGATGGCCATGCTGCCCCGGATCAAACCCCGGACATTCTACGATCTGGTAATTGAGGTGGCGATCGTTCGCCCCGGCCCCATCCAAGGCGACATGGTCCACCCCTACCTGCGCAGGCGCGAAGGCAAGGAGCCTGTGGTCTTCCCTAAGCCCGAGCTGGAAAAGGTGCTGGGCAAGACTCTGGGCGTGCCCCTCTTTCAGGAACAGGCGATGCGGGTGGCCATCGAGTGCGCCGGCTTCACCCCCGGCGAGGCCGACCAGCTGCGCCGCGCGATGGCCACCTTCAAGCACACCGGCGGGGTCAGCGGCTTCAAGGACAAGCTGGTCGGCGGGATGGTCGAACGCGGCTACGATTTGGAGTTCGCCGAGAAGACTTTCAGCCAGCTGGAAGGCTTCGGCTCCTACGGCTTCCCCGAGAGCCACGCCGCCTCGTTCGCCCTGATCGCTTACGCATCCTCCTGGCTGAAGTGCCACCACCCGGATGTCTTCTGCGCCGCCCTGCTGAACGCCCAGCCCATGGGATTCTACGCCCCCGCGCAGATCGTGCGGGACGCCCAGGAGCATGGCGTGGAAATCCGGCCCGCCTGCATCAACGCGTCCCGCTGGGACTGCACGCTCGAACCGACCGATCATCCGGAGCGGTTCGCCATGCGGATCGGGCTGCGCCAGGTGCGCGGCCTCTCCAACGTCGACGCTGCCGCCATCGTACTCGCGCGCGGCGAGCGAGCCTTCGCCTCAGTTGACGACGTCTGGCGGCGTGCCGGCGTGCCGGCGGCCAGCCTGGTCAAGATCGCCGAGGCGGACGGCTTCCGACCGTCAATGAATCTGGCCCGGCGCGAGGCGCTCTGGGCGATCAAGGCCCTCCGGGACGAGCCTCTACCGCTGTTTGTGGCCGCCTCGGCGCGGGAGCAGGCAATCGTGCCGGAGTTCGACGAGCCGGACGTAGCGCTGAAGCCGATGAAGGCTGGCCGGGAGGTGGTCGAAGATTATGGCCACACGGGCCTGACCCTGCGCGAGCACCCGGTCAGCTTCCTGCGGCAAGACCTGGCGCGCGACAAGTTCATGACCTGCGCCGCCGCCAGCGCCGGCAAGGACTTCCAGAACTGCAAGGTCGCCGGCCTGGTGCTGGTCCGCCAGAAGCCCGGATCGGCGAAGAACGTCACCTTCATCACCCTGGAGGACGAGACCGGCGTGGCCAACCTCGTGGTCTGGGAGGCCGTCTACGAAAAGCACCGACGCACTGTGCTGACGAGTTCGATGCTAGGCGTCGTCGGCCGTATCCAGCGCGAAGGCGACGTCGTCCATGTGGTCGCCTACAAGCTCATCGATCTGTCGGCCGAGCTCGCCAGCGTCGGCGGGCGCGACGCCCCCTTCCCGCTTCCCCACGGCCGCGGCGATGAATTCCATCGCGGACCGCCTGCGCCGGATCGCCGTCATGGGCCGCCCAGCGGTCCAATGCCCGTCGATGTCTACCTCCCCGATCAGCGCATCGAGTCCATCCGGCAAAAGACCCGCGACTTTCACTAGGTGCAGTCCAGGCGCGCCAGGCTTGTCCTGGCGCCCAGCCCTCCGGGCCGGGCCCCGCCCACACCTAACTGCCTAGCCCTCGACACAGGCTTCCAGGACATAGGCGTCCCCCTCGCGTCCCGTCACGCGGCTCACCTCCCTGACCCGCCGCCCCGTCGCCGTCCGCTCGATGTAGATGATGACGTTGATCGCCTGGGTGATCGCCCGATATGGAATTCGCTGGGTCACCTCCCCGATCAGGTCCTCCAGGCGCGTCAGTCCTTCCAGGGCGCTGTTGGCGTGAATGGTCGCCAGGCCGCCCGGATGGCCCGTATTCCACGCCTTCAAGAGATCCAGCGCCGACCCGTCCCTCACCTCCCCGATGATGATGCGGTCAGGCCGCAGGCGCAGGGTGTCGCGCACCAGATCGGTCATGGTCACCGGCGGATCAGTCCGCTTGGTGAGCATCTGGATCTTATCCTCGGCTGAGCACTGGAGCTCGGCGGTGTCCTCGATCAGCACCACGCGGTCCTGGGCGAAGGCCGGCTCCGCCAGAATGGCGTTGGCAAGGGTCGTCTTGCCCGAGCCCGTACCGCCCACGATCAGGATGTTCTGACGCGCCGTCGCCGCCTCGCGGATCACGTGCGCCTGGTGCTCGGTCATGATCCCCTGATCGACATATTCGGGCAGGGTGAACACGACCTCCGGCCGCTTGCGGATCGCGAATGCGGGACTGGATACGATCGGCATGAAGGCGCCCTGGAACCGTTCGCCGGTCTCCGGAAGCGTGGCGCTGACCCGAGGCCGGTCCCGGGTGACCACCTCGCCCACATGGTCGGCCAGCAGCCGTAGAATCCGGTCGGCGTCGGCGCTGGCCAGGCTCTGACCGGTGAACGACCTCCCCTCCCCGATC
>JBBQTP010000130.1:0-11388 GCA_038213205.1 Caulobacterales bacterium
TGCCCGAGGGCCCCGCCGCCGCCTTCGCCGCGGGCCGTGAGATGAAGGTCCCCTACATCGCCGGCGGCAACAGCTGGGAGGCCAGCCTCTTCCCGCAGAACCACGACGTCGACCGCACGGGCGCGCTGAAGGACAAGATCCTCGCAGCCTACGGTGGCGACGCCAACCCGGTCGCCTTCCAGGACTTCACCACCGAGGCCTTCGTGATCGAGCCCGATCGCTACCTCGCTCGCCTGCATGTCAAGAACGGCCAGAAGGCCTTCGTCTACTACGTGAGCTACATCCCCGCATCTCAGCGGGCGACCCTCCACGGCCTGAGCCACGGCGGCGAGCTCGCCTATGTGTTCAACAACCTCTCCGACAAGGCGCGCAACATCGCCGGCCGGGTCTTCCCCGCGGCCACCCAAGACGACCACAAGATCAGCGACGCCCTGACCGCCTATTGGGTGGCCTTCGCCAAGGCCTCGGACCCCGGCTCAGCCGGCGGCCCCGCCTGGCCCGCCTATGCGCCCGCCACCGACACCGCCCTGGAGTTCGGCGCCGACGGCGTCCACTCCCGCCCAGCCTTCCACAAGCCGAGCCTGGACCTGGTCGAGCAGGCGGCGAACGCAGCGTCGGGACGGTAGGGCTTCAGCCCTGGAGGTCGAGAACTCGCACCCGGCGTAGGTGGCGCGTCGGCGGAAGGCTGTGCGGGCGCGGGCTGTATCGAGCCACGACGCCGGCGGCAGCGCCCCACACGCCGATCACGACAAACACGGGCGCAAGAACAAACAAAGTCAACGCAGGAACCCTTTCAGGCGGCGGTGGCGACGAACCGAAGAGCCCGGCCGCCAAGTGAAGCAAATATCTAACGGCCGGCCGAGATACGCCTAGCCGCAGCGCAATGCATTCCGGCGCAAATCAGTTGCTCTGGTTAATCGCAGGCGCGGAAATCAACGCTGCACATATGATCGCAAATTCGCGCGAGAATGTCAAGAACAAAAAGCGAACATCAACGCAGCGTCACCAGGTCTAACGCCACCTTCAGCACGGCCTCGATCCGCTGCGCCTCACGCTCGCCGCCCCCGGCCTCGCGCGGCGTCAACTCCCGGCCGCAGACCAGGTCGCACACGCTCACCAGGTCGGATTGGCCGAACAGCCGCGCGCGCATCCCGGTCAGCTCCGTCTCCGCGCGCTGACGCCCCGCCGCCTGCTTCAGCAGCATGCCCAGCGACGGCCCCGCCGCCAGGCCGCCGCCAGGCTGAACCTCCAGCGTCGAGCCGATGTGCGCGCCCGCCCCGGCCCGGCGGTAGCAGGCGCCGTAGGCCTCGCCGGCCGCGCGCTGGATGGCGCTGATCCGCCCTTTTCCCGTTAGCCACTCAAGCCCGGCCTGCCGTCGGTAGGCCGTCTCGCGTTCGCCCCGCCGCGGGCCAATCTTGACAACAGGGGCCTTCTCGAACTCCGCGCCGCGTTCGCGCGCCAGGTCCACCGTCTCGGCCACACCCTCGGCGACCACGCGCGCCTCGGTGCGCGCCTTCTCCCGGGCTTCCAGGGTCTTCAGCCGCTCGCGCATGGCGCGGGCGGGATCGTAGGCGCGTCCCATGCCGTCCCTTCCTTCAGTCCGTGAAATCTCAGCGCCCGCCGCGCGCCACCACCGCGTCGGCCAGCCGATAGACCGCCTCGCCCGCCGCCCGGTCGCCCTCGATCACCACCAGGCCCGCGGCCGTGTGCGCCAGCAACTCGCGCAGGAATCCCGGCCGCTCGCCGGGCGCGCGGCGGCTCAGCGCGCGGGCCACCACAGCGGCGGCGTCCTCGGCCCCGCGGCCTACCGGATCCGGCATTGCAGCACCGGGTAGCCGCCCTCGGCCCTAACCGCGCGCACATGATCGCGATGCAGGGCGAAGGCGGGCTTCATCGCGTCAGTCCCGCCGCCGGGCTTCGCCAGGAACAGCCGCTCCAGCCGCGCGGCGACCGCCCAGCTGAGACCCAGGTTGGCCTGCGCCCGCCAGGGTGGGACCCCTTCGTAGCGAAGCGCCGAATAGCTGGCCCTGGCCAGGCCGGGATGGTGCTGGATTGACGTGCTCATGCACAGAATGTAGAAAACATACGACGCCCCTGCAAATATTTTCTGTACTTTTTCTACTGCTGCGCCGTGCCACAGGACTGACCGATGGACGAAAGCTTCCAGCGCTTGCGCCAGGCCCGCCTCGCCAAGGGCTTCGAGACCGCCGCAGCGGCCGCCGACGCCTTCGGCTGGAACCGCAACACCTACGCCTCCAACGAGAACGGCAACGCGCCCTTCTCCTACCGCCGGGCCAAGGACTATGCGGCGGCCTTCGGGGTCCGGCCCGAGTGGCTCTATGACGCCGCTGGATCCATGCTTCCGGCCGCCGAGGCCGGCTATGTGCCGATCATCGGCCGCGTCGGCGCCAACCCGGACGGTCTGGTGCTCTACGCCTCGGGCCAAGAGCCCGGTGACCTTGCGCCGATCCCGCCCGGCGGCACCGACAAGGCCGTCGCCCTGCTGGTCGTCGGGCACTCCATGCGCGGCCTGGCGGATGACGGCGCCCTGATCTATTTCGAGGACCAGCGCACGCCCCCGACGCCGGACATGCTCGGCCATGTCGTGGTCGTGGAAACCGACACCGATGAGGTTCTGGTCAAGCGCCTGTTGCGCGGCTCGCGGGCCGGTCGCTTCGACCTGGAAAGCGTCGCGGCGCCCACCCGCCAGGACACCCGCCTGCGCTGGGCGGCCCACATTACCGCGATCATCCCGCCCTATCAGGCGCGCCGAGTCATCCGCGGCGCGGCCTGATCCACACCTTGCCTACAGCGCCCTAGGGCGCGTATGTGTAGATTTGATACGGCGGATGAACGACGGCCCATGTGCAATGAATTCAGCTTGAAGACGAACCTCGACCACCTCGCCGAGGAATTCGGCCGGCTGGAGCTGCCGATCCATTGGTCAGGCGGCGCGCCGAACCTGGAGCCGCGCGCCTCCATCCGCCCCACCGATCCGACGCCGGTCATCGTCGGCTCGCCCGAAGGCGGCGAGCTCAAACAACTACGCTGGGGCTTCGTCCAGGCCAAAGGCGGGCCGCTGATCAACTTCCGCTCCGACGGCCGCCGCTTCCCGAGCGGGCGCTGCCTGGTTCCCGCAGACGGCTTCTACGAGTTCACAGGCGATAAGGCCCCGAAGTCGAAATGGCTGTTCACTGCGGCGGACAGCGACTTCTTCTGCATCGCTGGCCTGGTGCGCGACGAGCGCTTCACCCTGCTGACCACCGAGCCCGGGCCGGACATCGCGCCCTATCACAACCGTCAGATCGTCATCCTGCCGCGCGATCAGTGGGCGGCATGGCTCGGCCCCTCCGCGGAGACCGCTGATCGCACCCCTGCCGGCAGGCAGCCTGAATATCGTGCAGATCCGCTAAGGGCCCAAAGGCCCAGGCGGGCGCGCCCTACGGCAGGTCTTCGGCCAGGATCGCCATTTCGAACATGAACGAACCGTCGCCGTCCTCGTCCTCGAACACCACGCCAACAAACTCCTCACCGACATAGACCTCGGCGGAATCCTTCTGCTTCGGCCGTGGCGTCAGCACGATGCGGGCATTGGCGAAGGTCCCCCGCAGGTGGCCTTCGATCTTGCGGATCATTCGTTCGTCCACGCCCAACGCTCCTCGTCTCAACGGCGGGCGGAACCTACCCGGTCACGGCGGCCCCGAAAACCGGGAAAAGGGGAAAACCTCAGATGTGGTAGACGGCGTCGCTCAACGTCTGGTCCATGCTCTTGGCCGGCTCGTCGCCCGCCGGGCAGTTGACTAGCCGGGCCGGCACGCCCGCGGCGGTGCAGCCCGCCGGAACCGCCTTCAGCACCACCGAGCCGGACGCGATCTTGGCGTAGTCGCCGATCTCGATATTGCCCAGCACCTTGGCGCCCGCGCCCAGCAGCACACCCTTGCCGATCTTCGGGTGGCGATCGCCGCGCTCAGCGCCGGTGCCGCCCAGGGTCACGCCTTGCAGCATGGAGACGTCGTCGCCGATCACCGCGGTCTCGCCGATCACGATGCCGGTTCCGTGGTCAATGAACACACCTCGCCCGATCCGCGTCGCCGGGTGGATATCCACCTGGAACAGCTCGCTCATCCGGCTTTGCAGATAGAGCGCCAGGGTCTCGCGCTCCTCGTGCCACAGCCAATGGGCCACGCGCTGCGTTTGCAGGGCCAGGAAGCCCTTGAAGAACAGGAACGGCTGGACATAGCCCTTGCAGGCCGGGTCGCGCTCGAACACCGCCATCAGGTCGGCCTCGGCCTTCTCCACCAACTCGGGATCACTGGCGTAGGCCTCTTCCGCGATCTCGCGAATGCTCATCGCGCGCAGTTCCTGGTCGCCCAGCTTGCGCGCCAGCTGATAGCTCAACGCCCCGCCGAGGCTCTTGTGGTTCAGGATCACCGCCGCCAGCAGGCTGGCCAGCGCCGCCTCGGTCTTGGCGGCCGCCTTTGCCTCGTTGCGCAGCGAGGCCCACACCGGGGGCGCACCCGCCGCATCGACGACTTCCAGACGTTGCTGACTCATAGCGTCCTCCCGCCCCATCGGCGCGTCTCCCTAGTCTAGCATGGCCCTCGCCAGCCCGTCCGGCAAAGACCCTTCACGGGCCATATGGTAGCCCCGCAGCAACATCGCCACTGTCAGCATGTCAGGAAGATATCCGGCCATGGCGGCGTCCAAAGCCTCGCGGAACGGGACCCTGGCCAGCGCGATCGCCTCGGTGTCGTCGGCATGGTGGCCGTCAGGCGCATCCGTCAGCCCCAGCGCCAGATAGCCGATCATCCGCTCATCGGTCACCGAATTGGAAAGCTGGGTGCGCAGCACGTCACGCCACTCTGCCGCCGCCAAACCAGTCTCCTCGGCCAGTTCGCGTTTCGCCCCGTCCAGCGGGTCCTCGGCGAGCGGCGATCCGCCCTCAGGCAGTTCCCAGCTGTAGTCGCCCAGCGGAAACCGGTGCTGCCCCACCAGCGTCACCGTCCCGTCGTCGTGGATCGGCAGCACGGCGATCGCCAGGTTCTTGAACCGCACCAGCCCGTAACGCGCCAGCCGCCCGGTCGGGGCGGTCGCCATCTGGTCGCTGACGGTGATCCAGGCGCTCTCGAACGCCACCCTCTCGGCCCCAGCCATCCAGGGCGTTCCGTGCGGCCGCAGCCAGGCGGGTTTCCCCATGGGTTTCGATGGCATCGGTGGTGGCTCGCCTTGCGATGCGCGCGGGCGCACCCATAAAGGAGCCATCCTATCGTTTTCCTAAGACCCGCAAGGCCCCCGTTGACCGTTGACCTGCCGCCCCCGCCGCAACTTGGCGACCCGCTCGACCTGACGCCGGCGCCGGAGGTGCTGCGCTTCCTGGCGCGGCGGCGGTCGACCTCGGCGGTCACCCTGACCGAGCCCGCCCCCTCCGCGGCCGATCTCGACACCCTGCTCCGCCTGGCCGTCCGCGTGCCGGATCACGGCAAGCTCGCGCCCTGGCGCTTCGTCATCCTTGCGGGCGACGACAAGGCCCGCTTCGCCGGGCGGCTTGAAGCCCTGGCCCAGTCCCGCGGCGACACCCAGGCGGTCGGCAAGCTCGGCAAGCTGAAAATCCCGCCCCTCGCGGTGGCGGTCATCTCTGCGCCCAAGGCCGCGGCCATTCCCGCCTGGGAGCAGGAGCTCTCGGCCGGCGCGGTCTGCACCACCCTGCTCTACGCGGCCCTGGCCATGGGCTATGGCGCCAACTGGATCACCGACTGGTACGCCTATGACGCCGAGGCCCAGGCGATCCTCGGCCTCGCCGCCGGTGAGCAGGTGGCCGGCTTCATCCTGTTGGGAACGCCGCGCGAGCCGCCGCTGGAACGCGAGCGTCCGACCCCGGTGGCCCTCGTCAGCCGCTGGTCCGACGACGCCAAATAGCTCGGAAGACATGGGCAGCCGCGGCACACAACGGCCCGACGATGCGGGGCATCGCCGGGCCTGAAGTGACACGCCCGAGGAGAGTTGGGCGTACGGCTAATAAGCCCGAACAGCGGTCTTGGAAACCCCAAACGCATCCCGAAACTGAGCATCCGTCGCTTTCACCTGAGAGCAGCAATTGCCCGCGCTCAGTCGTCGGGATTCGATATCTGAAGGCTTCTGAATCCCCACCGCCGAAGGCTCAGCAGCCTCGTTTTCGGATTCAGTAATCGCCGCTCTAGAACCAGATTAGTACGCAGCAGAACGCCTCGGAGACTCCTCAGCCGCGTCCGCGATACGGCGCCACGCCCTGATCCGGCAGCCACAGACCTTCCGGAGCCGGCCCACTCTGCCAGAAGACATCGATCGGTATCCCGCCGCGTGGAAACCAGTATCCGCCGATCCGCAGCCATTTCGGCTCCGCCGTCGCCACGATCCGGCGCCCGATCGCCACCGTGCAGTCCTCGTGGAACGCCCCGTGGTTTCGGAACGAGCCCAGGTAGAGCTTCAGCGACTTGGATTCGATCAGCCAGTCGTCCGGCGCATAGTCGATCACTAAGTGAGCGAAGTCGGGCTGGCCGGTCACCGGACAGAGCGAGGTGAACTCCGGCGCTGTGAAGCGGGCCAAGTAGAGCGTGTCCGCCTGCGGATTGGGCACGCGCTCCAGCACAGCCTCGTCAGGGCTGGCGGGCGCGGCGACCTCGCGGCCGAGCTGGGTCAGCCCAATCTGTGTCTGGCGGGTCTCGTCCATGCGGGCGGCTTTAGTCCTGCCGTCCCGCCCTCGCAACCGAGACAGCCGCCCGGCGAGGCGCTATCACCGCTGAAAATCCCAATGAACGGATGAAGGAAAGAGCGTCATGGCCGGCAAGGACATGGAAGGTTTCATCGTGGTGGTCACCGGCGCCTCCACAGGATTGGGCCGGGCGATCGCTGTCGAATGCGCGGAGCGCGGCGCCGAGGCCGTGGTGGTCAACTACGCCCGCAGCGCCGATGAAGCGCAGGAAACCGCCAGGCTGGTGGAAGCCGCCGGCGCCAAGGCTGTCCTGGTCCAGGGCGATGTGGCCAAGGACGCCGACTGCAAGGCGATCGCCGCCGCCGCCCAGCCGTTCGGCCGCATCGACGCCCTGTTCAACAACGCCGGCGTCACCCGCTTCGCCAGCCACGCCGACATGGACGCCGTCTCGTCGGACGACTTCCTCGAACTCTACGCGGTCAACGTGGTCGGCGGCTTCCAGATGGTCCGCGCCTGCCGCGCCCTGCTCGAGGCGGGCGAGCAACCCGGTGCAGTGGTGATGACCGCCTCCATCGCCGGCGTCACGGGTATCGGCTCTTCGGTGCCCTATGCCGCGTCGAAGGGCGCGCTGACCACCATGACCATGTCCCTGGCCCGAGCGCTGGCCCCCAAGATCCGGGTCAACGCCGTTTGCCCGGGGTTCATCGACACGCCGTGGTTCGGCAAGGGCCTGGGTGAGACCGCCGCCGACCGCATCCGCGCCAACGCCGCGGCCAGCACGCCGTTGAAAGCCGCCTCCAGCCCCGACGACATCGCCGCGGCCACCGTTTTCCTCGCCTCACGCGCGTCGCGCCACGTCACGGGAGAGACTCTCCTCGTCGATGCAGGCTCGCATTTAGGGTATGCCGCCCAAATGGCACGCTAGGGAACGCCTAATTATCAGGCGCCCCTGAACCGGCCGGCGCCCGAAAAATGAACAAGCCCCATAAGCTTCGCCTCTCTGGGGTTCCGATGTTTGCTCCAGCGGGGCGGGCCGCGAGGATGGCCGCGCACGGTCGGATCCGGTCAACCCGGACAACGAGGCCGGTAAGCAAGGGGATATACGAATGAAGGTTCTGAAGCTTTCGCTGCTCGCGACCGCTGTGACGCTGGCTATGGCAGGCGCCGCGCGCGCCGACGACGCACCGGCCGAGGTCAAGCCGCTGGTTGCGGTCTTCAATATCGGCGCGAACAGCGACTACGAATTCCGCGGCGTGAGCCAGACCAACAATAAGGCCAGCATCTTCGGCGGCGCTGACCTCACCATCGAGGGCATCGGCTACGCGGGTATTTGGCTCTCCAGCGTCGATTTCCTGAACGGAACGAAGATGGAGTACGACATCTACGCCGGCATCCGCCCGGTTGTCGGTCCGGTCACCGTCGACCTTGGCGTTATCCGCTACGGCTACACCAGCCAGCCGCCCGGCCCGAAAGAGGTCTACACCGAGTGGAAGGTCGCGCCGTCCATGGCGATTGGACCCGCCACCGTTGGTCTGGCCTACTTCTACTCCGACAACTTCTTCGGCGAGACCGGGGCTGCGAACTACTACGAGATCAACGCCTCAATGCCGATCGGCAAGACCCCGTTCTCGGTCTCCGGCGCGGTCGGCAAACAGCAGGTCAAGGGCCCGCTGGACTACTCGACCTGGAATCTCGGGGTCGGCTACGCGCTGAACAGCCATATCGGCTTCGATCTGCGCTACTGGGACACCGACGAGCACAGCTTCGGCTCGATCTACAAGAGCAAGCTCGTCATCAGCGTGAAGGCAACCTTCCCTTAGGCAAGCGGTTATCGTCTGGTGAAGCCGTCGCGCTTGCGCGGCGGCTTTTCCATTTGCGCCAAATGGCGGCAATTCCTATGGTTCGCGACCTCGCGGACCAGCACATAATGTGCGCATAAAGCAACAGCTGTAGCCTGACCGAACGATGTCGTCGGTTTCGGTAGACGGTCGCCCCGCCCGGTCTATGTTGTCGATTCGAGAGGATTTACGGAGTGCGACGCATGGAGCGAGTGGCCTTTCGAGCCCAGACCATCGTCGCTGACGTGGCTCTGGCTGCTCTGGCCTTCACCCTCGCTTTCGTCGTCGCGCCATCTGGGCCCCATGACTTTGACGCCGCCGGCGTTCCCTCGTTCAGCCTGATCCAACTCGTGGTGCTCTATTCGGCGCTGGCCGGCGGCTTCTCCATGCTGTTCCGCCGCGAACTGTCGCCCTGGCGCTACGCCTCGATCCCCGACGCCCTGGTGCTGGCGCGCATCGCCCTGCTCACCGTCGGCGTCTTCCTGCTATGGGTCTTCGTGCTCACCCGGGCCCAGGGCCTGCCGCGCTCCACCCTGTTCCTGGCCCCGCTGTTCCAGATGGTCGCCACCATGGGCGTGCGGATCCTCCGCCGCGCCCTGCACGAACATGCGCTGGACAGCTTCTCGCCGCTGAAGACCGTCAGCGACCGGATGACCCAGTCACCGTCGCTGCTGCTGATCGGCCCGCCGGCCCTCGCCGACAGCTACCTGCGCGATATCGCCCGCAGCCATGACCGCACCTACACCTCGGTCGGCATCGTCGGCCTCGACCCGCGCGACGTTGGCCAGAAGGTGCGCGGCGTCTGCGTCATCGAAAGCCTGGAAAACCTCGACGAGGCCCTGGCCGATTTGCGCCGCTGGAACCGCTACCCGCGCGCCATCCTCTTCCTGGAAGAGCCCGGCCGCCTGAAGGGCCTCACCGCCGACCAGCTTGGCCGCCTGAAGAACGACGGCATCCGCCTGCTGCGCCTGCCCTCGATCGTCGAGCTCGCCCAGCACGACGGCGTGACCCTCCTGCCGATGCGGGAGATCAATATCGAGGAACTGCTGGCCCGCGAGCCGATCGAGCTCGACCGGGTCGGCATCGGCAACTTGATCCGCGGCCGTCGGGTGCTGGTCACCGGGGCCGGCGGCTCCATCGGCGCCGAGCTCTGCCGCCAGGTCGCGGCTTTCCACTGCGCCCACCTCACCCTGCTCGACTTCGCCGAGACCTCGCTGTTCGAGATCGAACGCGAGATGTCCGAGACCTTCCCGCACATGCCCCGCGTGGCGGTGCTCTGCGACGTGCGTAATTCGGCCCGGGTCACCCAAGCCTTCCTCGCCGCAAAGCCCGACCTCGTCTTCCATGCCGCGGCGCTGAAGCACGTCTCCATGGTCGAGCAGCACCCCTGCGAGGGCGTGCTGACCAACGTCATCGGCACCTGGAACGTGGCTGAGGCCTCCAAGGCCTGCGGCGCCGGCCAGATGGTGCTGATCTCGACCGACAAGGCCGTCGATCCCACCAACGTCATGGGCGCGACCAAGCGCTTGGCCGAGAGCGTCATCCAGGCCCAGCAGATCGGCGGCGCCGGCGCGCGCTTTTCCGCCGTGCGCTTCGGCAACGTCCTGGGCTCCGGCGGCTCGGTGGTGCCGATCTTCAAGTCGCAGATCGAGCGCGGCGGGCCGGTCACAGTGACCCACCCGGACATGGAGCGCTTCTTCATGACCATTCCGGAGGCGAGCCAGCTGGTCCTCCACGCCACCGCCACCTGCGCCGACGGCGAGGGCCGCGACGCGCGCCTGTTCCTGCTGGAGATGGGCGAACCGGTCCGGATCATGGACCTCGCCCGCCAGATGATCGCGCTCTCCGGCCGCACGCCAGGCAAGGAGATCGAGATCGAGATCACCGGCCTGCGCCCCGGCGAGAAGCTGACCGAGCTCCTGCTGGACGAGACCGAGCGCTCCCTGCCCTGCGCGCACAAGGTTCTGGAGGTGGTCTCCAACGCCTCGATGCGGGTCACCACCGACCAGCTCAGCGAGCTGGAGGTCCTGGCGGACCGCGGCGATGTTGACGGCGTGCGCCGCGCCCTCTTCGAGCTGGTGGCCGAAATCCGCGGCGAGCGCCCGGCCGGCGCGCCTAACCTGCGGGTCGTGGCCGGCGGCTGACCCCGCTTCACGCCCGAATTGGGGACACGTACGCCTTTCAGCGCGGAACGCTGGTCCGCTCTAGCAGCGTAGATGGGCCCAATTTGGCGGTGTCCCGCTTTGGCCGCCCCACCGGCGCCGCGGTGAGTGTTCGACCTGTTGCGGCCTCCAGGGCCTTTATCCAGGCGCTGGCGCCCAGCGGACGCCCTGTCGTTGAGGCCCGGCGCAGCGCCTGGCGCGCCTCGGCCGCCACGTCGAGATCGAAGAACGCGCCCAGCTCCTCACCCAGCCGTTCGGCGAGCGGCTTGGTCGTCAGCAGCGCATCCGGGCGCCCCTCCACGTGGGCGCGCACGCTGGACCAGGGCCAGTCGATCGCCCGCGCCGTCAGGCCGGCGCGCACGGGATTCAACCCCACATAACGGGCGCATTGGCGCAGATAGCTCTCGTCCATGGGAAACGACGCGAACCGGCCTTGCCATAGATAGCCGGTCCACCGCTCACGCTGGTTCACCCGGCGCGTGTAGCGCAGGTGGGTGGCGCCGACCGCCTGGGCCAGCGCTTCGGCACGACCCGGTGCCGCGATCAGGTGAACATGGTTCGGTGCCGCGCGACAATCAGGGTGAGAGTCAGCGTCAATCAGGATGAGACTCGCCGCCGCTGTTGATCCGTAGGGAGGGCGTAGCCCGACTGGAGGAGCGACATCGGCGGCGGCGCGATTTCCTTCGGGGGATCGGGCCGC
>JBBQTP010000131.1:0-11376 GCA_038213205.1 Caulobacterales bacterium
CTCTGTGCGCGCCCTAAAGCACGTGGTGCGCGAGGGTCATTCCCTCGACCTCGCCGCGGCCATGGAAATGGAGCTCGCGGCCTACAACCGCCTGTTCAAGACCGCCGACCGGCGCGAGGGCGTCGCTAGCTTCAACGAAAAGCGGACCCCTATCTTCAAGGGCGAATAGAGCTTTCGGGGGCGAGTAGCTTAGGCGCGGCGGTCCATCAGCACCGCGCGGCCCCACGGCGTTTCGAGCGGCCCGCTGACGATGGCGAACCCGGCCTTCTCGTAGGCCCGCTGGGCACGGAGATTGTCCGGGTGCGGATCGGCGCCGGCGGCCGGGACGCCGCGGGCAAACAGGGCCTCGACGTGCTGGCGCAGGAACCGCTGGCCATGGCCCTGCCCGACCATGTCCGCCTCGCCGATGAACAGGTCCAGCCCCCGCGCCCTCGGCGGCAGATAGCTGAACGGGTGCGGATTCCAGGCGTGGACGCGGTAATCCTGCAGGAAGGCGAAGGGTCGCCCGTCAAACTCGACCAGCCACGGGTCGATGTTCGGATCGCCGAGCTTCTCCGCCTCCGGCTCGACATCTGGCTCGCCCCACCATTGCGTCACGTGCGGCTGGGCCCGCCAGCCGGCGATCAGCGGCAGGTCGGCTTCTGCGACCGCGCGGATAACATAACCTCTCAAGCGCTCAACCCTTGGTCCGGTAGTCGCCGAACGCCGCGTCGCGCGCATCGAGCGCCTGCGAAACCCCGTCCCGGAACTTGGCGAAAGTTTCGCGGCTGGAGGCGGTGGTCAGCGCCAGGGCCTGGATTTCGGCGCCGGCCCGGATCGCCGCGCGCAGGCCCATGATCTCCATCGCCCGGTGGACGGAGCGCTTATTCATCTGCTGCACGTCGGTGGGGATCATGGCGACCCGCTCGGCCATGCCCAGCACGCCGGCCTCCAGCTCGGCGGCCGGGAAGGCCCGGTTGGCGAAGCCGACTCGGACCGCTTCGAGCCCGTCGATGGCATCGCCGGTCAGCATCATCTCCATGGCGGGCCTGAGGCCGCAAAGCCAGGGATGAAACTGGTTGTCCGGCGGGCTCATCATGCGGACCGGCGGGTAGCCGATCTGGGCGTCGGCGGCGACGTAGACCAGGTCGCAGGCCGTCGCCAGTTCTGAGCCCCCGGCCAGGCACCAGCCGTGCACCTGGGCGATCACCGGCTTGGCCAGGTCCCAGACCCGGAAGCAGCCCTCCACCACATGCCGCGACCAGTGGCCCGCACCACCGGCGGTGTGGAACGGGTAGGGCGCCGACGCGCCCCCGCCCAGGTCGTACCCCGCGGAGAAGCACGAGCCGGCGCCGCGCAGGATGGTCACCCGCACCTCCGGGTCGGTGTCGGCCGCCTCCAGGGCGTCGAATATCTGGGCCCGAAGCGCGTTGGACAGCGCATTGCGCTTGTCCGGCCGGTTCAGGGTCAGCCGCCGCACGTGGGGCGCAGGGTCGTCGATCAACAGGATGTCGGACATGAAGGCTCCTTAATTTGGCGCGAGCTTGGGCGCGGAATAACGTCTGGGGAAGAGCGTCGCGCTCATTGGAGGATCGGCCCATGAAGATCATCGCAACCGCAGCCATCGCCCTGGCCCTCGGTCTCGCCGCCTCTGGCGGCGCTGAGGCCAAGGGCTGCCTGAAGGGCGCTGTGGTGGGCGGCGTCGCCGGCCACTTCGCCGGCCGTCACACGGTGCTGGGCGCGGCCGCCGGTTGCGCCGTCGGCCACCACATGGCGCACAAGAAGGACGTAGAGCAGCGCAAGGCTGCGCAGGCTCAGCTCGCCGCCCAGCCGCACTAACGCTGCCCGCCGCCTAACCGCTGGACCGCGCGGCCGAACTTTGGTTCGTGGTCGCGCGATGAAGATGCCGCTGCCCGACGCCGATCTGATGGCCCGCAAGGGCGAGATCGTCCGCGCGCTGCAACGGCTGGTGCCGGGCGAGGGCGTGATCGGCGACCCGGCCGGCCTGGTCCCCTTCCAGTCCGATGGCCTGTCGGCCTACCGCCAGACCCCGCTCGCCGTGGTGCTGCCGGAGACTGTCGAGCAGGTCTCCGCGGTGCTCGCCTGGTGCCAGGCCAATGGCGTGAAGGTGGTGCCGCGCGGCGCCGGTACGTCGCTCTCGGGCGGCGCCCTGCCGCTTGAGGACGGCGTCGTGCTCGGCATGGCCAAGTTCAACCGCATCCTCGAGGTCGACCTCGCCAACCGCTGCGCCGTGGTGCAGCCCGGCGTCACCAACCTAGCGATCACCGGCGCGGTCGAAGCCGACGGCTTCTATTACGCCCCCGATCCCTCCAGCCAGATCGCCTGCACCATCGGCGGCAACGTGGCGGAGAATTCCGGCGGGGTGCACTGCCTCAAGTACGGCCTGACCACCAACAACCTGCTGGGCTGCGAGATCGTGCTGATGAGCGGCGAGGTGGTGCGCCTGGGCGGCAAGAGCTTCGATGCGGCCGGCTACGACCTGCTGGGCCTGGTCACCGGATCGGAGGGTCTGCTGGGCGTCGTCACCGAGGTGACCGTACGTCTGCTGCGCAAGCCTGAGACCGCGCGCGCCATGCTGCTGGGTTTCCCGACCGTCGAAGCGGCCGGCGGCGCGGTCGGCGACATTATCGCCGCGGGCGTCATCCCGGCCGGGATGGAGATGATGGACAAGCCGGCCATCGATGCGGCGGAGGCCTTCGTCCACGCCGGCTACCCCATGGATTGCGAGGCCCTGCTGATCGTCGAACTGGACGGTCCGGAGGCGGAGTGCGCCGAGCTGTCGACCCACGTCGCGGCCCTGGCTGAGGCCCGCGGCGCCACGACCGTCCGCACCTCTTCAAATGATGCCGAGCGCCTGACCTTCTGGGCCGGCCGCAAGGCGGCGTTCCCAGCGGTGGGCCGTATCTCGCCGGACTATTACTGCATGGACGGCACCATCCCGCGCGGCCAACTCCCGTACGTTCTGGGCGCGATCACCCAGATGGGGCTGGAGTACGGCCTGGGGGTCGCCAATGTCTTCCACGCCGGCGACGGTAACCTGCATCCGCTGATCCTCTATGACGCCGACCAGCCCGGCCAGCTAGAGGCCGCCGAGGCTTTCGGCGCGGACATCCTGAAGCTCTGCGTCGCGGTCGGCGGCGTGCTGACCGGCGAGCATGGCGTGGGCGTCGAGAAGCGCGACCTGATGGGTGAGATGTTCAACGAGACCGACTTGGCCTGTCAGCAGCGCCTGAAGTGTGCCTTCGACCCCGACCTGCTGCTCAACCCAGGCAAGGTGTTCCCCCGCCTGCACCGCTGCGCCGAGCTCGGCCGCGTCCACGTGCACCGCGGCGCCGTCGCCTTCCCCGACCTGCCGCGGTTCTGATGCCGGACGTCGCCGCCCCCACCCACGCGCCGAAAACCGCCGCCGAGGTCGCCGAGCGGGTGGCCGCGATCGGGGAGGCGGGCGGCACATTGGAGATCGTCGGCGGCGGGACCAAGCGCTCGATCGGCGCGGTGCAGGCCGCCGCGGTGCTCAGCCTCGCCGGCCTCAACAAGGTCATCGACTACGCGCCGGAGGAACTGGTGCTCACCGCCCAGCCGGGGGTGAAACTCTCAACGCTGGAGAAGCTGGTCGCCGCCGAGGGTCAGATGCTGCCCTTCGAGCCGCCGCATCTGGGCAAGCTTCTTCATTCAAAAGGCCGCGCGACGCTGGGCGGGACGCTGGCCGCCAACCTCTCGGGGCCTCGGCGCATCCGGGTCGGGGCCGCGCGCGATCACCTGCTGGGCTTCGCCGCGGTCAGTGGGCGCGGCGAGATCGTCAAGGCCGGCGGCAAGGTGGTGAAGAACGTCACGGGCTATGACCTCTCCAAGCTGATGTGCGGCTCCTGGGGCACGCTGGCGGTGATGACGGAGGTGACCATCAAGGTGCTGCCGGCCGCCCGTGGCGAGGCGACCCTGCTGCTGTTCGACCTCGACGACCGCCGCGCCGGGGAGGCGATGGGCCGGGCGCTGAACGCCCCCATCGACGTCTCCGCCGCCGCTCATCTGCCGCGGGCTGCCGCCGCGCGGGCCCCGCTGAAGGCGAAGATGGCGGTCACGGCGTTGCGGCTCGAAGGCTTCGACGCCTCGGTGGCCGCGCGGTTCGACACTCTGGCCGAGACCCTGCGCGGCTTCGGCCACGTCCAGCGTCTCGACGGCGCTTTGAGTAGCGAGTTCTGGGGCCAGGTCCGCGAGGTCGAGGCCTTCCACAAGGACCCGCGGCCGCTGTGGCGGCTGTCCGTTCCGCCGGCGTCCGGCTGGCAGGTCGTGCAGGCCGTTGCCGGTGAACCGCTCTACGACTGGGGCGGCGGTCTGGTCTGGCTGCTCACCGATCAACCCGGCGAGACGGTGCGCGCCGCGGCCCGCGCGCACGGCGGCCACGCCGCGCTCTACCGGGGCGACGGGCCCGCCTTCGCGCCGCTGGACGGCCCGCTGGCGGCGCTCACCGCGAGGATCAAGGCCGCCTTCGACCCAAAGGGCGTGCTGAACCCCGGCCGCTTGGAGCAGGGTTGATGCAGACCGCTTTCACCCCAGCCCAGCTCGCCGATCCGGAAACCGCGGCCAGCCATGCGGAAATCCGCAAGTGCGTGCACTGCGGCTTCTGCACGGCCACCTGCCCGACCTACGTCCTGCTGGGCGACGAGCGCGACAGCCCGCGCGGCCGCATCGAGCTGATCAAGGCCATGCTGGAGGATGGCGGCGCGCCTTCGGCGCAGACCGTCACCCACCTCGACCGCTGCCTGTCCTGCCTGGCCTGCAACACCACCTGTCCGTCCGGCGTCAACTACGCCCAGCTGATCGACCACGGCCGGGCCCACATCGAGGCCACCTACCGCCGCCCGGCCTTCGAGCGGTTTTTGCGCTGGGCGATACCGCATGTCCTGACCCGCCCGCGCCACCTGCGGTTCGCGCTAAGCCTCGGCCGCCTGGCCCGGCCACTGGAGCCCGTCCTCAAGGCCTTAAGACTGACCCCGCTCGCGGCCCTGTTGCGCCTGGTCCCCAGGTCCACGCCGGCGCGGAACTGGCCTGGCGTCCATCCTGCGGAGGGCAAACTGCGGGGCCGGGTCGCCCTGCTGCAAGGCTGCGTCGAGCCGGCCATGGCGCCGAGCATCCGCGCCGCCGCCATCCGGCTGATCACGCGGGCCGGGTACGAGGTCGTGCTGGCGCAGGGCGAGGGCTGCTGCGGCGCGCTCTCCGAGCACCTGGGCCGGACCGGTGAGGCGGCCGCCTGCGCCGCGACCAACGTCCGCGCCTGGACCGCCGCCGGACCGTTCGACGCCATCGTCACCACCGCCGCCGGCTGCGGCACGACGATCAAGGCCTACGCCCACCGGCTGCCCGGCGACGCCGATGCGGCCCAGGCGGCGAGCCTGACCCGTGACGTCCTGGAGTTCATCGGCGAGATCGGCCTGCCGCCGGTGACGCGGCCGGGCGCCATCAGTGTCGCCTATCACGCACCCTGTTCGCTGCAGCACGGTCAGCAGATCAAGGCCGGGCCCGCGGCGCTGTTGGCTGGGGCCGGGTTCGAGGTGCGCCAGATCGCCGAGGGCCACCTCTGTTGCGGCTCGGCGGGGGTCTACAATATCCTGCAGCCGGAGCTGGCCGGCCGCCTGCGCGAGCGCAAGGCCATCAACATCGCGCGCACCGGCGCCGCCGTGGTCGCCGCCGGCAACGTTGGCTGCATCGCTCAGATCGCCGGGTCGGTCGCCGCGCCGGTCATTCATCCGGTCGAATTGCTGGACTGGGCGACGGGCGGTCCGAAGCCCGATGGCCTGGGCTAACCGCCTCAGCCTCAGACGTTCGTTGACCACCCTTACGGCGCCCTCCTAGGGTCGCAGCCAACAAAAAGGGAAACACCATGAAGCTGCATACGTCGGTCGGGCCGAACCCTCAGGTCGTGAAGATGTTTCTGGCCGAAAAGGGGCTGACGATCCCCTTCGTCACCGTCGACCTGATGGGCGGCGAGAACCGCAAGGCGCCCTACAACACCAGCGTCAATCCGGCCGGGCAGACGCCGTCCCTGGAGCTGGACGACGGCAGCTGCATCACCGAAATCACCGCCATCTGTGAATACCTTGAGGAGCGCCAGCCCTCGCCGCCGCTGATCGGAACCAACGCCGAGGAGCGGGCCGCGACACGCATGTGGACGCGGCGGGCGGACATCAAGATCTGCGAGCCGATGGCCAACGGGTTCCGCTACGCCGAGGGCCTGGCGCTGTTCGAGAGCCGCATGCGGGTCTTGCCGGACGCCGCGCCGGGCCTGAAGGCCGTGGCCAAGGACGGAGAGGAATGGTTCGAGGCCAACTTCACGGGCCCGTGGATCGTCGGCGAGCGCTTCACCCTGGCCGATATCCTGCTCTACTGCTTCATCGCCTTCGGCGGCACGGTGGGCCAGCCGCTCGATCCGGGGTTCGCCAAGCTCAACGACTGGTTCGCCCGGGTGAAGGCCCGTCCGAGCGTCGCGGCCGGCGCCTGATCAGAAGAAGTACTTCGCCGCCAGGACCACGGCGGGACGGCTTTGGGGCGGATGCGGCAAGGGACCCGGCGCGCTGGCGATCCAGGCCAGATCGACCTCGGCCCTGGTGAACTCGCGCGCGATGCCCAGCTGGGTGTCGAAGCGCCAGGGCCGCCCGTCGCGCGCCGGCGTGCCGCCCAGCCGTTCGTGCGCGCCGAGGTGCCCCGTCAGGCGCCAGACGTCGGCGAAGCGATGCGAGGCGTTGATGTCGGCATAGGCCGAGTTCACGCCCCGGCGCGGATAGTCGGGCGCGAAATAGACGTGCGCGCTGAGGTCACCCTGCACCAACCCCACATAGGCTTCGGTGTAGTGCACCGTGATCTTGCGCTCGTAGTCCAGCGTGTAGGCTTGGTTGCTGATGCCGACGTCCCACGAGCGGCCGGAGCCGAGCGGGCCGGAGTAGCCCAGGTATTCGTTGTGGCCCACGAACCGGCCGGCGCTGTCGCCGTCCGCGCCGAGGAAGCCGGCCCGGGCCAGGATGCCCGCGCCGGCGTAGACGCCGCTCGGATGGTCATATGAGAGGTTGAGGTTGAGCGCCGGCCGACGGTCGCTCAATGACAGTCCGCGCAGTCTGGCGTCCGAGGTGAGCCCGACGCTGACGCCCACCTGTGCGGAAGCTTGCCCCGGAAGGCTGAAGAGGATGGCGGCCAGCCCGACGGCCGACCCAAGAGCAGGCCCATTGGCCGCGCCATGCCCCCGCTTCACCTTATGGGCGGGCCATCGCAGCGTAGTTCGCGGGCCGGCCGCAGGCGCAGTCATCGCACGCAATTGGTGTCGCCAGCACGGTCGCGCAAGCGTCGATGCCGCCAGAACGCAGGGTCGCCAGTGTTGGGGGTCGATGCGCCCGCGGGTTCCTTTCGCGGGCCAGAGCCATGAGGCCGCTGACGTGGGCCGCGGCGAAGGAGCTGCCGTTGACCAGCGACCAGCCGCCGCCGGGCGCGGTGGTCGGTACGTCCCGCCCGGGGGCCAGATAGGAGCCGGCCTCCAGCCGCCGAACCGGGTCATCGGTCACCGCGATGACCCCGGGATGCGAGGCCGGAAACCCGCCGTGCGCAAGCTTCGGATCGAGCGCGCTGACCACCACCATGCCGCGCGCCTCGGCGATATCGAGCAGCTTGGCGAGCAGCAGGTCGGGCGGGCCGGTCAGGCTGAGGTTGATCACCTGGGCGCCGTTGTCGATGGCGAAGTGCAGGGCCTTGGCGAGGCTGAGGGTGTCGCAGACCGTCGCCGGTCCGTCCGCCGCCTGCCAGCAAGCGCGCAACGCCATCAGCCGGGCCCCCGGCGCAACGCCGACGATGCCCAGCCGGTTGTCGGCCACCGCGGCGATCACCCCGGCCACGCCGGTGCCGTGGGCTTCCGCGCCGGCCGGGTGATCGACCACGAAGTCCTGGCGGATCTGGATCTGGCGGGCAAGGTCGGGATGCCTGGCGTCGATCTGGCTGTCGACCACGGCGACGCGGACGTTCCGGCCAGTGACGATCTGGTGCAGGTCAGCCAGCCGCCAGGCCGCGGCGGCCGGCTGCAGGCGATAGAGCGGGTCGTTGGGCGCGGTGGCCACGCCTTGCGTGCGGTAGACTTGGACGGGCTCGGACCACTCGACCTCATGCTCTCGTGACAGGGCCGCCGCTGCGTCGGCCGGCGACTGTCCGGTGGGCACCTTCATGATGAAACAGTCCACGCCCACCAGCGGCATCGGCCAGCCGCTGATCAGGATCAGGCCATGGGCGCGGGCTAGGCGGTCGGCGACCCGGCGCCGTGCCGCGCGCACGCCGCCGCTGCCGTAGCCGTCGGCATAGACTTCGGCGCTGAAATGCTGGGAGGGCAGGCGCAGCATCACCAGCACCTGCTGCGCCACGGCGGCGTCAACGGCGCGGCCGGGCGGCTCGGCCGCGCGTGCCGAACCGAGTGCGCACAACCCCAGGGCGAGGCCTAGGGCAAGCCAATGTGCGAGGCGGCGCATCATCAGCGCGCCGGTCCGGGATCGAGTGGCGCGGCCATCACCACGTCGGCGCGGCGGCGAAGGCTGGCGAGCGCCGCCTCGCGCTTGGCCTGCGGCACGCGCAGCACATAGGCATCGGTGGCGGTCGGTCCGTCGACCAGCCGCGCGCCGTTGGCGACCAGGGCCGCGCGCATGTCGCGCTCGCGGGTGTCGGGGCGGAAGATCACCACCACATTGCCCGACGCTGCGCCGGGCGCCGCGCTCAGGGTGTGGTAGCTCGCCGGCTGCATCGACGGCAGCAGCAGGACGCCGCTGACCAGGAACAGGAAGCTCGCCGCCGCCCAGCCGAGCCAAGGGGCGGGCGCCGTGACCGCGCCGGCGAACTGGCGCAGACGGCCCAGCGGCCGGTCCCGGTCCATCCGCTTCTTCATGCGCGACCAGCTGCGGTCGATATCGACCGGCATTCGGGCGACCTCGTCGTCCAGCCGGTGTTCGAACCGGAGCTCGGCCTGGCACTCGGGGCAGTTGGCCAGGTGCGCCTCCACCCGCCCGCGTTCGTCAGCATCGAGCTGCCCGATCGCATACCAGGGCAGCAGGTCACGCAGCTCGCGGTGGCGTTCTGCGTCTAGTCGAATGATGTGTCCCATCGGTCTTTGCCTTACAACCAATCGGTCAGCCGGCCCGCCAGCATCGCCTTCAGATGCCTGCGGGCGTGATGCATGCGGGTTTTCACGGTCCCGACCGGACAATCGAGGATCTCAGCGATCTCACGATAGCCCACGTCGTGGAAATAGGTCAGGTCGACCACCGCGCGGTGGTCGGCCGAGAGCTGCGCCATGGCGCTCATCAGGATCGCCTGGGTCTGGCGCTGGCCGAGCTGCTGCTCGGCGCCGGCCTCCCCGCTCGGCCGCGAGTCGAGGCCTTCGTCCTCGATCGGTTCGTCATGGCGCGAGCGGGCCTTCAGGGCCGTGCGGTAGGCGATGGCGAAGATCCAGGTCGAGACCTTGCTCGCCCCGTTAAATCCCTCGGGCCGCTTCCAGACCACCATCATGGTGTCGTCGAGCGCCTCTTCCGTCAACTGCGGATGGCGCAGGATGTTCATCAGGAAGCGGGTCAGCCGAGGGTGATAGCGCCGATAGAGCTCCTCGAACGCCTTCAGGTCCCGCTCGGCGATCCGCGTCAGCAGGCCGGCTTCACCAGTTGGGTCACGGCCCAACTCACGGACCGGCGACGCACCGGGCGTCGTCCCGCGGGGGGCGGATGCCGGGCGCTCGTCGTTAGCCGGGGTCCGCCGCAGAAGCATTTGGCTCTCTTGCATACGTTCGTGGATGCCCGCCACGGGCGAAAAGGTTCAAATGGAAGGGGTCTTTATGGTGACGCTTGATGCGCACCGAACGCCTCCCCGCTCCGCCATCTAGGCATTCGGCGGGCCGGTCTCCACCTCCCCGATGAACCTTTTTCGGGCGGCTCGGCATCAACCCCTCGGTCGAGGTCGCGTGAACCGCACGTGGACGACCTGCGATCAGGAGTGACGAGATGCGTAAGGCTCTGCTGGCCGCCGGCGCCGCGCTTGCCCTGTTGGGCGGGGGCGCGCACGCCGCGGTGTTCATCCACCACCAGTCCGACAAGCGCGGTGACTTCCTGTCGGGCTTCCCGCAGCAGGACCGCGCCACGAACGGTGACCTCGACTTCACCGACCTGTCGGTGTCCTTCGATCAGGCCGGCAGCGCGTTCCTGGTGTCCGTGACCCTGGCGGACGACATCAAGAACCAGCCCGGCGCCTATGTGATCGGCATCGACACCGGCAAGGGCGCGCGCGCGCCGTTCGGCGGGGTCGGCGAGCCGAACATCCTGTTCGATCAGGCTCTGGTGGTGCTGAAGGACGGCTCGGGCGTGCTCGGGACGCCGAGCGGCAACCAGACGCTGACGGCGACCCTGGCGCACAACGGCTTCACCATCGCCATTCCGCTGGCTTTCCTGCCCCAGACCGGCCTGGACCCGCAGCACTTCGGCTTCAGCGCCTGGTCGAAGCGCGGCACGGTGCTCGCCGACTTCGTTCCGAACAACAAGCTCCTCACGGCGGCGGGTGTCCCCGAGCCCGCCACCTGGGCCATGCTCGTCGGTGGTTTCGCCGTTATCGGTGGCTCCCTCCGCCGCCGACGGGCGTCGAATGCGCGGCTGCTTACCGTCTAGTCGCGCTTCAGACGTCGCGGGCCAGGGCCCCCACCGGCACCCCCCAACCTGCCAGTGGGGGCCCTGGTTTTCCGCCTATCCGACGGGCATCTAGTGTCCCGATTCCGAAGTTCGCATGCGCTTGTGGCAGGCTCTGACGAACTTCGGAATTGATGAGGACCCTAGCAAGTATATGTTTCAATTGTGATTTGCGGTTCTGAAGTTCGCAACAGAGCTTGCCCAATCAATCATGCGAACTTCAGAACCACCACACTAGCCAACGTTGCGCGCACGGCCTTCCCAATAGGGCTTGCGCAGCTCGCGCCGCAGCACCTTGCCCGAGGCGTTGCGCGGCAGGACATCGATGAAGTCGATGCTCTTGGGCGCCTTGAAGCCGGCGATCCGCTGGCGGGCGTAGGCGATCACGTCGGCGGCTTGCGGATCGGCCCCGGCGGCGGCCACGATGATCGCCTTCACCGCCTCGCCCCAGCGCTCGTCCGGCACCCCGATGACCGCGGCGTCGGCCACCCCGGGGCAGCCCAGGATCGCGTTCTCCACCTCGGCCGGATAGACGTTCTCGCCGCCCGTCACGATCATGTCCTTCACCCGGTCATGGACGAAGATGTAGCCGCGCGCATCGGCGAAGCCGGCGTCGCCGGTCTTCAGCCAGCCATCGGCCGTCATGGTCTCGGCCGTGGCCTCCGGGCGGTTCCAGTAGCCGGCCATGATC
>JBBQTP010000132.1:0-11228 GCA_038213205.1 Caulobacterales bacterium
CGCAGAGCCAGGAGAAGAAAGACGCCATCCGCCTCTACGGCGCCGAGCTGGTCGAGGTGGACGCGGTGCCCTACGTCAACGAAATGAACTATGTGAAGTATTCCAGTCGGCTGGCCCAGGAACTTGACGCTAAAGAGCCAAACGGCGCGGTCTGGGCCAACCAGTTCGACAACGTCGCCAACCGCTTGGCCCATGCGGAGGGCACCGGCCCGGAGATCTGGGGCCAGACCGGGGGCAAGGTCGACGGCTTCGTCTGCGCGGTGGGTTCCGGCGGCACCCTGGCCGGCGTCGCCGAGGCGCTGCGGACGCACAACCCCGCGGTCGCCATCGGCATCGCCGACCCGCACGGCTCGGCCCTCTACGGCTGGTACGCCAACGGCGAGCTGAAGGCCGAGGGCAATTCGATCAGCGAGGGCATCGGCCAGGGCCGGCTGACGGCCAATCTGGAGGGCCTGAAGATTGACCACGCCTACCAAATCTCCGACACCGAGATGCTCCTGGCAATCTACGACCTGGTGGAGCGCGAGGGCCTGGTGATGGGCGGCTCGACCGGCGTCAATGTCGCCGGCGCGATCCGCATGGCGAAGGACCTGGGCCCCGGCAAGACCATCGTCACCATGCTCTGCGACAGCGGCCAGCGATACCAATCGAAGATCTACAACCCCGAGTTTCTGCGAGAACGAGGCCTTCCCGAACCCGCGTGGCTGGTATGAGCGACCCCCTGGTTTCCACCGCCTGGCTTGCGGAGCGCCTGGGCCGCGCGGACCTCCAGATCGTCGACGGCAGCTGGTGGATGCCGGCCGAGATCCGCTCGGGCCACGGCGAATATCTCGACGCCCACATTCCCGGCGCGATCTTCTTCGACATCGACGCGATCGCCGACCGCACAGTCGACCTTCCGCACATGCTGCCGACGCCGGAGGCGTTCGCCGAGGCCGTGGGGGCGCTCGGGCTTAGCCGTGAGGCCACCATCGTCTGCTATGACAGCTTTGGCATCCGCGCCGCCGCCCGGGTCTGGTGGACGCTGCGGGTGATGGGTTTCACGCAGGTCTTCGTGCTCGACGGCGGCCTGAAGGCCTGGAGCGGCGAAGGGCGGCCGGTCGAGGCCGGCCAGGTCACCCTCGCGCCGACCGCGCTGAAACCAATATTCCACGCCGCCCTGGTCCGCGATGTGGACGACGTCCGCGGCGTCATCGCCTCGAAAACCGCCCAGATCGTCGACGCCCGAGGCGGCGCCCGGTTCCGCGGCGAGGTCCCCGAGCCGCGCGCGGGGTTGCGATCCGGCCACATGCCCGGCGCCTGCAACGTGGCGTTCGACAGCCTGCTGGACGCCGATGGCCGGATGAAGTCCGCCGATCGGATCGAGCAGATCTTCGAGGCCGACCACGTCGATCTTGCCGCGCCCATCGTCACCACCTGCGGCTCCGGCGTCACCGCCTCGGTGCTGGCGCTGGCTCTGGCCCGCCTCGGGCGCGAGGACGTGGCGGTCTACGACGGCTCGTGGACCGAATGGGGCGGGCTCGCCGACACCCCGGTGGTCACGGGCCCCTAAGCCTTGACGTACCAGTCGTCGACATTCGACAGCTTCTCGAACTTCCGCCGGAAGCCCTTCGAGGTCAGCAGATCGAACAATGGGCCCCGCTTTTCAGTGTGGTTATGCTCGACGCTGATCAGCCCGATCTCGTAGGCGGAGAAATCGAAGGCCTGCAGGATGTCGAGCTCCGAGCCCTCGGTGTCGATCGACAGGTAGTCAATCCGCCGCGGCGCCTGCCAGTGCGCCAGCAGGTCCGACAGCGAGACCGTCTGCACCGGATAGCGCTCGCCCTCGACGCGGGTGTCACCGTGCAGGTCGCTGTTGGAGTAGCTGTCGATGGTCGAATGCAGCGCGATGGCCGGCTGGTTGAACACCAACTCCTCGCCCGTGCGCACCCAGACGCAGCGCTCGTCGATGAAGCATTTGCGGTTCGCCCGCAGGTGCGGATGCCAGATCCGCGCGGGCTCGGCGAGAATGCCGCTCCAGCCGAGGTCACGCTCCAGAAGGAGACTGTTGGAGGCATGCACGCCGTTGGCGGCCCCAAACTCGACGAAGAACCCCTCCCGCTTCGAGCGCAGCTCGTAAGCCACCCACAGATCCTGCAGGAACTGTCCGTGACTGCGGCTCAGGTTCGCCAGGCAAAAGCCGATAAACCCCACCTGCTCGTCGTCCGACGGCTTGCGCGTCTGATTGCGAAGCGCCGCCAGCAACTCGAGGGCTTCCGCAAAGGTCGTGGTTCGCATGCCGCCGGTGTTCCGAACGTCGCGCGCGGAACGCGTCGCGACGCGTCGGCTTAGCTGCCGCGACGCCCCCGGACAACGGCCATTCCCACCTCCGAGTCGGGCCGCTAGGTTGCGCCCGTGCCCGCCCCCCCCACGAACCCCGCCCTCTTCTTTCATCCAGGGGGCTACGACCCCGCCGGACGCCGGCTGGTGGGCCGCATCGCCGCTGGACACGGGTTCCTGCGGGCGGCGATCGCCGGGCGCGGCGGCGAGCCCGTGGTCGGATACGGCCATACGCGCGATCTGCAGGAGCCCTTCGAGGCGCTGATCCGTGGACTAGACCCGACCGCGGCGACGGAATGGATCCAGCCCGACGGGCTGGATCGGTTGGCCGAACTCGGGGTCTGCCATCGCCCGGACCTGATGCTGGGCGATCAGGCGCGCCTGCGCCTGCGGGTCGGCCAGGCGGCCTACAGCCTTACCGGCATCACCCACACGCTTTCGACAGAGCGCACGATGGCGGTGCTCTCCGACGCCCTGCGCGACCCGCTCACCGACTGGGACGCGATCATCTGCACTTCCTCCGCCGCCCTTCAGATCGTCCGCGGCGTCCAGGAGGAGGCCGCGGAATACCTGCGCTGGCGCCTAGGGCCGCAGGTGCAGATCAGCGGCCCGCAGTACCCGATCATTCCGCTCGGCGTGCACACCGCCGACTTCGACATCACACCGAAGGCCCGCGCCGAGGCCCGCGCCGCCGCCGGGATCGGCAACGCCGAGGTGGTCGCCCTTTACGTCGGCCGCCTGGTGCCACACGCGAAAGCCCATCCCTTTCCCATGCTGCGCGGCCTGCAGGCCGCGGCCCAGCGCACCGGAAAGCCGGTCACACTCGTCAGCTACGGCCACGCGCCGACGCCGACGATCTTCGAGGCCGTTCGCAGCGCCGCCGCCCAGTTCGCGCCCTCCGTCCGCATGATCTTCCTGGACGGCCAGAAGGTCGAACAGCAGAAGGCCTGGGCCTGTGGCGACATCTTCATCTCGCTGGCCGACGCGATCCAGGAGACCTTCGGCTTGACCCCCGTCGAGGCGATGGCCGCCGGCCTGCCCGCCGTGGTCAGCGACTGGAACGGCTACAAGGACACGGTTCGCGACGGGGTCGACGGTTTCCGGATTCGCACCTGGGCGCCCGCCGCCGGCGCTGGCACGGCAATCGCTCAGGCCTATGAAGCCGGGATCCTGACCTACGACGCCTACAGCCGGGCCACCGGAGCCAGCACCGCTGTCGATATCGCGGAACTGACCGAGCGCCTGACCGCCCTGATCGACAGCCCAGAATTGCGCCGGACCATGGGCGCCGCTGGCCACGACAGGGCTCGGCAGGATTTCGACTGGGCGATCGTCTACCGGCAGTACCAGGCGCTTTGGGCCGAACTGGCGGCGCGCCGCCGGGCCGCCCTCGCCGACCCCGCGCGGCTCGCCCGGATCGCCGCCGCGCCCAAGGCCAGCTCAACCCATCCTGACCCGTTCCGCATGTTCGCCCACTACCCCAGCGCAACCATCGGTCCGCGCACAGCCACGCGCCCCGCGCCGGGCGCCTCGGCTGCGGCTCTCGACGCGGCCCTGGGTGACGCCCTCTTCGGTGGCCTCCCAACACCGCAGGAGCTCCTGCGCCGCATCTGGCTCGCGATCGAAGCCGGCGCGGACACCGTCGACGCTGTGTCCGACACGACCGGTTTGCACGTGGCCCTGGTCGCCCGCGCGGTCGGCACGCTCGCGAAGATGGGCGTCGTCGCGCTGGCGTAGCGATCCTCTACCGAAGAGGCGCTTCAGCGAAGGGGGGGCGCGTAAAGCAGGCCGGGTTTCGGCGCGCTCCACAGGGCATTCAGCCCTCGGTCCAGTTTCAGCGCCGAGCCCGAGCCCACATCGCGCTGGAAGATCTCGTGATAGGCGCCGACCTGGCGGATCACCTGGAAGGCCCAGTCGCGCGACAGGCCTAGCATCGCGCCGTAGTCGCCCTCGAGGCCCAGCAGCCGCCGGGTCTGCGGATCGGACGCCGTCTCGCGGGCCTGCACCACGGTCTTCGACGTCAGGCCCAGCTCCTCCCCGAGGATGGTCGCATAGACCGTCCAGCGCACGATATCGGCCCAGACCGGATCGTTCTGCCGCACGACGGGGCCCAGCGGCTCCTTGGAGATGACGTCGGGCAGGATCACGTGCGCGCCGGGATTGTTCAGCACCGAGCGCGAGCCGGCCAAGGCCGAGACATCGGCCGTGAACACGTCGCAAGAGCCGCCTTCATAGAGCCGCCGCCCCTCGGCTTCAGAGGCCACCACGACCGGTTTGTAGCTCAGGCCGCGGGCGTGGAAGTAGTCGGCGAGGTTGTCCTGGCTGGCGGTGCCCGCCTGGACGCAGATCCGCGCCCCCGAAAGCTCCTGCGCGCTCGCCAAGCCGAGCGCCTTGGGCGCCAGGAACCCCTGCCCGTCGAAATAAGTCACCGCGGCAAAGTCGAGACCCAAGCCGGCGTCGCGGGAATACGACCACGAGGTGTTCCGGGAGAGAATGTCGATCTCGCCCTTTTGTAGGGCGCTGAAGCGGTCCTGCGAGGCGATGGCGGTGAACTTCACCCTGCTCGCATCGCCTAGCACCGCGGCCGCGACCGCGCGGCAGATGTCGACATCGAAGCCCCGCCACGCGCCGCGAAAGTCCGGATAGGCGAAGCCCGGCAACCCCGGATTGACCCCGCAGGCTACGTAACCGCGCTTGCGCACCGCATTCAGCACCTTGCTGGGCGTGGCCTTGTAGTGCGCCTCGGTGGTCGGAACCGCCTTGCCGGCCGGAGTGGGCGTCGAGGCCGACTTGCCGCTATTGTCGCAACCGCCCGCGCCCAGGAGCAGACCCAGAGCCAGAACCGTCGCTGCGGCGCGCCGCCGGATCATCGGTGCTCCCTGAAACAGGCTAACTTGAAAGAGGCCAACCCACGGGCTCTAAGTGCGCCGGGCACCTTCGCCCGGCAGTGCATGGCTCCGCAACCCGTATGGCTCCCGGAAAATCAGACTTGGGACCACCGTCCGCGGGAACCGAGGCCACCCGGCTGATCCGCGCCGGCCAGGCGCCGGAGACGCTCGCCAAGACGGTCGGGCCGCCGATCCAGAGGGGCTCCACCGTCCTGCTGCCCAATGCCGCCAGCCTCTACGACGACGCCAACTACCTGACCTATGGCCGCCAAGGACTGGCCGCCCAGGTCGCCCTGCAGGACGCGCTCGCCGGCCTGGAGAACGCCGAAGGGGTGATGCTCTATCCCTCCGGAGTCGCCGCGCTCTCCGGCGCTCTGCTGGCGGTTCTAAAGACCGGCGACGAGATCCTGGTCACCGACGCAGCCTACAAACCCACGCGGCGGTTCTGCGACCATGCGCTGAAGCGGTTCGGCGTGAAGACCACCTACTTCGACCCGCGGACGCCGCCCGAGACCCTGGTCGGCGAGTCCGCGCCCGCCACACGGCTGATCCTGATGGAATCGCCCGGCTCACTTTCCTTCGAGATGCAGGACATGGCCCGCGTCGCCGAACTGGCGAAACCGCGAAACATCCTCACCGTCGCCGACAACACCTGGGGCGCCGGCTATCTCTACAAGCCGCTCGACCACGGGATCGACATCGCGCTGCAGGCCCTGACTAAATATGTCGGCGGCCATTCCGACACCTTCATGGGCTCGGCCGCGACGGCCGATCCGAAGCTGCTGCGCGCACTGTACGACGGCGTGCTGCACCTGGGCTGGGCAGTCTCCGGCGAGGATGCCTACCAGATGCTGCGCGGCCTGCGGACTATGCCCACCCGGCTCGCGCGGCACGGCGCCAGCGGGCTCACGGTCGCCGCGGCGCTCCGCGATCACCCGATGGTCAGCGAGGTCCTGCACCCCGCCCTGCCCGGCGCGCCCGGCCACGACCTGTGGAAGCGCGACTATATCGGGGCCAGCGGCCTGTTCGGCTTCATCCTGCAGCCCGGCCCACAGGCCGCCGTCGACGCCTTCCTAGATGAGCTCGACCTGTTCGGCCTGGGCTTCTCCTGGGGCGGCTTCGAGAGCCTGGCCATCGCCTGCGACCACCAACTCACCAGCCGCAAGCTGCTGCGCAAATATCCCGGCCCGCTGATCCGCCTGCATATCGGCCTGGAAGACCCCGGCGACCTGATCGCCGACCTGGGCCGCGGCCTCGACGTCTACGCCGCGCGGTGCGGCTAAACATGGCCGACGCTGTTCTCGACGCCTTCATGGCCAAACACGGCCTGGACGAAGGCTTCCGCCGCACCGCCGAGCTGGTCTGCGAGCCCCTGGCCGCGCGCGCCCACCGCCGCCGGATCGACCGCAAACGCCCGGCGATCCTCGGTCTCTGCGGCGCCCAGGGCTCCGGCAAGTCGACCATCGCCGCCTACGCCAAGCTACTGCTGGAGGAACGCGGCCTGCGCGCCGTGGCCCTGTCGCTGGACGACTTCTACCTGACCTACGAGGCCCGCCAGCGCCTGGCCCGCGATGTCCATCCGCTGCTGGCCGTCCGTGGCCCGCCGGGCACCCACGACGTGCCCCTGGCCGGCGCGGTGATCGACCAGCTGCGGGCCGCCGGCAAGGTCGCCCTGCCCCGCTTCGATAAGGCCACCGACACCCGTACGCCGCGCGGAACCTGGGAGACGCTGAAGTCCCCGGTCGATGTGGTGATCCTGGAAGGCTGGTGCGTCGGCGCGGTGGCCCAGGGCCAGGCCGCCCTGGCCGAGCCGGTCAACGCCCTGGAGCGCGACGAGGACCCGGAGGGGGTCTGGCGCAGCTACATCAACAATCAGCTCGACGGGCCCTACCAATATCTGTTCGCGCGCCTGCAGGACCTCATCCTGCTGGAAGCCCCCAACTTCGAGGTCGTCGCCAGCTGGCGCGCCGAGCAGGAGGCCAAGCTGCTGGCCAAGGGCGCCGGCGGCATGGCGCCCGACCAGATCGCGCGCTTCGTGGCCCACTACGAGCGCCTAACCCGCTGGGTCCTGTCGGAGATGCCGGCCCGCGCCGACTGGGTGATCACCCTGGACGCCGAGCGAAACCCTTACGTGTAGTCGCTTGCTTGCGTGAATTGGCGCGCCCGGCAGGACTCGAACCTGCAACCGCTCGCTTAGAAGGCGAGTGCTCTATCCGGTTGAGCTACGGGCGCTTGAGACGCGCTGACCCCTAGTGGGTCCACGGGACCTTGCGGCCGAACGCGAAGTTATCCGCATAGGCCTTTAGGATCCGCTTCGGCGGGTGGGGGTCGATCAGCTGGAAGGCGATGCCGTGCTGGTCGGCATACCGCACGGCCTCGTCCTTGGTTTCGAACGACAGCCGCACCTGGCTCGACTCGGTGTCGCCGGTCTGGGTCCAGCCCATCAGCGGGTCCTGTCTTCGCGCGTCCTTCGGTTCGAACTCCAGCACCCAGCCTAGGGACTTGCCCTTGCCGGACTGCATGGCGGTCTTGGACGGACGGAAGATGCGCGCGAGCATGCGGTGATCCCATTCCCCCAGAGCGCGTCCGACGCGCTCCAGACTTCGGTAATTGGAGCGCGTCCCGCCGAGCTCCAGACTTCAGCAATTGGACCCTTCAAAGAAGGGTCCGGGCCGGCGTTGGTCGGGGCGGCAAGATTCGAACTTGCGACCCTCTGCTCCCAAAGCAGATGCGCTACCAGGCTGCGCTACGCCCCGAGAACGCCGGCGGCCCTGCGATATAAGCGTTTTGCCCTTTCGGCAAACCAAAGCAGCCCGCAATCGCTTACGTCGCCCAGTGCCTACCAAGCGGTGGGTGCGTCGGAATACTGCATGTCCGGATATATGTCGAAACACAGATCAATCTTGAGCACGGACAATCTCGCCAGGAGGCTGTGGCCGAAAACATCTCCGCTGCTGCCATCCGGGAAAAACCAACCAACGAAAAGCTCAACGCCACCGCCGTCAGAGGAAAGCTCCTGGAAGAACGCGGCATGTAGCTCAAGCTTTTCGATCATCTCATCGAACGCGTCGGAAATGGGCCGCACCGAGGACTCGCCGCGGAGCAACTCCGAATACCAATAGCTTTCCCGATTGGTGCCTTTGAGGGGCCTGCCCGTTGGCGTTGTGCGCTTCTCGCCCACCCTCCAAACACGAGTCGGCGCTATGTCCAGCGTGCTCCCAATCTCGCTCAAATCCCTTGAAGCGTGTCGGATTCGGAGGGTGATGGCGTAGCTGTACTCAGTCATTCCCGCCTAGCGCCCCCGGTTCATCAGCTTGAAGACGCCGGAGCAGCGGATCACATCGTGGCCGCCGACCCAGGCGCGGCCCTCGGCGAAGGCGACTTCCTTGGTCACCCGCGTGGTCTTTGCCTCGCCGAACACCCACTCGCCGGCCCGCGCCATGTGCAGGAAATCGATGGAGAGATGGATCGTCACGCCCGCCCGTCCCGCCCCGCGCCAGACCGCGCCGGCCAGCACCCCGTCCATGAACGCCGATAGCATGCCGCCGTGCACCAGCCCCATGCCGTTGCAGTGGCGATCCAGGGCGAAGAACGCCTGCTCGGCCATCGGCCCGTCGCCGGGCTTGTGGAAATAGGGGCCGTTCAGCGTCGAAAAGCCGCCGCGTCCGGTGGCCGGGACATAGCCCTGCGGCGGCGCCGGCGCGGGCTTCTCAGCGCCGCCTTCAGCCCCGGCCTCAGCCATGGGGGGCGGCGAAGATCCGGTGGACCACCTTGTCGCCGGGCAGAATGCCGAGCTCGGCGGCGCGGCCGGACCGCAGCTCGAGAACCCCGCGGATCGTCCCGCCGGCCGGCACGGGCGTCTCGTCCAGCGCCGGCACGTTGCGCGCGACCGACAGCACCCGGCCGTCCGGCGTGATGTAGATGATATCCAGCGGGATCACGGTGTTGCGCATCCAGAACGCCACCCCGCTCATCGGCGCCTTGAAGTCGAACAGCATCCCGCCGAACGCCGGCACCGACTTGCGGCACATCTCGCCGTACTCGCGCGTGCGGTCGGTGTTGGCGAACTCGACCATGAATTTCACCGGACCCTTGGAGGTCTCGATGCTCAGCGGCTGCAGCGGCTTCAGCACCCGCTGGCCCACGCAGTGCGCCGGATCCATGCGCGGGATGTCCTGCGCATGCGCCAGGGGCGCGAGCAGCAGCGAGGCGGCAAGGCTCACGCCAAGACTTAGAAGGAGTGGAGTACGCGCCCGGCTAATCCAGGCCCAATCAGTCCAAATCGGAGGATTCAATCTCGGCGACAACAAGGCCTTTGGGTCCCTCGGCGAAGCGCACCATGACGTCATCGCCCGGCTGCAAGTCATCCATACCCGATCTGCGCAGGGTTTCGATATGCACGAAGATGTCGCCGGGCTCGCCGTCGCGCACCACGAAGCCATAGCCCTTGGTGCGGTTGAACCATTTCACCTTCGCCTTCTCCAGCGGCCCGGAAGCCGGCGGCGGGCGACGCGGCGCGCGCGTCGCAAAGTCGCCGCGCGGGGCGGCGCCCTCGGCGCGGCGGAAGCCGTCGTCGCGCGGGCGACGCTCGGCCGGCGGCGGCGCCGAGCTTTCGTCGAGTTCGACCACCTCGGCCACCTGCCAGCCCTTCGGGCGGCGGACCACGTCGCAGGTAATGATCGAGCCTTCCAGGCAATGTTCGCGGCCCGACGAGCGCAGGCTGGTGACGTGCAGCAGGACGTCCTTCAGATCCGTCTGGCTGGGATCGTCGGGGATGATGAAGCCATAGCCCTTGCCCGCGTCGAACCACTTGACGCGACCGCTGATCCGCACGGCTTCTGCCGCGGAATCTACTTCCTCAAATTCGTAACCAGCCATCTGCCCCTCGGCCCGTTACTCTCCCGATCCCGTCTGCGGGCTAGGCCTATCATAACACTGTTCTGGTAAAGCCACGCACGTCAACGCAGAATAATACACGCGCAAGGGGAATCTCTGCCAGCGCCCCTACCCTCCATTTGCCATGCACCAATCGGCGACCGGTCTCAACTTCGCCTGTGCCGCGAATTCCGGCCGACTCCAAGTCGTCGGCGCTCCGGCATCCAGCGATAACTGTTGAACCCAAGTGACCTCTGCTCGGTGATGCCACGGACAGCAGCGCGCTCGGCGGGCGTCATGAAATTGAAGCAGATCGTGGTCGCCGACGGCGAGACGCGGCGGCGGTTTCGTCGGAGCGCTTCCGGGTAGTCTTGCACCCCTACGGGAAGGCGGATATAGAGCGCCCCTTCGCGCCACGCGGTCCCTTCGTCTATCGGTTAGGACGTCAGGTTTTCAACCTGAAAAGAGGGGTTCGACTCCCCTAGGGACTGCCAGGCAGCGGCTCAGGCGCGACGCGGGTCCGCCACATCCTCGATCTCGAATTCCACCCCCTGCCGGCCTTGCCAGTCGTCGGGTTTCAGCTTGCCTGCGACATGGATCGCGCCGCCTTCGGCCATCAGCCGTTTGCCGGCCTCCGTGCCCTCGACGCGCCAAGCCACCGCTTTCAGCCGCCCGCCCGATCCGTCGGTCAGGGTCACCCGTACATGGCCGCCGCGCAGCGGCATTGGCCGCTCGACGCGGACGTCGGCCAGGGCGAACAGCGGCTCCACGTTGCCCGGCCCGAACGGCGCCATCCGCTGGAAGTCCTGCCACAGCGCCCGATCAGCGCCGCGCGTCGCCACCAGGGCGTCGATCTCCAGGCAGTCGTCGGCGGCCGCCACCTGGCTCTCCGCCGCCAGCCGCTCGCACAGGAAGGCGCGCAGCTCGGGGATGGTATCCGGTCGCACCGACAATCCGGCCGCCATGGCGTGCCCGCCGCCGGCCAGCAGCAGCCCTTCGTCGAACGCCGCATGAACCGCGCGGCCCAGGTTCACCCCCGGCTGCGAGCGCCCCGAGCCCTTGCCGATATTGGCCGCCCGGTCGATGCCCACCACCACGCAGGGCTTGCGGTACTTCTCGCGCAGCCGCCCGGCCACAATGCCGATC
>JBBQTP010000133.1:0-11086 GCA_038213205.1 Caulobacterales bacterium
TGCAGATCGACCCGAGCTACTGCTCGACCTCCAGTGGTGTGAGCTCGATCTCGCTCTGCTCCCAGCGCGGCAGTTACCTGACTTCGCTGGTGGGCTACGGATACCGCCTCGACCGCCGCAACGACGGGATCAATCCCACCCGCGGCTTCTACTTCGAGGTGACCCAGGATTTCGCCGGGCTTGGAGGCGATGTGAAGTATGTCCGCACGGAGGGCGACGCCGGCTTCTACCACGGGTTCAACAAGACCTTCATCCTGAGCCTCACAGGCACCGCTGGCGATGTCGAGGCTTGGGGCGGGGACCACGTTCGGATCAACGACCGCTTCTACAAAGGCGGCAATACGTTCCGCGGCTTCCAGACCGCGGGCATCGGACCGCGCGACCTGAACCTGGGACGCACCGACGCGCTGGGCGGCAAGGAATACGCCATCGGTTCGGCCGAGCTGACCATCCCGACCTTCCTGCCTGAGCAGTACGGCATCAAGGCCGCGCTGTTCAGCGACGTCGGCACGCTGGGCGGCCTGGACGGCTTCGACAAAAAGTCGGTTGATACGACGACCGGCCTGACTATCCGCGACCCGCTGATCAGGGACGACCTTGGCCTGCGCGCCACCGTCGGTCTCAGCGTCAAATGGAAGTCGCCGATGGGCCCGATCCAGTTCGACTTCAGTCAGATCCTGAAGAAACAAGACTACGACAAAACCGAAACCTTCCGGTTCTCAACCGCAACCAGATTCTAGGACTGCCATGACCTCCAAGACCCTCGCCGCCGGCCTGTGCGCTGTCGCCGCCACCCTGATCGCAGGCTCCAGCGCCTTTGCGCAGGCCCCGGCTCCCGCCGCAACGCCGCCGCTGGCGCAAGGCCCGGTTATTCCCGGCCTGTGCATTTTCTCGTTCGACAACGCGATCGGCGCATCGACCGTCGGCAAGTATGTCGCCACCCGGCTGCAGCAGATCGGCGCCCAGGTGAACGCCGAGTTGACCGGCGAAAACACCCAGCTGGAGAGCGACGCCAAGTCGTTGGACGCACGTCGCGCCACCCTGGATCAATCCACCTTTGAAAAACAGGCGGCTGACATCCAGGTCCGCAACAGCGCCTTGCAACGCAAGGCCCAGCTGCGGGAACGCGAACTGCAGGCGACTGAGCAGAAGGCGCTGGTCCGCATTCAGCAGGAGATGGAGCCGCTGATCCGTCAAACCTACCAGACCGCCAAATGCTCGGTTCTGCTGAACCGCAACTCGGTGCTCCTGGCCAGTCCGGCCAACGACGTCACCCCCACAGTCCTGGCGGCGCTGAACGCCAAGTTCACCCAGTTCGCCTTCGACCGTGAACGCCTCGATGGCCCGCAGGCCGCGGCCGCCGCGAAAGGCGCTCCCCCGCCGATCGTGCAGACGCCGGCGGCGGCCCGCCCGGCCGGGCCGCAGAAGTAGGCTCCAAACCACGATATGCGCGGATCGCGCAGGCCCATGATGCCCGATCCGCGCTTCTTTGAAGACCTGGGACCGGTCACCCTCGCCGAACTGGCGGGGCTGACGGGGTCCGAGCTCAGCGACCTGGCGATGGGTGGCCGCCCGATCTCGGCCGTCTCGGTGATGGCATGGGCAACGGCCGACACCGTCACCTTCGTGAGCGACCGCAAGTTCCTGCCGCAGCTTCGCGAGACCAGCGCCGGCGCCTGCTTTGTCAGCGCCGGCGACATCGAGGCGCTGCCGAACGGCTGTGTGGGCTTGGTGATCGCCTTGCCCCAGGCCGGCTATGCCCTGGCCGCTGGCCGACTTCACCGCCCGCGGATCTCGACCGGCGACGCGCGCATTGACGCCACCGTCAAGCTTGAGGGCGACGTAAAGTTGGGGCCGGGCGTGGTGATCGGGGCAGGGGCGCAGATCGGCCGCGGAACCCGCATCGGTGCCAACACCGTCATCGGACCTGGCGTCGCCATCGGCCGCGACTGCGAAATCTCCGCCAACGTGACCATCGGCTTCGCCCTACTCGGTGACCGGGTGCGCATTCTGGCCGGCTGCGCTATCGGCGAGCCCGGCTTCGGCGTCACAGTCGGGCCTGGGGGCCCGATCGATATCCCGCAGCTTGGCCGGGTGATCCTGCAGGACGGTGTCAGCATCGGCGCCAACAGTTGCGTCGACCGAGGCGCCTTCGAGGATACCTCCATCGGCGAGAACACCAAGATCGACAATCAGGTGCACATCGCCCACAACGTCCGGGTCGGGCGCAGCTGTGTGATGGCCGCCTATACGGGCATTTCCGGCAGTGTCGTCATCGGCGACGGAGTGCAGTTCGGGGGTCGCGCCGGCGTGGCTGACCATATGACCATCGGTGACGGCGCGCGGATCGGCGCGGCGGCGGCGGTCTTCAAGGACGTCCCGGCCGGCGAGACCTGGACCGGATTTCCGGCGCGGCCGCTCCGGCGCTGGCTGCGGGAGACCGCTTGGTTGTCCAGGATGGCCGGCCGCAAGGAAGGGGAGCAGCCATGAGCCGCAAGGCGCCGGTGAGCGAGGCTCCCAGCGAAATCGACATCACCGAAATCCTGGCGCGCATTCCGCACCGTTATCCGTTCCTGCTGGTCGATCGCTGCGAAGAATACAAACCCAGCGAGTCCATCGTTGGCATCAAGTGCGTGACCGTGAACGAGCCTTTCTTCCAGGGCCACTTCCCCGGCTACCCGGTGATGCCCGGCGTGCTGATCGTCGAGGCGCTGGCCCAGACCGGCGCGGTCCTGATGTCCAAATCCCTGGACGTTGACGTCGGCGGCAAGGCGATCTTCTTCATGTCGCTGGATAACTGCCGCTTTCGCGCCCCGGTCCGCCCCGGCGCGGTGATCCGGCTGGCGGTCGAGGTGCTGCGGGCCCGCGGCGACATCTTCAAATTCCGTGGCAAGGCGCTGGTGAACGACAAGGTCGCCGCCGAGGCTGAGTTCGCGGCCATGGTCGTGGAGACCTGAGTGAGCGTTGATATCCATCCCACCGCTATCGTCGCTAAGGGCGCCGAACTGGCCGACGGCGTCACCATCGGGCCCTATTCGATCATCGGCGAGCACGCGAAGATCGGCGCCCGCACTCAGATTCTCAGCCACGTAATCGTCGAGGGCCACACGCGGATCGGCGAGGACTGCTTGATCCGCAACTTCTCCAATCTCGGCGGCCCGCCGCATCATACCGCCTACCAGGGCGAGCCTACCGAGCTGGTGATCGGCGACCGCAATAGGATCTGGGAACATGTGACGATGCACATCGGCACCGTCCAGGCGGGCGGCGTGACGAAGGTTGGCGACGACGGCATGTACATGGCCACCTGCCACGTCGGCCACGACTGCACGGTCGGCGACAACGTGGTTCTGGCCCACTCCGCGACCCTGGGCGGCCATGTGGACATCGGCGACTTCGTGATGGTCTCCGGCCTGGCGGCCGTCCACCAGTACTGCCGGGTCGGGCGCTACTCGTTCATCGGCGGACTGGCCGCCGTGACCAAGGACGTCATCCCTTATGGCCTGGTCTGGGGCAACCACGCTCACCTGGAGGGTCTGAATCTGGTCGGCCTCAAGCGCCGCGATTTCAACCGGGAGACGATCAGCGAACTGCGCTCGGCCTATCGCCTGCTGTTCGCCGAGGAGGGCACCTTCCAGGAGCGGGTCGACGACACCGCCACCACCTTTGGTCACTCTGCCCCAGTGATGGAGATCATCGATTTCATCCGCGCCGACGCCAGCCGGCCGCTCTGCCTCCCGGAACGCGAAGTCTGATGAAGAAACTGGGCCTGATCGCCGGCGGCGGCGGCCTGCCTGTCGAGATCGCCGAGCATTGCCGCAGGTCGGGTCGCCCGCTGTTCGTCATCCGCCTGAAGGGCTTCGCCGGGGCCGAGCTTTCACCCTATGCCGGAGCCGAGGTAGGCATCGCCGAGTTCGGCAAATGCTTCAAGGCGCTGCAGCGCGCCGGCTGCAGCGCGGTCTGCTTGGCCGGGAAGGTCGATCGCCCGGACTTCTCAGCCCTGGTGCCCGACCTGCGCGGCCTCACCGTGCTGCCGACCCTCATCACCGCCGCGCGCAAGGGCGATGACGCCCTGCTCCGGGTGTTGGTGGCCGAGTTTGAGAAGGAAGGCTTCGCCGTCGAAGGCGCGCACGAGGTTATGGAAGACCTTGGTCTGGCCGCGGGGCCGATGGGCAAGGTCAGGCCTAGCGAAGCCGAAATGGCCGACGTCCACCGCGCCCTCGAGGTCGCCCGCGCTCTCGGCGGGCTGGATATCGGGCAGGGGGCCGTGGTCTGCCGCGGCCTGGTCCTGGCCGTCGAGGCGGCGGAAGGCACCGACGCCATGCTGACCCGGGTCGCCGAACTGCCGGAGGCCGTGCGCGGCCGTCCCGGCGCGTCCTGCGGCGTGCTCGCCAAGGCGCCCAAGCCGATCCAGGAGACCCGCGTCGACCTGCCGACCATTGGACCCGCCACGGTTCACGCGGTGGCCCGCGCCGGGCTTTCCGGCATCGTGGGGGAGGCGGGGCGCCTGTTGGTGCTGGACCGCGAGACCGTCACAGAACTCGCCGATGAGCTGGGCCTCTTCATCTTCGGCGTCGAGCCCGACACCCCGTGACCACGCCGCCAAAGGCTCCACTGACCGTCATGCTGGTGGCCGCGGAGGCCTCGGGCGACGATCGCGGGGCTGGCCTCGCTCGAGCGCTAAGACAGCGGCTGGGCGATGGCGTGCGCTTCGTAGGCGTCGGCGGCGCGCGGATGGCCGCCGAGGGCGTCCAGAGCCCCTTCGACATCGCCGAGATCTCCATCCTGGGCCTGCTCGAAGGCCTGATGGCCTATCCGAAGGTTGTCGCGCGGGTGAAGGACACCGTGGCCCTGGCCGCGCGCGAGAAGCCCGACCTCGCGATCCTGATCGATTCCTGGGGCTTCACCCTGCGCGTCGCCCAACAGCTGCGCCGGCTGGACCCAAAGCTGCCGCTGATTAAGTACGTCGGCCCGCAGGTCTGGGCCACGCGGCCGGGCCGGGCCAAGACCCTGGCCAAGGCCGTCGATCACCTGCTCTCCATCCATGCCTTCGATGCGCCGTTCTTCCAGGCCGAGGGTCTGCCGGTGACCTTCGTCGGCAATTCGGCGCTGAGCCTCGACTTCTCGAAGGCCGACCCGGCGCGTCTGCGCAAACAGATCGCCGCCAAGGCCGCCGATCCGATCCTGATCGTCCTGCCCGGCAGCCGGCCAGGGGAGATCGAACGGATCCTGCCGGCCTTCGCCGATGCGGTGCGCATTCTCAAAGCCGACCGCCCGAACCTGCACGTCGTAGTCCCCGCCGCGCCGACGGTGGCCGAGATGGTCAAGGCGCGCGTCGCCGGCTGGCCGAACCGCGCCCACGTCATCGAGGGCGACCAGGGCAAGGTCGACGCTATGAAAGCCGCCACCGTGGCGCTGGCCTGCTCTGGCACCGTGACCACCGAACTGGCGCTGGCCGGCGCGCCGATCGTGGTAGGCTACCGGCTGGGCCCGCTGACCTACGCCATCCTCAAACGGCTGATCCGCACGCCCTACATCACCCTTTTCAACGTCGCCGCTCAGAAATTCATCGCTCCGGAATTGGTGCAGGAGGATTGCACCGGCCCAAAGCTGGCGAAGGAATTGGCGCTGCGCCTGGACGATGCTGACCTGCGGGCGGCACAGGTCGCCGAGCAGTATGCAGCGTTGGACAAGATGGGGCGCGGCGGCCCCGACCCGTCAGACGTCGCGGCCGACGCCGTGCTGAAGCTGATGAAAACCCGCTAGGGGACCTTCGCTAGCCGCGCTTCTCGACGGGGACATAACCGCGGTGGGTGGCGCCTGTGTAGAGCTGGCGGGGGCGGCTGATCTTCTGGGCTGGGTCTTCGATCATCTCTTTCCACTGGGCGATCCAGCCGACCGTGCGGGCCACCGCGAACAGCACCGTGAACATCTCCGGCGGGAAGCCCAGCGCTCGCAGGGTGATGCCCGAATAGAAATCGACGTTCGGGTAGAGCTTGCGCTCGATGAAGTATTCATCGGAGAGCGCGATGCGCTCTAGTTCCATGGCGACCTTGAGCAACGGATCGTCGCTGTCGCCGACCTCGGCCAGCACCTCGTGGCAGGTCTTCTGCATCACGGTCGCCCGCGGATCGTAGTTCTTGTAGACGCGGTGGCCGAAGCCCATCAGCCGGTAGCGGCGGTCCTTCACGCCCTGGACGTATTCCGGGATGCGATCGACCGTGCCGATCTCAACCAGCATGTTCAGCGCTTCTTCGTTGGCTCCGCCGTGCGCGGGACCCCAGAGGCAGGCGATGCCGGCGGCGATGCAGGCGAAGGGATTGGCGCCCGAGGAGCCGGCGCTGCGCACCGTCGAGGTCGACGCGTTCTGCTCGTGGTCGGCGTGCAGGATGAAGATGCGGTCCATCGCCCGGGTCAGCACCGGGTTGGGCTTCCAGTCCTCGGCCGGGACTGAGAAGCACATGCGCAGGAAGTTCTCCGCGTAGGAGAGGTCGTTTCGCGGATGCACGAAGGGCTGGCCGCGGAAGTATTTGAAGGCCCGCGCCGCGATGGTCGGCATCTTGGCGATCATTCGATGGGCGGAGATCATCCGCTGCTCGGGATCATCGACGTTGGTGCTGTCGTGATAGAAGGCCGACAGGGCCCCGACCGCGCCGGTCATGATAGCCATCGGGTGAGCATCCCGACGGAAGCCTTGGAAAAACCTATCAAACTGCTCGTGCAGCATGGTGTGATATGTGATGTTGTGTTCGAACTCGGTGGCTTCCGCGGCGGTCGGCAGTTCGCCATGCAGCAGGAGGTAGCAGACCTCCAGGAAGCTCGACTGCTCGGCCAGTTCGCCGATCGGATAGCCGCGGTGCAGCAGCACGCCCGCGTCGCCGTCGATGTAGGTGATCTTGCTCTCGCAACTTGCCGTCGAGGTGAACCCCGGATCGTAGGTGAAGGCGTCGCTCTCGGCGTAGAACTTGCGGATGTCGACGACGTCAGGGCCGGTGGTGCCCTTCAGGATCGGCAGGTCGATGGTCTTGCCGCCGATGGTGATCTTCGCCGTTTCGGCCATGCGGTCCCCCTCAGAGTGTGCGCTGCAATGAAACACCCGTTCGACGGCTTATAGCGCGTTAGCCGCCAAGCGAAAGCGCATCCTCGATGCGTCCAAGACTTTCATCTTTTCCGAGGGCTACGAGCGCGCCGGCGAGGTCGATGGCCGAGGCGCCGCCGGTCAGCACCATGCGCAGCGCCGGACCGATCTTGCCGAGCCCCACGCCTTCACGTTCAGCAAACGCACGGTTGTGCGCCTCCAGCGCCGGCACGGTCCATTCGGCGGCTTTTACCAGGCTCTCGCGAAGGCGGCCGAGGCGGCCGCGCGTCTCGTCGCTCAGCAACTCGGCAGCCTTTTCAGGCAGCTCGAGCGGGCGGCGCTTGAGGGCGAAGACCGTGGCGTCGGCCAGCTCCAGGGTGGTCTTGGCGCCGTCCCGCACCAGCGGGATGACGTGCTCGATCAAGGCCATGTCACCGCCGTGCAGATGGACGTCGCGGCTCTTGTGGATCTCGGCCACCAGGGCGGTCAGACGCGCGGGCTCGGCCAGGCGGATGTAGTGGTTGTTCAGGTGGTTGAGCTTGGCCCAGTCGAGCCGGGCCGGGGCGCCGACCACATCCTTGATGTCGAACCAGCGCTGAGCGTCGGCGTCGGTGAAAATCTCGTCGTCGCCATGGCCCCAGCCGAGCTTGGCCAGGTAGTTGCGCATGGCCTCGGGCAGGTAGCCCATGTCGGCGAACTCGCTGACCGCCTGGGCGCCGTGCCGCTTGGAGAGCTTGGCGCCGTCCGGGCCGTGGATCATCGGCAGGTGCGCCCAGACCGGCACGTCCCAGCCCAGGCCTTGGTAGATCAGGGTCTGGCGCGCGGCGTTGTTCAGATGGTCGTCACCGCGGATCACGTGGGTTATGCCCATCTCGTGGTCGTCGACCACGACGGCCAGGTTGTAGGTCGACGTGCCATCGGTGCGCGTCAGGATCAGGTCGTCCAGGTCCTTGTTCTGGAAGGTGACCTTGCCCTTCACCTGGTCGTCGATGACCGTCTCGCCCGTGGTCGGGGCTTTCAGGCGCACGACGTGCGGGCGGTCGGGTGCGTCGTCGGGCAAGGCATCGCGCCAGGGCGAGCGCACCACGCGGCCCTCGGCCCGGGCGGTCGTGCGCTCAGCCTCCAACTCGTCGGGCGTCATGTAGTCGCGGTAGGCCGAGCCGCGGGCCAGCATCGCCTCGACTGCTTTCACATGGCGCTCGGCGCGGCTCGCCTGAAAGACCGGCGTCTCGTCAGCGTCGAGGCCCAGCCACCCCAGACCGTCGAAAATCACCTGCACAGACTCCTTGGTGGAGCGCTCGCGGTCGGTGTCTTCGATGCGCAGCAGGTACTTCCCGCCGGTGTGGCGTGCATAAAGCCAGTTGAAAAGCGCGGTGCGCGCCGTGCCAATGTGCATGGCGCCGGTGGGCGAGGGGGCAATCCGGGTGACGACGGGACGGTCGGACATCGAGGTTGAGAAGCCTGCGGTAGCGGGTGCGCCGAACGGCGCGGCGGCGCCTATTAGCACGCCGGGCAAAGCGCGTCCCAGCCTCGCGGGCGCGGTAGCCTGGCTCACCGAACAGGTCGGCCGCCAGGCTGAGCGTTGGAGCCTATGGACCCCGGTGGCCATGGGCCTGGGCGGCGGCCTCTATTTCACGCTGCTGCGCGAGCCGCAGGCCTGGGTGGCGCTGGCGATGCTGCCGCTCGCCGCCGCGCTGATCGTCGTCGCCACCCGCTGGAGCCGTGGCCGGTGGATGACCGCGCTCTTGGTGCTGCTGGCCTTCGGTCTGGGCGGGTTCGCGCTCGCCAAGCTGCGCACCGAAAGCGTCAAGGCGCCGGTGGCGGGGGCCAGCGGCCGGCCGGAACGGTTGGAAGGCTGGGTGGTCGACGTCTGGAGCCCAGGGGCGGGCGGTCAGCGGCTGGTGATCGCCCCCTACAACATCGGCGACTGGTCACCCGCCGCGACGCCGATCCGCGTGCGGGTGACCCTGCGCGGCGGCTATGTGCCGGGTCCCGGTGAGCCGATCAGCCTGTTGGCGGTGATCAACACCCCGCCGCCGCCCGCCAGCCCCGGGGCCTACGACTTCGCCCGCGACGCCTATTTCGAGAGCGTCGGCGGCGTCGGGTTCGCCCTGGGTCCCGCGCAGACTTGGGCCGCCCCGGTCGCGCCGCCCCGACGACTGGCGATCACCATGCAGATCAACGCCTGGCGCTGGGCGCTGACCCGGCGGATCGTCGACACGCTCGGCATGCGCACCGGCGGGCTGGCCGCGGCTATGACGACCGGCCATGAGGCGTTCATCCCCAAGGCCGAGGTCGATGACCTGCGGGTCGCCGGCTTGGCGCACATCATCTCGATCAGCGGTCTGCATATGGCCATCGTCGGCGGCTTCGTCTTCGCCTTGGTCCGGTTCGGGATAGCCGCCTGGCCGTGGCTGGCGCTGCGGGTCAACGGCAAGAAGGTCGCCGCCGGCCTGGCCCTGGCCGCGGTGCTCAGCTACCTCGTACTCTCCGGCTGGCCGCCGCCCGCCGAGCGCTCGGCGATCACCGCGTCGGTGGCGTTCGGCGCGATCCTCGTCGATCGCCAGGCGATCAGCCTGCGCGCGCTGGCGATCGCAGCGATCATTGTCATGCTGTTGCAGCCGGAAGCCGTCACCCAGCCGGGCTTTCAGATGTCCTTCGCCGCCACGGCGGCGCTGGTGGCCCTGGCCGAGCTCTGGCCCCACCCTGTCAGGGAGATCAACGTCCCCTGGCCGATCCGCATCGTTCAGGGCCTGTGGACCTGGCTTGCGGCCGGCGCCGCGGCGAGCTTCGTGGCAGGGACCGCCACCGCGCCCTTCGCCATGCAGCATTTCAACCGGGTCTCGACCTGGGGCCTGATCTCCAACCTGGTCACCGAGCCGATCTCCGGCTTCCTGATGATGCCGGGCCTGGCGGTCGGCGCGGTCCTCACGCCCTTCGGTCTGGGCGAGTGGCCGCTGCGCCTGGCGGGCTTCGCCATCGACCTGATGAACAGCGTCGCCCATGTGGCGGCCAACGCGCCTTACGCGATGATCATCGTGGCCAGCGGTCCCGACTGGAGCCTGCCAGTGGCCTTCGTCGGCCTGCTCTGGCTGTGCCTGTGGAAGGGGCCGTTGCGCTGGCTGGCCCTGCCGTTGGCCCTGGCGGTGTCAATCGCGCCCAAGCCTGCGCTGCCCGACGCCTGGGCGAGCGCCGACGGCTCGGCGGTGGCGGTGCGCGTGGGCAAGGACGCTGTGTTGTTCCGGCCGGACGTGAAGTTGTTCGGGGCCGAGCTTTGGGCCCGCCGCCGCGGCCTGACGCCCCTGGAAACCGAGGTCCGGCGGGACAGCTTCTACGCCTGCGATCACTGGAGCTGCGCGCCCGGGCCGGCCGCCCCCGTGCGCCTTGCGGCGGCCTGGAACGTCAAACGACCGTTGAAGCCTGAGCGGTTGCCGGAACTCTGCGCCTCGGCCGAGGTGGTGCTGCTGCGCAACGACTTCCGGCCTGAGAGCTGCGCCGCGCCCCTGGTGCTGACCGGCGCCGACTTCGCTCGCGGCGGATCGGCGGAACTCTATCGCCTGGGTCTCGGCAAGTGGCGGGTGGTTTGGGGGCAAGACCTGCGTGGGCGGAGGCCGTGGACCTGGGGGCCGGACGCGAGGAGTTCCCCATGATGTTTAGGGGGCGCCTCAAGGTTTGTGACACGGACGGCGCTAAGCTGGACAGACCATGAACGCCTAAGCGACCGAGCTGAAGCGCTCGTTGGTGCGTAGGGGCATGAACGCCTCATCGCCGGCGGCGGGCTCGCGCCAGAGGTAGTCGCCGGTGAGGCTGATGTGGGTCCAGCCGAGCGGGGCTGTGTGGGCGAGCAGATGATCGGGCGCGGTGTGTCCGCCGGCGCGCAGATGGTCGACGGCGCGGCCCATGTAGAGGGTGTTCCAATAGACGATGGCGGCGGTGACCAGGTTCAGACCCGACGCCCGGAACTCCTGGCTCTCGACGGTGCGGTCGGTCATGCGGCCTTGGCGCTGA
>JBBQTP010000134.1:0-10975 GCA_038213205.1 Caulobacterales bacterium
ACCTGGAGGTCGTTGAGGTAGGTCACGTAGCGGCGGCCGAGGTAGTCGCCGCTGATCTGCGCCTCGAAGGGGCCGAAGTTGACGCTGGCGATGGTCTTGTTCAGCCAGTCGGGCGTCAGCGGCACCCACTTGCCGCCGGTGGCGACGGTCACCGGCTGGGCGACGCCGTTCACCACCGTCGTTCCGCTCTGGTAGTTCGAGGTGTAGGTCGACTTGTTGTACGAGAGCGCGTCGTAGAGGTGGACGTGGGACCCGAAGCCCAAGGTCGCGGCGATGTCGATCCCGTCGGTCTTCACCCCACCCACATTGGCCAAGATCGCCGGGCCCGGATTGATGAAGTTGAACGGGGCGATGTTCAGCAGTCGGTTGTGGAAGTCCACATGATAGACGCTGGCTTGGCCCTCGATCGAGTTCAGCGGGCCGATGTCGAGCTGGCGGTGCGTGCGCGCGCCCAACTCATAGGTCCACGAGGTTTCCGGATGCACCGTCGACTTGAACAGGTCGAACGCCCCCTGGGTGCCCAGGCTCCAGGGTGAGAAGCCGTAGAAGTTGCTGCCCGCGCCGTAATAGATGAACTGGCGCAGGTTCTTCTGGACGTTGGCGAACACCTGCTCGTGCTCGGTAGCGTCCCACAGCAAGCCGAGCTGCGGCAGGAACCATTCGTCAGAGCGAATCTTGCCGGTCGGGAAGTGCACCGGCACCGGGGCGGTCGGCAGGTTCACCTGGTTGATCAGGAACTTGCCGTTGGCGCTCTGCAGGCTCGACTTCACGCCGGCCTGCAGCAGCAGATCCGGCCGGACACGCCACTGGTCCTGCAGGTGGAACTGCAGGTCGGTGGTGTAGAACTGAGCGTAGTACTGAGTGAAGATCGACTGACCCTTGGGCGTGTCGTAGGGCGTCAGATCGTTGTTGGCCGCGCTGAACGGATACCAGACCCGGTGCTGGGCCGGTTCGTTGTGCTCGACCCAGCCGCCCGCCTCGATCTGGTGGTCGCCCAGCTGCCAGTTCAGCACCGAGATCAGGCCACTGCGGTTGATCCGGTATTCGGTGGTGCGCACCTCATTGCCGCTGCCGCCGAACAGGTTGGAGATGTTGGTAAGGGTCGCGGCGCTGGTGGTCGAGCCGACCACCAGGTTGGGGAAATAGGACGCGAACAGGCCTGGCAGGCCCGCCTGGTTGATCGGGCCGGCGACGATGCCGCGGCCGTAGTCGTAGTGGTAGTAGACCTGGTTCGACCAGGTGATGTCCTTGGAGACCTTCAGGTCGTACTTCACATAGGCCAGGATGTCGGCCCGCTGGGCGGCGCTGAAGCAGTTGGAGAAGTTGTTGCCCTGGGCCGCCGGCGGCGTGCCGGGCCCGCCGGTCAGGCTGGACGTGCAGGCCGCGACGTTCGGGTAATAGAACGGCCGGGTATAGGGTGTGAAGCCGGCCGCCGCGGCGGTCTGCTGGCTGCCGAACGCGGTGGCGTCTTCATTCGGCTCGAACTTGGATTGCCAGTCGCCGTAGACCGTGAGCTTGCCCATCTCGTCGTCGTGGACGAATTTCAGGTTCACTTGGTCGCCGCGCTGATGACCATTGAAGTCCCAGGCCTTCTGGTCCTGGTGCAGGTAGGAGATGTAGCCCGAGTTGCCGCCGCCCATGTCGCCGCTATCGGCGCGCAGGAAGGTGCGGGTGGTCGAATAGCTGCCGATCGTCTCACGCACATTGAACGTCCGGGTCGGAGCCGGAGCCGCGAATAGGTCTCGATCGCCCCGCCGAGGTTGCTGATCGAGGCGACGCCGAGCGAGCCGGCGCCCGAGGACAGGTTCACCCTGTCGACATTCTCGCTGGTGATCGCCCGCGACGGGCTGAGGCTGTTGTAGCTGCCGTATTGCTGATCGCCGAGCGGTACGCCGTCCATGGTGTAGCCGAGCTGCTGGGTCGAAAATCCGTGCACGAACAGCGACAGGTTCTGCTCGTTGTTGCCCCACGGGTCAGCGGTCTCGTAGATCACGCCCGGCAGGGTCTGGATGGCCTTCAGCGGGTTCATCCCCGGCAGGGCTTTCTGGATCTCTTCAGTGGGCAGTTCGACCGAGGAGCGGGTCTCCCTGGCCATGGTCACCACCACTTCGGACACCGAGATCGCACCGGCTTCGGCCGCCGCCTCCGCCGCGTGGGCGGCGCCGCCGGCCAGGACGAAGGCCATCAGGGCCGAGGTTCCGAACAGGCGTGCGCGGATGGTGTGGCTCATGCTGGAATCCCCCGGCGTGCTGCAGCGCAGCAGGCGTCAAAACAGGGGGCTGGCGTAGGCAGGCGAAACGACAGCCACGCTACGGTTCCAACATGGTTTTGTGACCGCGAGCGACCCCTAGCGGCCTTCGGCCGCCAGCGCCGCGAGGATCTTGTCGGGTGTGATCGGATAGTCGCGCACGCGGACACCGCAGGCGTTGTAGATGGCGTTGGCCACCGCCGCGCCTGCGCCGGAGATGCCGAGCTCGCCGACGCCCTTGATGCCCATCGGATTGGCCTTATCGTCGACCTCGTCGAGCATGATCGCGTCGAGCTCGCCGATGTCGGCCTGCACCGGCACGAGGTAGCCCGCCAGGTCCTGGTTGATCAGCGAGCCGTAGCGCGCGTCCACCGAATTGCCCTCAGTGAGCGCCGAGCCGACGCCCCAGATCATCCCGCCGGTCAGCTGACTGCGCGCGGTCTTCCAGTTGAGGATGCGGCCCGCCGCGAAGACCCCCAGCATGCGCCGCGTGCGCACTTCGCCGGTGACCGTATCCACCGCGACCTCGACGAAGTGGGCGCCATAGGTGTGCGAGCTCCACTTGCTGGCGTCGGCGGCGGGGCGGACCTCGCCGTCGGCGGTAAGGCCTTCGGGCCGGTTGCGCCGGATCAATTCCGACAGGCGTTCCGAGCGGTTGGAGATGGCGATGACGCCGTCCTGGAAGGTGATGTCCTCCGACGGCCCCCCGTACAGGGGAGATGCCGGGTCGTTCACGGCGATCTCGGCGATGGCTTTCCTCAGGTTCATGCCGGCGTCGAGCGCGGCGGATCCCGCGGTCGCAGCGCCGAACTGGCCGCCCGAGCCTGGGGCCGGCGGCAGCTCGCTGTCGCCGATCTCTACGCGCACGTCGCCCAGTGGCACGCCCAGGGTCTCGGCCGCGATCTGGGCCAACACGGTGTAGGTCCCCGTGCCGATGTCAGTCATGCCCTGCTTGACGGTGATCACCCCGTCGGCGTCGACCGTGAAGCTGGCCTTGGCCGGCAGCAGGAAGTTGCCGCGTATCGCTGCGGCCATTCCGAGGCCGATGTTCCAGCGGCCGTCGCGCACGGCGCTGGGGACCGGGTTGCGATTGTCCCAACCGAAGGTCTGGGCGCCTTCGCGCATGCAGCGCACCAGCTGGCGGATCGAGAACGGCTTGCCGGTCTCTGGGTCCATCTCTGGCTCGTTGATGATCCGCAGCTCCATCGGGTCCATGCCGAGCTTCTCGGCCAGCTCGTCCATGGCGACTTCCAGCGACAGCGTCCCCGACGCCTCGCCCGGCGCGCGCATGGCGCTGGCCACCGGTAGATCGAGCCGCACCAGGCGATGCCCGGTCAGCCGGTTCGGCGCCGCATAGAGGCTGCGCGCGAAGTTCGACGCATGCTCGGTGAAATTCCCGCGCCGGTCGCAGTGGGTGACGGTCATCAGCGACATGGCGGTCAGACGCCCGTCCGGATTGGCCCCCAGCCGCACATGGATCTCGGTGGCCGGGCGGTGCACGGTGCCGTGCATCATCTGCTGGCGCGAAAAGGCGATCTTCACCGGCCGCTTCAACTCGCGCGCCGCCAGCGAGGCCAGCACCAGGTCCTCGTAGAACGAACCCTTCCCGCCGAACCCGCCGCCGACGTAGCGGGTCAACAGCCGCACGCTCTTGGCGGGGATCATCAGAGTCTCGGCCAGGGAGTTCTGGGCGAACCGCACCATCTGCACCGAGGTATGGACCGTCAACTGGTCGCCGTCCCACCACGCCGTCGTGGCGCAGGGCTCCATCTGGCAGTGGTTCTGCAGCGGGGTCTTCCAGACGTCGTCGACGGTGACCGGGGCGGCGTCGAAAGCAGCCTGGAAGTCGCCGATCTCGGTGTCGGATTCGCCGGGCGGCTGCACCGCCTCGTCATAGTGATCCTGCAGGATCACCGATTTGGCGTCGTCCTCGAAGGTCAGCGCCACCAGGGCCGCGCCGGCTTGGGCGTTCTCAAGGGTGTCGGCGACGACGATCGCCACCTGTTGTCCGAAATAATAGACCTGCTCGGACTCCAGCGCAGGGCGCGGCGACGGCGTGAAGAAGTCGTACCGCTCCGGGCGCGGGCCCTGCGCGGGCTTGTTCTTGTAGGTCCAGACCAACTGCACCCCGGGCGAGGCCTCGGCGGCCTTGGTGTCGATGGTGGTGATCCGGCCCTTGGCGATCGGCGCCGACAGCATGACGCCGTAGCTGGGCGGGGACGGCGGCTCGACCTCATAGGCATAGGGCGCCGTGCCGGTGACCTTCAGCGGACCCTCGTAGCGGTCGACCGCCTTGCCGATGTTGCCGGCCCGGTTTTCCTTCACCGGGTTGGGGGTGGCTTCCCAGTCGAGGACCGAAGTCATGCGCCTCTCCCCTGGCCGCGGGCTTCCTCGATCGCCGCCGGGACCAGTCGGCTGATCAGGTTGATCTTGAAGCCGTTGCGCCCATTGGCGCTGGCCCCCTCCAGTTCCGCGGCGATGGCCTCGGCGGGCGAGGCGCCCGAGGCCAGGGCAGCCTCCGCGTCCGCCGCGCGCCATGGCTTGTGCGCCACCGCGCCCAGCGCGATCCGACCGCCCGCCACCGCGACGCTGGCGAGGCCAGCGGCATAGGAGGCCCGGTCGCGGACCTTGCGGTAGAGCTGCCCGCCGTCAGGCGGCGGCGGCAGGACGACGGCGGTGATCAGCTCACCGGGGATCAGGTGGGTGTCCTTGTCCGGTGTCTCGGCCGGCAGCCGGTGCAGCTCCATCAGCGGGAAGCTCCGCGCCGCGCCCGAGGGCGACAGCACCTCCACGCTGGCGTCCAGCGCCACCAGCGCAACCGCCATGTCCGACGGATGGGTGGCGATGCAGGCGTGGCTTGCGCCGAAGATCGCCGAGTTGCGGTTGAGGCCCTCAAGGGCGCCGCAGCCGGAGCCGGGCGCGCGCTTATTGCAGGGCTTGGAGGTGTCGTAGAAATAGGCGCAGCGGGTGCGCTGCAGCAGGTTGCCGGCCGTCGTCGCCTTGTTGCGCAGCTGCCCCGAGCCCCCCGAGACGATCGCCTGGGTCAGCACCGGATAGCGTGAGCGCACCTTCGCGTCCGCCGCCACATGGCTGTTGGTCGCCATGGCCCCGATGCGCAGGCCGCCCTCGGCGGTCTCCTCGATACCAGCCATCGGCAGGCGCCCCACGTCGATCAGATGGGTCGGCGTCTCGATCTCCAGCTTCATCAGGTCCAGCAGATTGGTGCCGCCCCCCAGAAACTTGGCGTTCGGGGTCTCGACCGCCGCCTTCACCGCACCGGCGGCATCCACGGCCCGCTCATACGTAAACGGCCTCATGCGGCGTCTCCGGCGATGCTGCGAATCGCCGCCACGATCTGCGGATAGGCCGAGCAGCGGCAGATATTCCCGCTCATCCGCTCGCGCAGCTCGTCGTCGGTGAACTTGATCTTGCCGGTCAGGTCGGTGGTCTCCTGGCTCGGCCAGTTGTCGGCCACCTCCTGCAGCATGCCGAGCGCCGAGCAGATCTGGCCGGGGGTGCAGTAGCCGCACTGGAAGGCGTCTTCGGTCAGGAACGCCTGCTGGATGGGCGCCAGCTTCTCGACCGTGCCGATCCCCTCGATTGTCGTCACGGCGTCGCCGTCGTGCATCACCGCCAGCGACAGGCACGAATTGATCCGCACCCCGTTCACCAGCACCGTGCAAGCCCCGCACTGGCCATGGTCGCAGCCCTTCTTGGTGCCAGGCAGGTTCAGGCGCTCACGCAAGGCATCGAGCAGGGTCGTGCGCGTATCGACGTCAAGCGTCTTCGCCTGCCCATTGACGGTAATCGTGGTCTTCAAACGACCGCTCCCTCGAACGTCGGCCGCAAACGGAGGCCACTCTCACTTATTCTGCACCTGCAACCGCGTCCCGGCCTAGGCCTGAATTTTTCCGCGCGTCCTGCCGGCTGGAAATCGTTAGCCCTCACCCGGCGCCAGCGCCTTGATCGACAGGGCGTGCAGGGGGCCGGCCAGTTCCTCGGCCAGCGCGCGATAAACCATTCGCTGGCGGGCCACCTTGGCCGCTCCAGCGAAAGCTGCCGACTCGATCGTCACGTTAAAATGGCTCTCGCCGCCGGGCCGGGCGCCTGCGTGCCCGGCATGACGCGCAGAATCGTCCTCGATCTCCAGGCGAATTGGGGCGAAGGCCGATGTGAGCTTGTCTTGGATGGCGTCAAGCATAGCGCCCATCGCGTCGACCTTCAATTCTTGAAAGGGATTATCTCAGCCCCATACTTGGCCCATGCCCGCCGCGTTTCAATACAAGCCCCGGTTCGTCGATATTCGGGTCCGTCCCCCGAAGCCGGAGGAGGACGCGCGCGCCGAGGACGTCAACGCCCTGAAGCCTGGCGAGCGGGCGTGCGACCACCCCGGCTGCAACAAGGCCGCCGGCGCCCGGGCCCCGAAATCCCGCGACATGCTGAACGAGCACTACTGGTTCTGTCAGCCGCACGCGGCCGAGTACAATCGCAACTGGAACTTTTTCGCCGGCATGAGCGATGGCGAGGTCCGCCGCCGCCAGCAGGACGAGCTGTTCACCGGCGGCCGCCCCACCTGGGAGATGAAGGCCGGGCGGATGTCGCGCGAGGCGGCTGCCTTCTCCAACAAATTCAAGAAGGGCGACGGCAGCTACCGCGACCCCTTCAACCTGTTCGGCAAGAACGGCGGCAAGCCGATGCCGGAGGCCGAGGACCGCCGCCTGGGCAAGATCGAGCGCAATGCGCTGGCCGACCTCGACCTCGACGTGAACGCCGACGGCCCGAAGATTCGCGGCCGCTACACAGAGCTGGTGCGCCGCCTGCACCCTGACGCCAATGGCGGCGACCGCGCCGGCGAGAACCGCCTGCAGCGGGTGATCAAGGCCTACCAGACGCTCCGCAAGTCCGGGATGGTCTGAAGTCCCCTCAGTGCGGACACGGGTGTACGTCGCCGCGCGTGTCGCAGACCTTGACCGTCTTGAGATAGGCTGTCGCCTCAGGCTCCATGTCGTCGCTCAGCGCCCGTCGGTAGGCGTACTGGACGGCATAGAGGGCGTCGCCCCCACTAATCACCCGCATCCACATGGCCTCCGCCTTATGCGTGGCCGGATTGAGCGGGCAAGTGAACCGCCAGAGCGTTGCCGGGTAACCGTTGACGGTGTCCTTCGAAAGCGCCTCGGCCGCGCCCCCCGGACAGGCCTGCTTCCAGCCCGCGGCCAGTTGGGTCGGCCACTTGGAGGGGTCCTCGCTGCGGCGGCCATGGATAGTCTGCTGGGTAATCATCCGCGACCAGGCGTTGACGGTCTCTCCGGCGGGGATGAGTTCGGCCGTGTGCAGCGGACCATTGTCGCCCTGAGCGCCGATCCCGAAGCCCGCCGGTAGTGGCGTCAGCACGTTTTCGTCCCGCAGAGCGGACATCGGTTGCCCTGCGCCGGCCGGCGGCGCCGCGGCCGGCTTGCCCGCGGCGTTGTCGTTCTTCGCATAGACCTGAATGCCCTGGTACGCGCCGCCAGGGCTGAAGACGCAGACGACGATCAGGTCGTTTGGCGGCTTGCTCTGGTCGTTCTGCGGGGACGTGTAGTTGTAGAGCAGCACCGAACCGCCGTCGGGCGTCCCGCTTTGCTTGTCGGGAGGACCCAGGCTCGCAAGAACCTCGGCCTTGGTGGTGTGGCCCTTGGTGAAGCCCTTGACCTTGTCGGAGGGGATGGTCGCCGCGGCAGCGCCGCCCACGATCGCCAGGCACAGGGCCATGCCCAGGATAAAACGCCTCAAGGATACGCTCCCCATCAGAACATTGCGGGGCATGCTGGCATAGGCGAAGCGCGGCCGCTACGGCGCGATGTGCGCGGCGGTCAGTTCTGTGCGGGCGGCCTCCAGCTCGGCGCTGAACTCCGGCTTGGTCATCAACCGCGCGACCAGCACGGTCCCCAGCACGTGGCCGGCCTCCAGGTCGGTGCGGTAGTGCACCCCGCAGTAGAGCCGGCTTTCCGCGTAGTCGGTGGCATTGCGCAGGATCAGCTGGGCGTTGCCGGGCATCAGGTTGGCCAGCACCGCGGCGGCCGACCAGGCCATGGTCGCGTGGCCGCTCGGGTAGCTGTTCTGCCGATCGTGGCCGTCGTCGCAGACGTCGAGGCCCTTGTCGTTGAAGAACGGCCGCTCGCGCTTGAAGAACGCTTTGGCCTGCTTGGCCGCGACGCTGTCCTCGTTGCGCAGATCGGCGAACAGCTTCGCCGTCGCCGGGAAACGCTCGAGGCTGAAGGCCGGCCCAAGCGGCGCGGCGATCGCGCGGACGTCCTCCAGCTCATCGTCCGTTTTGGCCTGGGCCAGGCGCTCGGGCGTGCGGGCAGCGGCGATGCGGTGCAGCTCGGCGCGGCCCTCGACCGCCGCCGGGTCGTCGTCCTTCGGCGGCGGCGGCAGGACAAGCGCCGGGTCGAGGTCGCCCGGTTGCAGGAACTTCGACGTCGCCGCCGGCTTGCCCTGAGCGTGAACCAGCGCCGGCGCCGCGGCCAGCAGCAGGACGGTGAGCGCGATCTGTCGGATCATCGGTCCCATCCCGCCTAGAAGTTGACCTTGAGCGAGAGCTGATAGTTCCGCTCGGGCTGGAAGTAGTACTGGTCGTAGGGGACCGTCTTGCCGGGCTTGATCGAGACCACCTTCTGGCTGTCGATCAGATTGTAGACCGCCGCCTCGATCCGGTAACGGTCGAACTTATAGACCACCGACAGGTCCGCCGAATTGAAGCCCGGGATCTTGTAGGCGGCGGGCTCGCCCTCCGCGCCCCAGGCGATGCCGGTGTATTTGTCGGTCAGCGAAATCGACCAGTGCTCATCGCTCCAAAGTGCGCCCACCGCGGCGGTGGACTTCGGCGCGCCGGCGATCTGCTTTCCGCCGGTGATCACCACCGGCACGCCATTGATGGTGGTGTTGGCGCCCTGGGCCTTGGCGGAGTTGATCGAACCGTTGGCGAACAGCACCAGGTTTTCCGTGGCGTTGAAGCTGACCTGGCCCTCGACGCCCTGATACTTGGCGCCGCCGAGGTTGAAGCTGTCCGTCTCCGTGCCGCCGGTGGCCAGGGGCACGCTCACCGTCTGCAGCTTGTTCTTGAAGTCGATGTAATAGACGTCGGCGTCCGCCGTGAACCGGCCCGCGCGATAGACCACGCCGGCCTGGTAGTTGGTGGAGGTCTGGGGGTTCAGGTCCTTCAGGTTCGGATTGACCACCTGGGTCACCGAGATGTCCGGCAGCAGGAAGCCGGTGGCGTACTGCGCATAGACCGACATGTTCTCCTGGACCCTGTAATTGGCGGTCAGGAAATAGAGCGTCTTGGTGAAGGTCTTGCTGTCGTGGAACGGCTGGCGGGACTTCTGGTTGACGTCGGAGTTCACGAAGATCTTTTCGTGCACATATTTGAGGCTAGGCGTAACCGTCAGCGCGTCGGTCGCCTTCCACTCGAAGTCGACGAAAGGCTCGTACTGATGCCAGCCGGAATTCTGCAGGTACTCGAGGTACTGCGGCACACCGGCCACCACCTTCTGGCGGTAGTCGACCACATAGGGGCCGCCGATCTTGCTGGCCGTGGCGTCATAGTCGTAGCGGGCGCGCGGGCCGGTGTCGGCGGTCTCAGCCCACAGCCCGGCCTTGATCTTGCCGAACGGCAGGTCCTGGTCGAGGTGAAGGATGTCGCCGTAGATCTTGTAGACGTTGAGCTTGGTGTAGGCGGGCACGTGGCCGTTCGCGACGGGCTTGCCGCCGGGCGCCTGAGTGATCGCCAGGCCGGTCCTGGCGGCGATGTCGGCCACTGACAGGGTCGGGTCTAGCGCCGATTCCGTGTCGTTCTTGTAGTAGTAGGAATAGATCGTGTTCTCGACGTGCGTGCTCTGCGTCACGTCGCCGCTCAGCTTGGCGTAGTTGAAGTAGGTGTGCTTGGTGACCAGGTTGTAGCCGTAGTAGGTCGGGTTCGCCGGGTTGGTGTCGAGGGCGAAGTTCTTGCCGTAGAGCGCCACCTGGTCGAGCGTCACGCCGTAGTTGTCGTTGGTGTGGATCCGCGTGTAGTTCCAGGTCCCCAGCACCGTCAGCTTCCAGCCGCCCCACAGCGGAAAGACCCCGCGCACCAGCTGATTGTACGCCTTGGCGTTGTTGCGGGTCAGCGCGCCGTCCGTCGACAGCTCCTGCAGATTGACCAGCACGTGGGCGCCGTTCAGCTGGTCGATGTCGCCGGTGTTGAGCTTGGTCACCGACAGGAATGTGTTCCACGAACCGGCGGTCAGCGACTGCGAGCCGCCGCGCTCGTCGGAGACTTCCGGCGAGAAGATGTTGATCGAGCCCCCGAAGGTGGCCGCGCCAAGCTGGCTGGCCTCGCCCGGGCCGCGGTCGACCACGACAGCGCCCACCGTCGAGGATGGGAAGAACGAGGTCGAGTGGTGCGATGGGCCGTTGGCGTCGCCCCACGGGATGCCGTCGTAGGTGATGTTGTATTCGCCGTCCTTGAAGCCGCGCAGCGTGGTCTTGGCCTCGAACAGGCCCGGCCCGCCGAACGAGGTGCCGGCCATGCTGGGCGCCAGATTGACGATCTGGTTGTAGTCGGCGGTCACCGGCACGAACTGGTCGATCGCCTTGCGGTCGATGTTCGGGTCACATCGGGCAACTCTCGTCATTCCGGCTCTCAACGAGGAAGAAGGCGTCGTCGCGACGATCGAGCGCGCGCCGGAGAGTACGGACGAAATCATCGTC
>JBBQTP010000135.1:0-10745 GCA_038213205.1 Caulobacterales bacterium
ACCCTGACGATTGCGGAAGCAGGGCCTCGTTCGCCAGGAACTCGGCCAGGTCGCCGCCCTCGAACAGCACCCCGCGGATGCCCGCCCGCAGCGCCGCTTCAAGGTCCGACGGCTTGTCGCCCACCAGCACCGAGGCCGCCCGGTCGATCGGCCACTCGCTGAGCGCGCGCAGGATCATTCCCGGGTTCGGCTTGCGGTCCGGCGGGTCGGGGTGGCGATAGGCATCCAGCGGCGCCTCGGGGTGCTGCGGTGCGTGATAGAAGGCGTCGATCCGCCCGCCGACCGCCGCCAGGTCCTCCGCCATCCGCGCGTGCAGCGCATGCATGGCGTCCTCGGTGTAGTAGCCGCGCCCGACGCCCGACTGATTGGTCACCACGATCACCAGCCAGCCCGCCCGGTTGAACGCCGCCACCGCCGCGCGCGCGCCGGCGATCCAGCGGAAGTCCTCCCAGCGGGAGACATAGCCCTGGTCCTCGTTCAGCACCCCGTCGCGGTCGAGGAACAATGCAGGCCGAAGATGGGCGGGGCGCAACGGGCTGGCTGTCGGGGATTCGGGCACAGGCGGACTATAGCGGGCGAGTGGCCTTGCCGTCTAAGGCCGGTCTCGTAAGGTCCGTCGCGTCGCCCTTGTCCGAGGTCACCTTGCCCGAACCCGTCCTGCAGCTCACCGATCTCAAGGTCGACTTCGACACCCACGACGGCGAGGTCCATGCGGTGCACGGCGTCTCCCTCGCCATTCCGCGCGGCGAGACCCTGGGCGTGGTCGGCGAGAGCGGCTCCGGCAAGAGCCAGACTTTCATGGCGGTGATGGGCCTGCTGGCCCGCAACGGCCGGGGAACCGGCTCGGCGAAATTCCTCGGCAAGGAGCTGCTGGGCCTGAAGCCCCGCGAGCTCAACCGCATCCGCGGCTCGAAGATGACCATGATCTTCCAGGACCCGCTGACCGCGCTCACCCCGCACGTGCGCATCGGCGAGCAGATCGCCGAGCCGCTCCGCCTCCACGCCGGTCTCTCCGACCGCGACGCCACCGCCCGCGCCAGGCTCTGGCTGGAAAAGGTGCGCATCCCCGACGCGGCCGCCCGCCTGCGGCAGTATCCCCACGAACTCTCCGGCGGCATGCGCCAGCGGGTAATGATCGCCGCCGCCATGGCCGGCGGCCCCGAGCTGCTGATCGCCGACGAGCCGACCACCGCGCTGGATGTCACCGTCCAGGCCGAGATCCTCGACCTGATGGCCGAGCTGCAACGCGAGACCGGCACGGCAATGGTGCTGATCACCCACGACATGGGCGTCATCGCCCGCCTCGCAGACCGCGTCTGTGTGATGAAGGACGGCGGCTTCGTCGAGCAGGGGACCGCCGAGCGGGTGTTCCGCAAGCCCGCCACCGACTACACTCGCGCCCTGCTCGATGCGATCCCTCGCCTCGACCGTGAAGGCCGGGGCGGGCGGCCAGTGCTGGCGCCGGCGAAGCCGGATGCTCCTATCGTCGTCGCGGGCGATGACGTGAAGGTCTGGTTCCCGATCGGCGGCGGCCTGCTGGCCCGCAAGAGGACCTTGCGCGCCGTCGACGGCGTCTCCTTCCAGGTCCGTGAGGGCGAGACTCTCGGCGTGGTCGGCGAGAGCGGCTCGGGCAAGTCGACCCTGGCCCGCGCCGTGCTCAACCTGCTCCCCGCCACCGCCGGGACTGTCACCCTGATGGGTCGCGACATCACGCACGCCGACCGCGAGGCGATGCGGTCAGCTCGGCGCGACCTGCAAATCGTCTTCCAGGACCCACTCGCCAGCCTCGACCCGCGCGTCACCATCGGCGACTCCATCGCCGAGCCGCTGCAGGTGTTCCGCCGTGACCTCAGCCGCGCCGAGCGCGACGCCCAGGTCGCCGCCATGATGGCCAAGGTCGAGCTCGATCCCGGCCTGATCAACCGCTACCCGCACGAACTCTCCGGCGGCCAGAACCAGCGCGTCGGCATCGCCCGCGCCATGATCCTCAAGCCCAAGCTGGTGATCTGCGACGAGGCGGTCTCAGCCCTCGACGTCTCGATCCGCGCCCAGATCATCGACCTGCTGATCGCGTTGCAGGCCGAGATGGGACTGTCGATGATCTTCATCAGCCACGACCTGGCCGTGGTCCGCGAGATCAGCCACCGGGTGCTGGTGCTCTACATGGGCCGCGTCGTCGAGACCGCGACCCGCGAGCGAATCTACCAAGCGCCACAACACCCTTATACAAAAGCCCTGCTCTCGGCCGCGCCGATCCCCGACCCGGCCATCGAGCGCACCCGCCAGCGCGTCCGCCTGGCCGGCGAGCCGCCCAGTCCCATGGACCCCCGCGCCGCCCTGCGTTTCCTGCCCTCGCGCCTGCCGATCGACCCCAACGCGCCCTTCGTCGCGCCGGAGCTGAGGGAGGTCGCCCCCGGCCACTTGGTCGCGGAGTTCGACCCGCCGGCGGAAGCGGCCTAGGAAGCGGTCCAGATGGCCGAACCAATCCCCATCACCGGCGGCTGCCTCTGCGGCGCAGTGCGTTTCTCATTCACCGGCAGGCCGCCGCCCGTCGGCATGTGCCATTGTTCGCTCTGCCGCCGGGCGTCGGGCGTCGGCTCGAACGCCGTCCTGGCCGTCCGCACGGAACGGTTCGCCTGGATCCGCGGCGAGGACCAGCTGAAGACTTTCGTCCGCCCCTCGGGCTGGGCCACGACCTTCTGTGGGACCTGCGGCTGCCCCGCTCCCCATCCCATGCCCAGCGGCGAACGCTATTGGGTGCCGGCCGGCGCCCTGGACGTCGACCCTGGCCCGGCGGTGGCCGGCCACATCTTCGTGGGCTCCAAGGCGAGCTGGGACGTGATCGGCGACGGCGGTCCTCAGTTCGACGAATTCCCCGACGCCCCTACATGACGAAGATCACCCCCGTCCTGCTCTCCGGTGGCGCCGGCACGCGGCTCTGGCCCCTGTCGCGCCGCGCCAAGCCGAAGCAGTTCCACGCGCTGGGTGGCCAGCACACCCTGATCCAGGACACTGTGCTGCGCTTCACTGGCGAGGCCTTCGCCCCGCCGATGGTGACCTGCAGCGCCGATCACGCAGACCTGGTCCGCGAGCAATTGGCGGCCGTCGGCGTCACCCCCAGCCTGTTGATCCTGGAGCCCGAAGGCCGCCACACCGGCGCCGCGGCCCTGGTCTCTGCGCGAGCCGCCGAGCAGGCCGGCGCCGACCTCGTCCTGCTGCTGAGCGCCGACGCCCGGGTCGCCGACCCGCAGGCCCTGCGCGCCGCCATCGCCGCCGGGACCCCCGCCGCGCAGGCCGGGAACCTGGTGATCTTCGGCATCAAGCCAACCTCACCTGAGACCGGCTACGGCTACATCCGCGCCGAGCCAGGTGACGGGCCGGTGCGCAAGGTCGCCGCCTTCGTCGAGAAGCCCGACCTGGCCACCGCCCGGGCCTATCTCGCCGACCCGGCCTACAGCTGGAACGCCGGCATCTTCCTCTTCAAGCCGTCCGCCCTGCTGGCCGAGGCGGAGACGCTGGCCCCCGATCTCGCCGCCGCCTGCGCCGCCGCCCTGGCCGAAGCGCACCGCGACGGCGACACCATCACGCTCGGCCCGGGCTTCGCCCGCGCGCCTTCGGTGGCCATCGACGTCGCCGTCTTCGAAAAGACCGCCCAAGCCATGGTGGTCTCGGCCGACATCGGCTGGAGCGACGTCGGCGCCTACGACGCGCTTTGGGCGGAGGCCGCCAAGACCGCCACCGGCGACGCCCTGCAGGGCCCGGCCATCGCCGCCGACACGGCCCGCAACCTGGTGATCTCCGACGGGCCTATCGTGGTGATCTCCGGCGTCGAGGACCTGGCGGTGATCGTCGAAAACGGCGTCGTTCTGGTCACTCGCCGCGACACGCCCGCCGCCGTCCGCGCCGCCGTCGAGGCGGTCAAGAAAGCCGGCCGCGAGGACCTTCTCTAGACGCTGCCCAAGACGCTGCATTGCGGCAAGAGCGGCCCGCCGTTAGGTTGCGCCCCTTTTTCGGACCGCAAGCAGCCTCGCCATGACCCTCACCTATGACGCCATCCTCGCAGCCAAAGACCGGCTGCAGGGTCATATTGAGCGCACGCCTTGCCGCCACTCGCGCACGCTTTCGGAGATCACCGGCGCCGACGTCTGGGTGAAGTTCGAGAACCTGCAGTTCACCGCCGCCTACAAGGAGCGCGGCGCGCTGAACAAGCTCCTGCAGCTCACCGAGTCGGAGAAGAAGCGCGGCGTGATCGCCGCCTCGGCCGGCAACCACAGCCAGGGCCTCGCCTACCATGCCGCGCGCCTCGGCATCCCGGTGACCATCGTCATGCCGCGCGGCACCCCCTTCGTGAAGGTCCAGCAGACCCGCGCCCACGGCGCCGAGGTGGTGATCGAGGGCGACGGCTATGACGAGGCCTCCTCGGTGGCCGCCCGCCTCCGCGAAGAGCGGGACCTGGTCTTCGTCCACCCGTTCAACGACCTGGACGTCATGGCCGGCCAGGGCACCGTCGCGCTGGAAATGCTCGAAGACGTCCCCGAGCTGGAGGTCCTGCCGGTGCCGATCGGCGGCGGCGGCCTGATCGCCGGCATGTCGACGGCGGCCAAGCACGTGAAGCCGGGCATCCAGATCATCGGCCTCGAGCCGGCCATGTACCCGTCCTTCACGGCGCGCATGCGCGGCGTGAACGCCGGCGCCGCCTCGGGCGGCGCGACCATCGCCGAGGGTATCGCGGTCAAGCAGGTCGGCGACGTCAGCTACGCTGTCGCCCGGCCGCTGGTCGACGAGGTGCTGCTGATCGAGGAGCCGTTCTTCGAACGCGCCGTCGCCCTCTACTGCAATGTCGAAAAGACCGTGACCGAGGGCGCGGGCGCCGCCTCGCTCGCCGCCCTGCTGGCCTTCCCGGAGAAGTTCAAGGGCAAGAAGTGCGGCCTGGTGATCACCGGCGGCAACATCGACACCCGCCTGCTGGCCTCGGTCCTGACCCGCGAACTGGTCCGCGAGCAGCGGATCGTGTCCCTGCGCATCATCGGCGACGACCGGCCGGGCCTGCTGGGCACGGTCTCGGCGATCATCGGCAACCTGGGCGCCAACATCATCGAGGTGGCCCACAACCGCCTGGCCCTCGACGTCCCGGCCAAGGGCGCGGAGTTCGACCTCCTGATCGAGACCCGCGACGCCCAGCACACCCAGGAAATCATGGATGCCCTGCGAGAGCGCGGCTATCCGCCCAGAGCCGTTTAGGGGCCCCAAGCCGCATGTTCCGTTACCTGCTGATCGCCGCCGCCGCCCTGTCTCTTGTCGCCTGCCATGGGAAGCTCCCGGGCCAGGGTCAGGGCCCGCACGCGTCCGTCGCCACTGAGGCCGCCGCCGCCAAGGCCTTCCTGGCCAAGAACGCCAAGGCTCCGGGCGTCGTCACCCTGCCCGACGGCCTTCAGTACAAGATCGTCTCCTCCGGCCCGGCGACGGGCTCCAAGCCGCACATGGGCGACGAGGTGAAGGTCAACTACGAAGGCACGCTGACCAACGGCAAGGTCTTCGATAGCTCCTATGAGCGCGGCCAGCCTGCGGCCATGCCGCTGAAGGGCCTGGTCAAGGCGTGGCAGGAGATCATCCCGATGATGCGCCCCGGCGACGTCTGGATGATCTATGTCCCCTCGGAGCTCGGCTACGGCGACGAGGGCGCCGGCAACGGCGATATCCCCGGCGGCGCGGCGCTGATCTTCAAGATCGAGCTGATCGATTTCCTGGCCGGCCCCGGCGGCGTCGGGCAGGGCTAGAGTTCGCGCCGCATCCCGGCATGGCTGAGCGCGAAGCCCAGCCGTTCATAGAACCGGTGCGCGTCCACGCGGCTCGAGTGGCTGAACAGCTCCATGTGCCGGCAACCGCGGCGACGCGCCTCGTCCATCGCCCAGTGCATCATCTGCTGGCCAAGTCCGCGACCGCGCAGGCCTGAGGAAATCCGCACGGCGGAGATCAGCGACAGCTCCGCGCCCTGGTTCGACAGGCCCGGGATGAAGGTCAGCTGCAGGGTCCCCACCACCATCCCGTCTGAATCCTCGGCGGCGGCCAGCAGGCTGCGCGGATTGGCGGCCAGCTTGTCGAACGCCTCGAAATAGGCCGACAGCGGCGGATCGCTCACCACCTCGCGCCCGGCGCCCAGGCCGTCGTCGGCAAGCAGGGCCACGATGGCAGCGACGTCCTCGCGGCGCGCCGGACGTACGATAATCGCAGACGGGTCGGCCATGGCTTCGGTCAGGCCGCCTTGCGGCTCGCGCCGACCACCATCAGCGCCACGATGACGCCGATCAGCCCGCCGGCCGCCAGTCCCTGCAGCCAGAACATCGGCGGCTGGGTCTTGAAGAACATCGCCGAGGCGTTGGCGAGCGCGGCGCCGGGTAAGGCGCCGGCCACAAACAGATAGGCCGCCAACCGGCTGGTCGGCATCGGCTTGGCCGGCATGGCGTCGGCGGCGGCCACGTCCTCCTTGATCGTCCAGCGGCTTGCGAAGAAGCACAACATGGCCAGCGGGATGATCGCCGTCGACAGATAGACCGTCGTCTTGATGCCGTGCGCAGAAGCCGCGGCGCAGGTCGCCTTGGCAGCGCCCGCCGCGGCCTTGCAGGCCTGAATGTCGAGGCCGGTCCCCAGCAGGTAGTGGTTGGTCATGGCGTCGGTGGTCATCCCGAACGCGGTCGGGCCGCCACCGAGGCCGATCATGTTGATCACGAACAGCAGCACCGCAGCCGAGAGCGCCCGCATGGCCGGCGGGGCCATGGTCTGCACCCCGCCGTAAACCGGGCCCCACCAGGCGCCGACCCCGATGTTGGGGATCAGCAGCAGGACCAGCGCCAGCATCATGTTGTCCGTGCCGGCGACGTACCAGAAGATTGGAATGCTGACGAAGGGCACCAGCAGCGGGAACAGCGCATAGTTGCGCACGTCCTTGGCGCCCAGCCTGTCGGCCAGCACCCCGCCTAGCCAGGACCCGAACGCCCCGCCGAACCCGGCGCCCAGGCCCAGCGCCAGGCTGATGAACCCCAGCGGCGGTTTGCCGGGCGCGGGCGCCATGCCGAACTGGCCGGCGAGCACGGTCAGCTCATGGGCGTGGTTGCGCAGGAAGAACGGCGTCATGAACTGGCCGTGGGCGTAGCTGACGAAGGAGGTCAGCGCGCCGCCGAGCGCAAACAGCCAGAACGTCGGCCGCTGCTCCAGCGTCGAGAACACCATCAGGAGCGGAATGTGGCTGGAGGCGTTGGCGGCCGCCTGGGCGTCGCGGCTCAGCTGGTTGCGCGGCTCGCGCAGGGTGAAGATCGCCAGCACAGCGAACACCAGCCCCGGCGCGCCGGCCACGAAGAAGGCGTTCCGCCAGCCGTAGTGCTCGGCCACGATGCCGCCGATCGCCATCCCCAGGAGCGTGCCGATCGAGATGCCCATCGAGTAGATGGCGAGCGCGGTCGCCCGCTTGTTCGGCGGGAAATAGTCGGCGAGCAGGGAGTGGGCAGTCGGCGAGCATCCCGCCTCGCCGATGCCGACCCCGGCACGGGAAATGGCCAGCACGCCGTAGGTCTTGGCGACGCCGGACAGCACCGTGAAGCCGCTCCACAGCGCCAGCGAAATGGTCATCACCCACGGCCGGTTGGCTTTGTCGGACACGCGCGCTATCGGAATGCCGAGGATGGTGTAGACCGCCGCGAAGAAGATGCCGCCCAACGCCCCCATCTGGCTGTCGGTGAGGTGCAGGTCGTTCTTGATGCTCTCGCCGATGGTGGTGATGATCTGCCGGTCGAGGAAATTGACCGTGTAGATGGCCACCAGCAGGCCCAGGGCATAACGCCCGTAGCTGGCGCTGACCGGCGCGAAGCGCGGCTCGGATGGGGCAGCCGTCCCCGGCTCCAGAACGGCGTCCACCATCGGTTCACTCCCAGCGTGTTCTTATGTTGTTGGCGGCATGTAGCCAGGGTCAGCCCCTTTGAGCAATGAATGGCCGGGTCTATGGCTTGGCGATGAGCGAACTGGCCGCCACACGCGACATCCTTCAGACCCTGGTGGGTTTCGACACCACCTCGCGCCATTCCAACCTGGCCCTGATCGAGTGGGTCGAGGCCTATCTCGACGGCCACAGGGTGCCGCACCGCCGCGCGCCCAACGCCGACGGGTCGAAGACCAATCTGCTGGCCACCATCGGCCCATCCATCGAGGGCGGCGCTGTGCTGTCAGGTCACACCGACGTGGTGCCGGTGGACGGTCAGGCGTGGACCTCGGACCCCTGGACCCTCGCCGAGCGCGACGGGCGGCTGTACGGGCGGGGCACTTGCGACATGAAGGGCTTCCTGGCCCTGGCGCTGGCGACTGTGCCCGACCTGATCGCCGCGCGGCCCAAGAAGCCGGTGCACCTGGCCTTCTCCTACGACGAGGAGATCGGCTGCCTGGGCGCGCCCCTGCTGATCGACCTGATCGGCCGTGAGCTGCCCAAGCCGGCCTTCGTCGTGGTCGGCGAGCCCACAGACATGGTCGCGGTCAACGGCCACAAGGGGATCAACTACTACACCGTGGCGGTCAGCGGCCACGAGGCCCACTCCAGCCAGACCCACCTGGGCGTTTCGGCCAATGTCGAGGCGGTGCGCTTGATGGCCTCGCTGGTCGGCCTGGCCGACAAGCTGGAGCGCGACGGCGACCCGGCCTCGCCGTTCATTCCCCGGGGCGCGACGCTTACCATCGGCACGATCCACGGCGGCACCGCCGGCAATATCCTGGCCCGCGAGTGCAAGTTCATCTTCGACCTGCGCTGCCCGCCCGGCCTCGACGCTGATGTAATCCTGGAGCCCTTTATGGCCGAGGCTGCGGCGCTCGATGCGGCGCTGAACGCCCGCTCGCCAGACGCCGGGGTGGTGGTCAAGGGCTACGCGGCCACCCCGCCCTTTGCGCCGGAACCCGACGGCCTGGCGGAGACCTTCGCCCGGCGCTTCGCCGGCGACAACGGCCCGCCCCGGGTGGTCTCCTACGGCGCCGAGGCCGGCCAGTTCCAGGCGGCCGGGTTCTCCACCGTGCTCTGCGGGCCGGGCTCCATCGAACAAGCCCACCAGCCCGACGAATATGTAGAGATCTCCCAGCTCGAACGCGGCCAGGCTTTCATGCGCCGCCTGGTGGAGTGGGCTGCTTCTGCTGAATGAAAGTCCGTCGCAGGAACAGGTCGAGCGGGTTCCAGGTCATGGCGCGCGCGATCGCCCACGAGCCCACGGTGCGCGTCGCCTGAACCTCACGCCGCGCTTCCAGCGCAATGCGGATTCCGCGGAGTCCCGCGATCAGGCCGCGCATCGGCGCCTTCAGCTCGCCGGCCGTCGCATGCCGGGCGAACAGCACCACCGTCGCCAGGATATGCAGCGGCAGGGTCAGCCAGAACAGCACCGGCGGGGTGTCTTTCACGAACACCCAGAAGCGGTTGCGCGTCCCGTGGAAGGCGGCGAAGTCGCTGCGCCGCCCACCGCTCGACGCCGAGCCCACGTGGCGGACCACCGCATCCGGGACCAGCAGGGTCGGCTCGCCGATCAGCCGCAGCCGGTAGCCCAGGTCGACGTCTTCGCAATAGCAGAACAGCCGCTCGTCCAAGCCGCCGATCCCCAGGAACAGCGCCCGGTCGATCAGCATCGCCCCGCCGCAAGCCGAGAACACCCAGCCTGGCGCGATCGGGCCCGGATCGGGATGGGTGTAGCCACCCCGAAACGGGAAGCCGGCCAGCGCCATGACATCGCCCAGCCCGTCGAGCTTGCCCGGATCGTCGGCCATCAGCTGGCGCGAGGCGAAGGCGTGAACGTCAGGGTTGGCCTCGGCCGCCGCGACCAGGCGCTCGAGCCAGCTCGGCGCGGCGAAGGCGTCGGGGTTGAGCAGCGCCAGCCAGCGGCCTGTCGCTACCTTCGCCCCCTGGTTCACCGCCGCGGCGAAGCCCAGGTTCGAGCCGTTCTCGATCAGCCGGATCGAAGGGTCGGCTGCGGCCGCCGCCTGGGCCGTGCGGTCGCTGGAGGCATTGTCAACGAGGATCAGCTCGTAGCCGGCGAAGGTCTGGGCGCGGAGCGCCGCCAGGCAATCGGCCAGCGTCGGCCCGGACTCATAGACCACCACCACGACGCTGACTTGGCGCTGCCTCGATGCCCCCCCCGATGCCCGGTAGGGCTTGCCATTCGCGCCGCCACGCGCCATCCGAAGGGTCTCTCCCACACGCACAGGCCCACATGACGACGATCACGCCGCTCGCCCTCGCCGAGGTCCTGCATATCACGCCGAAACGCCATGGCGATGCGCGTGGCTGGTTCGCCGAGACCTGGAGCCGCAAGGCCCTGCTGGCCCACGGCGTCGACACCGCCTTCGTGCAGGACAACCAGGCCTTCAACGCGAAGAAGGGGACCCTGCGCGGCCTGCATTTTCAGAAGGCGCCGCACGCCCAGGGCAAGCTGGTCCGGGTGCTGAAGGGCGCGATCTTCGATGTGGCCGTCGATATCCGTCCCGGCTCACCCACCCGCGGCCAATGGGTCGGCGCCACGCTGACCGCCGAGACCGGCGAGCAGCTCTGGGTGCCGCGCGGCTTCGCCCACGGCTACGTCACCCTGACCGACGACACCGAGCTCTTCTACAAGGTCGACGGCGACTATGCCCCGCAGCTTGAGGGTGGACTGATCTGGAATGATCCGGACCTCGGCATCGCCTGGCCGCTCGACAGCGAGCCGGTGCTCTCGGACAAGGACAAGACCTTG
>JBBQTP010000136.1:0-10685 GCA_038213205.1 Caulobacterales bacterium
CCAGCACCCGGCCCGAGTTCACTGCCCAGATGTAGATCGCCCAGTTCGACGCGATCAGCAGGGCCGAGAGCGTGAGCGCGGCCATGGTTCGTGGCGTGCGGATCGCGCGCATAACCTCGCCGCCCTGGCGCGCGATGAGCACGAAAGCCAGCGCGATAGGGACGGCCCAGACCGTGCGGTTGGAGAGGATCTCCCACGGCGAGACGCCCAGCCGCTCCATGGCCTGGAAGACCAGCGGCAGAAATCCCCAGAGGAGGTAGCAGCCAACGCCCGCGGCCAACGCCTGACCACTTCCAACCGAAGCGGCTGCCGGCACGGTGTTGGAAGTGGTCAATTTCTTACATTCTCTCGAAGATGAGCGGCCCGCCGCTCATCTTCGAGGGCGGGGTTCGCCGCCCGGCGCCGACTGAGCCATGGCGCTAGGCGAGGGCCTTCTGGCGGATCAGGCCGCGCTCATGGAGGAGCTCGGCGATCTGCACGGCGTTGAGGGCGGCGCCTTTTCGCAGGTTGTCCGCCACCACCCACATGTTCAGCCCGTTCTCGACGGTCGGGTCGTTGCGGATGCGGCTGACGAAGACCGGGAACTCGCCCTGCGCTTCCTTCGGCGTCATGTAGCCGGTGGGCTCGCGCTTATCGATGACGATCAGGCCGGGGCTCTCGCGCAGGATGTCGCGCGCCTCGTCCTCGTCCAGATGCTCGTGGAACTCGATGTTCACGGCCTCGGAGTGGCCGACCATCACCGGCACGCGCACGCAGGTCACGGTGAGCGCGATGTCGGGGTCCAGGATCTTGTGGGTCTCGTTCCACATCTTCTGCTCTTCGTCGGTGTAGCCGTCGTCCTTGAAGGCGCCGATGAAGGGGATGACGTTGAACGCGATCTGCTTGGGAAAGGTCTTGGGCGGCGTGGCGCCGAGCACGAAGACGTTCTTCGTCTGGTCGAACAGCTCGTCCATGCCTTCCTTGCCGGCCCCGGAGACCGACTGGTAGGTCGAGACCACCACCCGCTTGATCCGCGCCCGGTCGTGCAGCGGCTTCAGGGCCACGACGAGCTGGGCGGTCGAGCAGTTCGGGTTGGCGATGATATTCTTCTTGTCCGCCCACTCGACGTCGTCGGGGTTCACTTCCGGCACGACCAGCGGCACGTCAGGGTCCATCCGGAAGGCCGAGGAGTTGTCGATAACGATCGCGCCCATGGCCCCGATCTTCGGCGACCATTCGCGGGAGAAGTCGCCCGAGACGCTCATCAGCACGATGTCGACGGTCGAGAAATCGAACTGCGCGATGTCCTCGCACTTGATGACCTTGTCGCCGAAACTGACTTCGACGCCGATGGATTTGCGCGACGCGATCGCGTGAATCTTCTCCACGGGGAAGTTCACTTCCTCCAGGATGTTCAGCATCTCACGGCCCACGTTGCCCGTGGCGCCGACGACGGCCACCCGGTAACCCATGGCAAATCTCCCAGTCTTGAGGGTGCGTCCCCTACGCCTTGAGACCTTTTCAAGCAAGGCGAGCGTCACTTGTAGGCTTTGCAGAAGGGTTGAAATGGCCGCTAGGCTCGGGTTTCGCAACCCCATCCACGGTGAGAAATGGAACCCACATGGCCCAGGCGCAACCCACCCGCACCGGCATGCCCTTTTCCGACCTTATGGGCGTAGAGCTGACCGTCCGCGAGAAGACCCGGATCGTTGGCCGCATGATGGTCCGGGAGGACCTCTGCACGTCCGGGGGCATACTGCACGGCGGCGCCTATATGGCCTTTGCCGACGCGCTGGGCGCGGTTGGCGGGGTGCTGAACCTCGCGCCCGGCACACGCACCACCACCCTGGAGAGCAAGACCAACTTCTTCCGCGGCGCACCGGTGGGCTCGACGGTGACTGGCGAGGCGACGCCGCTGCACGTCGGCCGCCGCTCCAGCGTCTGGCAAACCCGGATCACCAACGATGAGGGCAAGCTGATGGCCCTGGTCACCCAGACCCAGATGACGATCGAGGCCTAGGCGCTCAGTCGGCCGTTGTCCGCGGGTCGCCGGCGCCCCGGCGGCCGTGCTCCAGCCAGTCGGCGCAGGCCGGCGAGACCTTGCGCCGGAACACCGCGTCGTACCGCGCCAGGTCGGCGTCGGTCAGGACATCGCGCCAGCGGCCGTTCGTGCCCTTGTTGAGGAAGCGCTTGGCGCCGAGGTCGAAGTGTTCGGCGATCTTCGGCAGCAGGGCATCGCCGTTAGCGGACATGGCGTCGAAGGTCGCGGCGGCGGCCAGCGCCGGCAGCCGCTCGGCCGGCGTGTCGATCTCCAGGAACGTCGAGATGCGCGCCATCTCGCCGGCCAGGTCGGCCTTGAGGTCGTTGTAGTGCACGAACAGCAGGTTCTCGCGGCCGCGCTCGGCCCAGTAGGTGTTCTCGTAATCGAAGTAAGAGAGGTTGGCGCCGGGCCCTGTCGCCGGCTCGGCCTCGGCCTCGGCGATCCAGGTCTGGAAGAACACCTGCGGATCCTCCGGCGTTTCCGGCGGCGGACCGCCGGCCATCATGAACCGCAGCGCCGGATCGCCCATAATGATGCCGCCGACCTTCATCTTGGTCTCGGTCGTGAAGCCCCGCACATGATTGTGCCACGACAGGAAGGCGTCGCGGCCGTCGCGGGCGACGTGGATGTATTTGACCGTGTCGTAGATGGGCAGCGCGTCGAAGGGCAGGTGGCTCTTGATGAACCGCCGGTGCTCCTGAGCCTCCAGGGTGGCGAGATCGTCTTCAGCCGAGGAAAAGATCCGCGAGTCGAGCCAGACGGCGGTGTCCATGATCGGGCGCGGCGCCGGGTCCTGGAAGACCAGCAGGTCGACGATGCGCTGGGTCCAGGTGGTGCCGACCTTGGGGTAGGTGGCGATGACGATGTCGTCGGACCGGATCGTCAGAGCATCCCAACGGCAGCTCTCCATGATCGGCGTGCGGACATCGCGCGTCGCGGCGCGTTCAAGCTTCGTCATCTTGGCAATCTCCCCAAAGCCGCCCGACGTTACACGCCCTATGCGGTGGAACAACCGCGTTCGCCCGCAGCCGCGGCTATCCGCCCGCCATCTTCAGGATCGTCGCCCATTCGGCGTCCGTAACCGGCGAGACCGACAGGCGGAACAAGCGCAGCATGGCCATGTTGGCGAGTGCGGGCTCGGCCTTCATCTGGGCGAGGGTGACCGGGGTCTTCAGCGCGCGCACCGGCGCCAGCTCCACGGCCACGAACCTGCCCGCGGGATCGGAGGGATCGATGAACGCTTCGCGGACCACCTTGGCGACGCCGACCACGTCGAGGCCCTCCTGCGAATGATAGAAGAGCGTCTCGTCGCCGACCTTCATGGCCTTCAGGTGCAGGGCCGCGGTGTTGTTGCGCACGCCATCCCAGACGGTCTTGCCGTCCCGCTGCAGGTCCTCGAAGCTGTATTTGTTGGGCTCCGATTTCACGAGCCAGTGGGCCATGTCTTGCCTCCCGCAGCGTCTCAGCCGATGGCCCTGAGGGACCACGAGCCGGCGCCCTTGGCAACTGGCCGATCAGCCAGGAAAGCCGGACGGACGGCCGATTGACTTCCTCGGCCCGTCCCGGCCTTTTCCGGCGTCAGGAGTACTCCATGCCGACCCATGTCCCCGACCGCAGCGCGCTGGAACGCGCCGCCCAGCACGCCTTCGCCTGGCTCGACGGCCTCGACACGCGCTCGGTCGCCACGACGGCGTCGGTGGCGCAGATGCGCGCAAGGCTTGCCCGGCCGCTGGCCGAGCGCGGTGTGGCGGCGACCCAGGTGATCGACGACCTCGTGGCGGACACGGCCGGCGGCATCCTCGGCTCGCAGAGCGGCCGGTTCTTCGGTTGGGTGATCGGCGGCGCGATGCCGGCGGCGATGGGCGCCGACTGGCTGACCACCGCCTGGGATCAGAATGCCGGCGTCCACGCCTGCGCGCCTGCCCTGTCGGTGGTCGAGGAGGTCGCCGCGGGCTGGCTGCGCGAGATCTTCGACTTCAGCCCCGACACCGGCGTCGGGTTCACCACCGGCGCGCAGATGGCGCACATGACCTGCCTGGCGGCCGCCCGCCACGCCCTGCTGGACGCCCGCAGCTGGGACGTGGAGCAAAAGGGCCTGGCCGGCGCGCCGCCGATCCGCGTGCTGGCCAACGCCGAGCGCCACACCACGGTCGACCGCGCCCTGCGCTTCGTGGGCATCGGGCTCGACGCCATCCAGCCGCTGGCGGTGGATGAGGCGGGCGCGGTGACGCCGGCGGTGCTGCAGGCCGCCCTGGCGCAGAGTTCGGCGCCGACCATCGTCGTGCTGCAGGCCGGCGAGCTGAACACCGGTGGCTTCGACCCCTTCGCGGCGCTGGCGCCCATGGCCCGCGCGGCCGGGGCCTGGACCCATGTGGACGGCGCCTTCGGCCTGTGGTCCAAGGCCAGCCCGGCGCACCGCGACAAGGTGGTGGGCCTGGAGCTCTGCGACAGCTGGACCACCGACGGGCACAAGTACCTGAACGTGCCCTACGACTCTGGCATGGCATTCGTCCGCGACGCCGAGGCGCACCGCGCGGCCATGACCGTCTCGACCAGCTACCTGCCGGCCGGCGACGCGCGCGACGCCATCGACTGGAACCCGGACTTCTCCCGGCGCGGCCGCGGCTTCGCGGTCTATGCCGCCCTGCGCGAGCTCGGCCGCGAGGGGCTGGCCGACCTGATCGACCGCACCTGCCGCCACGCCACGGCGATCATCGAAGGCATCGGCGCGTTGCCGGGCGCTGAGTTCGTGGTGTCGGGCGGTCTCAACCAGGGGCTCGTGCGCTTCCTGTCGCCAAAGGCGGGCGCCAGCGACGCCGATCACGACCGGCGCACCGACGAGGTGATCGCGGCGATCAACGCCACCGGTGAGGCGTTCTTCGGTGGGGTCACCTGGCAGGGCCGCCGCTGCATGCGGATCAGCGTCTGCAATTTCCGGACATCCGACGCCGATGTGGCCCGCACCGTTGCGGCGGCGCGCTCGGTGTTGAGTCGCAATCTGGTTGACTCCGTCAACTAACTACCTCCTCCTGGCCGCCAGGAGGTCCGTCCATGCAAAGCCCGGTCGCCGCGGTGCGCCGTTTCAACCGCTTCTACACGGCGGCCATCGGCGTACTCGACAAGGGCTACCTGGGCACGCCCTACAGCGTGGCCGAGGGGCGTGTGCTCTACGAGATCGCCACGGGCGACGCGCCGACGCCCAAGGCCATCGGCGAGATCGTCGGCCTTGACGCCGGCTACCTCAGCCGCATCGTCGGCAAGCTGGAGCGCGACGGCCTGGTGGCGCGTGCGCGGTCCGACACCGACGGACGCAGCATCCGCCTGTCGCTGACGCCGCAGGGCGGCAAGATGTTCGCCGGCTTCAACCTGCGCTCCGCCGCCGTGGTCGAGGACCTGATCGAGGGCCTGTCAGCCGATGAGCGCGGCCGGCTGGTGGACTCCGTGGAGACGGTCGAGGCCCTGCTGGGCCGACGTGACGCCGCGCCGGCGCCGATCGTGCTGCGGGCGCACGGGCCGGGCGACATGGGCTGGGTGACCGAGCGCCACGCCGTTCTCTACGGCCAGGAATACGGCTGGGGCGCCGGCATCGAGAGCCTGACGGCGCGGATCTGCGCCGACTTCCTGGACAGCTACGATCCGGCCAGGGAACACTGCTGGATCGCCGAACGGGCCGGAGAGCGGCTGGGCAGCGTGTTCCTGGTCAAGGAGCCGGACCAACCGCAGGCCGCGCGGCTGCGCCTGCTGATGCTGGAGCCGGCGGCGCGCGGGACCGGGCTGGGCCGCAAGCTGGTGGAGGAATGCATCAGCTTTGCGCGGGCGGCGGGCTACAGCGAGATCGTGCTCTGGACCCACGCGGTGCTGCTGGCGGCGCGGCGGATCTATGCGGGGACGGGATTCGAGCTCGAAGAGACCTGGGTCCACGACGACTTCGGCCATGACGAGACAGGCGAAACCTGGCGACTTAAGCTTTAGGGGCGGCTGAAACTCCAGCTTGCCACGGGCGCGCGGCGGCGGGACGGTGGCTCCGGGAAACTGGGGAGCCCATCATGGAACGCGTCGAAGCCGTCGAATACACAGACGCCGTCTGCTCCACCGCCTGGGGCGCCGAGCCGCTGTTGCGCCGGCTGGACTGGCGGCACGGCCATCACATCGCCTGGCGCAAGGTCATGGGCGGGTTGGTCGGCAACGCCGCGCGCAGCAAGGACGACTGGGATCGGGTCAGCGCGGCGGAGCCAATGCGGGCTTACTGGAAGCGGGTCTGGAATCTGACCGGCATGCCCTATCCGAACCCGATGCACCTGATGCTGCAGTCGACCGATCCGCTGGGCGCGGCGGTGAAGGCGGTGGAACTGCAGGGCCAGGACGTGGCCGACGCGGTGCTGCGCCGGTTCCGCGAGCGGATCTTCGTCGACGGGATCGGGCCGCAGACGGCCGACGAGTTCGATGCCGCGACGCTCGGCGTGGCCGGGCTGGATCACGCCCGCTGGCGCGCCGACCAGGCGCGGCCGGAGGTCGCCGCGGCCTACAAGGCCGACTGGCAGGAGACGAGGCTGCCCAACGACTACGTGCGCCACTTGAAGCACGACAGCCCGATGAACGGCGAGCTGAAGCACTCCGAGGGCCACGACCGCTACGCCCTGCCGACGGTGATTTTCCGCGGCCCGGGCGGGGAGCGCACCGTGGCCGGCTGGGTCGGCTACGAGGAATATGTAGCCGGACTGGAGGCCGCCCTGCCGGGCGCGACCGCCGATCCGCGGCCCGACCCGACGCCGGCCGAGGCGTTCGCGCGCTGGGGCATGCTGACCGGGCAGGAGCTGACGTTCCTCTGCGGCGAGGATGCGAAGCCGCCGGCCGACGCGGTGACCCACGATTGGGGCGATGGGCTGGTCTACTACTCGGCCGCCGAGGCGAAAGCGCGGGGACTGAAGGCGATGGCGGCGGCGTAGGGCGCTCGGCGCTCAAGGCCTATCTCCACCCCCCCCCCATTACCGTCATGGCCGGGCTCGTCCCGGCCATCCATAAACACCGCCGCTGCAGACGTGCTTGCTGCGCTTGCGTTTATGGGTCCCCGGGACAGGCCCGGGGATGACGAGCATTATTTTGGAGCGAGCGTGAAAGTCACTTGTGAAAGAGCACAATAGTTCTTGCTTTGTTCACTCTACGCTCAGCCGTCGCCGAAGTCCAAAAAATCTGCCCGAAACCTAAAGCTCGGCCAGGACCGCGTCGCCCATCTGGACGGTGGTGAGCTTGCCGCCGAGGTCCGGCGTGCGGGCGCCTTTTTCGAGGGCCGCGCCGACCGCGGCGTAGAGCTTGTCGGCGAGGTCGGCGCGGCCAAGCGACCAGCGCAGCGCCATCTCGAAGCTGAGGATCGAGGCCAGGGGGTTGGCGACGCCCTTGCCGGCGATGTCGGGCGCCGACCCGTGGATCGGCTCGTAGAGGCCGGGCGTTCCCGCGACCCCGAGCGCCGCCGACGGCAACATTCCGAGCGAGCCGGTGAGCTGGGCCGCGGCGTCCGACAGGATGTCGCCGAACAGGTTGTCGGTGACCATGACGTCGAACTGCTTGGGGTTCTTCACGATCTGCATGGCGGCGTTGTCGGCCAGGATGTGCTCCAGCTCGACGTCAGCGTAGGCGCGTTTGTGAAGGTCGGTGACGACCTCCCGCCACAACAGCCCGGTTTCCATGACGTTGGATTTCTCGGCGCTGGACACCTTGTTGCGGCGTCCACGGGCCAGTTCGAAGGCGACGCGGGCGACGCGCTCGATCTCGGCGGTGGTGTAGACCTGGGTGTCGACGGCGCGGCGGCCGCCGCCGGGCAGATCCTCGATGAACCTGGGTTGGCCGAAATAGACCCCGCCGGTCAGTTCGCGGACGATCATCAGGTCGAGGCCTTCGACCAGCTCGCGCTTCAGCGACGAGGCGTTGGCCAGCGGCTGGAAGCAGATCGCCGGGCGCAGGTTGGCGAACACCGCCATGCCGGTGCGCAGGGACAGCAGGCCGGCCTCCGGGCGCTTGTCGCGCGGGGCATCCTTCCACTTCGGGCCACCGACGGCGCCCATCAGCACGGCCTTGGCGGCCTTGGCGGCGGCGAGGGTGTCGTCGGAGAGTGGCGTGCCGAGCTGGTCGAAGCTGATGCCGCCGAACGGCGCCTCGGCGATCGAGAGGTCAGGCGCGATCGCCTCAGCCACGCGGCGCGCCTGGGCGGTCACTTCGGGTCCGATCCCGTCGCCGGGCAGGAGGAGCAGGTCGGTCATCGCGGTCTCGGTTTAGAGCGGACGTTCGGAGGCGGTTTCGTAGGCGAACAGCTTGCGGTCGGATACCCCGAAGCCCGGCCAGGCGGCGCGCCAGGCCGCCATGTGCGCGGTCTTGAAGTGGGCGTCGAGGGCCGCCTGGTCGCGCCAGGCCTCGTAGACCCGGATCAGGCCGGGCTCGGCCACATCCTCGGCGTAGGCATATTCGTAGCAACCGTCTTCAGCCCGGCTGGCGGTGAGCATGGCCAGCATGTGCGGCTTGAGGCCGGCCAGGTTCTGCGGCGGGACGCGCACCGTGCCGGCGATTATCAGCGTCATGCGTCTTCGAGCCAGGGCTTGGCGAGCGCCTGCTTCATCTCATAGAGGTCGATGTCCGGCGCGGCGATCAGGGTCTCGCCGATCGGGTCGAGGCCGCGCAGCATCTTGTCCTTGCGCTGGGCGTCGACCTCGAAGGTGAAGGTGCGGCCGGACGGCGAGACCACGGTCTGGGTCTCCAGGTCGACGGTGACCAGGTGGTTGCCGCCCTTGGCCTCCTCCATCAGCGCCTGGACCTCGTCGGCGTTCAGCACCACGGGCAGCAGGCCGTTCTGAAAGCAGTTGGAATAGAAGATGTCGGCGAAGCTGGTGGAGATCACGCACTTGATGCCGAAGTCCATCAGCGCCCACGGGGCGTGTTCGCGCGACGAGCCGCAGCCGAAGTTGTCGCCGGCCACCAGCACGCCGGCGCCTTTGTATTCCGGCCGGTTCAGCACGAAGTCCGGCTTCAGCTTGCCGTCGCCGTCGAAACGCAGGTCGTAGAACAGGCCCTTGGCCAGGCCTTCGCGCTCGACGGTCTTGAGGAACTGCTTGGGGATGATCTGGTCGGTGTCGATGTTGGCCAGGGGCAGCGGAACGACCTTGGCGTCCAGGCGGGTAAAGGCGTCCATCAGGCGGTCTCGGTCGCGTTGTCGGCGGATTGGGGTTCGGCGGAGAGCATCAGGGTCGGCACGCCGGCCGGGGCGTCGCGCACGGTGAAGACGTGGGTGCCGGGCTTGCGGCCGGCGCGGACCTCCGAGACGTTGAAGCCGGCGGCGGCCATGGCGGCCTGGGCGGCGACCGGATCGGGCACGCGCCAGGCGAGGCCGCCGAAGCTGTCGGGCCCGTCCGAGACGGGGGTCTTCAGGCTGGCGCCGAACTCGACCACGGCCTCGCCGGCCTTGAAGAACAGCTGCCGCACGCCCCAGCCTTCGTTGGAACGATCGAGGCGCAGGTCGAGGCCGAGCCGGCCACCGAAGTTGGCCACCGCGCGGTCGGCGTTGGGGGTCCGGACCACCACGTGGTCGAGGCCGGCGATGGGGCCGGTCGCCTTGGCGGGCGGGGCGGGGCCGTCGAAGAACAGCACCTGCAGGCCGGCCAGGCCGGCGGGGTCGAGCAGGACGGCGCGGGGCGTGCGCTCGGAGACCTTGAGGCCGCGGCGCTCGCTGAGTTTGGCCACCGCCTCAAGGTCATGCGCGGCGAAGGCCAGAATCCACATGCCCTCGCCGTTGGCGTCGAGCCAAGCACGGACGCGGTCGCCCGCGGCGCCTTCGCCATCCGGACCGATGACTTCCAGCGCCATGTTGGGGAAGCGGAACCAGGCCCGCTTCGCGCCGCCGCCGGGTTCCAGGTCGGGCTCGACGACGAGCAGGCGGCGGTAAGCGTTGGTCGCGGCGTCGACGTCGCGGACGGCGATGGTCACATGGTCCAGACGCGGGCTCACAGGAAGTCTCGCACGTCGGCGATGTGTCCCGCGATGGCGGCGGCGGCGGCCATCACCGGGCTCATCAGATGGGTGCGGCCGGCGCGGCCCTGGCGGCCCTCGAAGTTGCGGTTGGAGGTCGACGCGCAGCGCTGGCCGGGCGGCACCTTGTCGGGGTTCATGGCCAGGCACATGGAGCAGCCCGGCTCGCGCCACTCGAAGCCGGCGTCCAGGAAGATGGCGTCGAGGCCCTCGTCCTCGGCCTGGGCTCGGACCAGGCCGGAGCCGGGGACGACCATGGCGCGGACGTGGGGCGCGACGGTGCGACCCTCAACGATCTTCGCCGCGGAACGCAGATCCTCGATCCGGCTGTTGGTGCAGGAACCGATGAACACCACGTCGACCTTGGCCGCGGTGATCGGCTGTCCGGCGGCGAGACCCATGTATTCCAGGGCGCGGACCGCCGAGGCCCGCTTGCCCGGGGTGTCGAAACTCTCGGGAGCCGGAACATTTCCGGTCACCGCCACCACGTCCTCGGGGCTGGTGCCCCAGGTCACGGTGGGGGCGATCTGGGCGGCGTCCAGCACGATCTCGCGGTCGAAGACGGCGTCGTCGTCGGTGAAGAAGGTCTTCCAGTAGCTGAGCGCCATCTCCCAGGCGCCGCCCTTGGGCGTGGCGGGGCGGCCCATGAGGTAGT
>JBBQTP010000137.1:0-10662 GCA_038213205.1 Caulobacterales bacterium
AGGGCTTGGCCAGGTAATCGTCGGCGCCCAGCCTCAGACCCTCGATCCGGTCGCCCGGCTCGCCCTTGGCGGTGAGCATCAGGACCGGGGTGCGGCCGGCGGGCGGCTTCTGCTCGCGCAGCCACCGGGTTAGGGAAAGGCCGTCCTCGCCGGGCATCATCACGTCGAAGACGGCGAGGTCGAAGTCCAGCGTGCCGATCAGCTTGCGGGCCGGCGCGCCAGCCGCCGCGGCGGTGACGCGGAAACCTGCGCGGGCCAGATATTCCTTCAGGAGCTCGCGAATCCGGTCGTCGTCGTCGACGATCAGCAGGTGCCGCGCGCGGGGTGGTGCGTTCACCGCCAGCCCCCATTTTGTTTGACGGGGCCGCCTGCGAGGGGTTCTAGAGGAACCTTACGAAAGGAGGTCACCCTCTCATGTCTCTCGTTCCCTTCGACGACCGCGATGGATGGATCTGGCTGGACGGCCAGTTCGTGCCCTGGCGCGAGGCGACGGTGCACGTACTGACGCACGGCCTCCACTACGCCTCGGCGGTGTTCGAGGGCGAGCGGATGTATGGGGGTGAGATCTACGAGCTGACCGCGCATACCGAGCGTCTGTTCCAGTCCGCCGAAATCCTGGACTTTGAAATCCCGTTCACGGTGGCCCAGATCGATCAGGCCTGCAAGGACACCTGCGCCAAGAACGGCCTGACCGACGCCTACATCCGCCCGATCGCCTGGCGCGGTTCGGAGATGATCGGGGTCTCGGCCCAGAACACCAAGATCCACGTGGCGATCGCCTGCTGGGACTGGCCGAGCTACTTCACGCCCGAGGCCAAGGCCAAGGGCATCCGCATGTGCTGGGCCAAGTACAAGCGACCGTCGCCGGAGACCGAGCCGGTTCATGCCAAGGCCAGCGGCCTCTACATGATCTGCACCATCTCCAAGCATGCGGCGGAGAAGGACGGCTACACCGACGCCATGATGCTCGACTACCGCGGCTACTTGGCGGAGAGCACGGGTTCCAACGTGTTCTTCATCAAGGACGGGGTGATCCACACCCCGACGCCGGACTGCTTCCTGAACGGCATCACGCGCCAGTCGGTGATCAAGCTCGCCCAGGCCAAGGGCTTCGAGGTGATCGAGCGCCACATCCTGCCCGAGGAGCTGTCGGGGTTCTCCGAGTGCTTCGTGACCGGCAGCGCGGCCGAGGTGACGCCGGTGTCGCAGATCGGGGAGTACAACTTCACCCCCGGCAACATCTCGCTCAGCCTGGCCGACGACTACGCCAAGATGGTGCGCAGGCAACTGGTAGCCGCCTAGGGCAGCGCCCTCCCCGCGAGGGGAGGGCTCGGCTCAGACCGTGAAGCCGTAGGGCCGGGCGATCGGCGCGCCTTCGGCCAGCCGGACCGCGCCGATGATGCAGCGGACCAGCGCCCATAGCCAGGCGAAGAAGCAGATCACGCCGCCGGCCCACACCATCGGAATGCCGATCAGCACCAGGCTGAGCGGGATGCCGACCAGTACGATCGCCCCGCCGATCCCCCACCAGATCAGCGAGATCCAGAAGGTGCGGATCAGGTAGGTGTAGTGGCTGCCGTTCGCGGGGCCTGCGTTGCCGCGCAGCACATAGGCCATGATCAGGCCGATGATCAGCGTCAGGCCGTGGAACAGGCCCAGGATGTAGAGCGCATAGACCACTGCCGGCAGGGCGCGGTCCTCGGTAGCTTGATATTCGACGCCAGAGGTCATGGCGGGCATCTCCCGTGAGGGGTCGATCATGCCGCAACCACGCCGCCGCGCCAGATAAGCTTTCGTAAGGTTTCAGTCGCGGACGACTGTGATCTCCACGCCCGCGGCCACGGCGTCCGGCGCCAAGGCGAGAGGTTTTTCCACCCGCACGCGGGCCTTGGTGACCCGGTCGTCGGCCAGGCAGGCCTGGGCCAGCCGCTGGGCGAAGGTCTCCACCAGGTCGATGTGCCCGGCCCCGGCGATCGCGCGGGCGGCGACCAGGATGGTCTCGTAGTTGAGGGTCTCCGACAGCCGGTCGGCGCCGGCGGTCGGCACGTCGAGCTCGACGTCGACGACCAACGGCTGCACGCGGCCGATCTCGTGGCGGTAGACACCGATCTCAGCCTGCACCTTCAGGCCGGTGACGAACACCTTGGTCATGGCGGTGCGCCCCTGCCCCACCTTAGATGGCCCGGCCATGCTCATCCGCCCTTTCGCAACAGGTGCTGGCCGGCGTCGACGGCGATGATCTGGCCGGTCACCGAGGGGGCGTCGATCAGGTAGCGCAGGGCCTGGGCGATCTCCTGCGGCCTTACCGGCTTGCCGAGTGGAGTGGCGGCGGCCTCCGCGTCGAAGCCCGCCTGGTCCTGGTAGGGGTTGGGCAGCGTCGGGCCAGGGCCGATGCCGTTCACGCGGATGCGCGGCGCCAGCGCCTGGGCCAGCATCCGCGTCGCGTCCCAGAGCGCGGACTTCGACAGGCTGTAAGAGAAGAACTCCGGCCCGGGATTGAGCACCCGCTGATCCAGCAGGTTGACGATCAGGCCCTCGCGCCCGGCCGGCAGGCGCCGCGCGAACACCTGGGACAGCACCAGCGGCGCGCGCAGGTTGGTCTCGATATGGACGTCCCAGGAGGCGCGGTTCATGTCCTCGAATGCGTCTTCCTCGAAGACGCTGGCGCAGTTGACCAGCAGCGTGACCGGGCCGAGCTCGGCCTCGGCCTGGCCGACCAGCGCCACGGTCTCGGATTCCTTGCGCAGGTCGCAGGTGACGATCGCCGACTTGCGGCGGCGCGCGCGCACCTCGGCGGCGGCGGCCTCGGCTTCATCGTCGACGTGGCGGACATGGATGGCGACGTCGTAGCCGGCGTCGGCGGCGGCCGCCACCAGGGCGCGACCGATCCGGCGCGCGCCGCCGGTGATCAGGGCGCAGCCCTTTTCAGCCATTCAGGGGCTCAGTCATTTGAGCGCCCTCCAGCAGGCTCAGTCGAGCCGGCCGAAGTCTTTGATGTTGAGCGCGCCGATGACGACCAGGAAGACGAGGATGACGCCGATGGCGACCATGGAAGGCTCCAGGAGTTCGATACCCCGGCTTTAGCGAGGCCGGCCCCTCACGGCAAGCGCGGCGCGGGCCGCGCGGATCTTACAGGGTGACGCTACGTCATTCGGGGGAATCAGGGAATCTGGCTTCCCCCCTTACCGCCGATCACTAAAATGGGGGCTGAAGCCGGGCGGGACCCTTCCGCCTGGCCCCTGCGTTAAACGAACGATCCCGGGAGGACGCCCATGCGCGAGTACCTGAAGTTCTACATCGACGGTAGGTGGGTCGATCCGGTCACGGCGAAGACCCTAGACGTCGAGAACCCCGCCACCGAAGCGGTCGCCGGCAAGATTTCCATGGGCTCCGCCGCCGACGTCGACAAGGCGGTCAAGGCCGCCAAGCAAGCTTTCCAAACGTGGTCGCAGACCAGCCGCGAAGAGCGCCTGGAAGTGCTCGGCCGTATCCTGGCCGAGTACCAGAAGCGCTTTGGCGACCTGGCCACGGCCGTCACCGAAGAAATGGGCGCTCCGGCCTCGCTGGCGCAGCGCGCGCAGGTGCCGATCGGCATGGGCCACCTGTCCACGGCTATCGAGGTCCTGAAGACCTTCAAGTTCGAGGATGATCGCGGCCCGACGATGATCGTCAAAGAGCCGATCGGTGTCTGCGCGTTCATCACGCCCTGGAACTGGCCGCTGAACCAGATCGTCTGCAAGGTGGCCCCGGCCATCGCCACCGGCTGCACCATGGTGCTGAAGCCTTCGGAAGTGGCCCCGTTCTCCGGTCAGATCTTTGCCGAGATCATGGATGCGGCCGGCGTGCCGGCCGGCGTGTTCAACATGATCCAGGGCGACGGCCCGACAGTGGGCGCGGCGATGTCCAGCCACCCGGACGTGGACATGGTCTCCTTCACCGGCTCCACTCGAGCGGGCATCGAGGTGGCCAAGGCCGCAGCGCCGACCGTCAAGCGTGTGGCCCAGGAGCTGGGCGGCAAGAGCCCGAACATCGTCCTCGATGACGACGCGTTTGCCAAGGGCGTGGCCCGCGGCGTCGGCGCGATGATGCCGAACTCAGGCCAGAGCTGTAACGCGCCCTCGCGCATGCTGGTGCCGAAGACCCGCATGGACGAGGCCATCACCGTCGCCCGCGAAGCTGCCAGCCAGGTCACCGTCGGTGACCCGAACGGCAACAGCGCGCTCGGCCCCGTGGTCTCCAAGCTGCAGTTCGACAAGATCCAGGGCCTGATCCAGAAGGGCATCGACGAAGGCGCCACGTTGGTGATCGGCGGGACGGGTCGTCCTGAGGGCCTCGACAAGGGCTACTATGTGAAGCCCACGGTCTTTGCCAACGTGACCAACGACATGACCATCGCCAAGGAGGAGATCTTCGGTCCGGTGCTGTCGATCCTCGGCTATGACAACCTCGACCAGGCCATCGATATCGGCAACGACACCGAGTACGGCTTGGCAGCCTACGTCCAGTCCGGCGACCTGGAGAAGGCCCGCAAGGTGGCGTCTCGCCTGCGCGCCGGCCAGGTGTCGATCAACGGCGGCGGTGGTGACCTGATGGCCCCGTTCGGCGGCTACAAGATGAGCGGCAACGGGCGCGAGTGGGGCGACTTCGCTTTCCACGAGTTCCTGGAAACCAAGGCGGTGCTCGGCTACGCGCCGAAGCAAGCCGCGGAATAGGCCCGCTGACTTAAGATCAAGGGGTCGCCCGCAAGGCGGCCCTTTTTTCATATCTGGAGACCCGCCATGCCCGAGATGGACGCCGGCCTGAAGGCCATGCTGGACGAACAAGCCAAGGCGATGGCCGCCGCGCCGCAGCCGTCGCGGGACGCTATCCCGCCGGCCATGGTGCGCATGGGCTACCGCTTGCAGCGGCAGAGCCAGAACCTCGGCGCGCCCCAGGACGTCGAGGCGCGCGACCTGAACGTCGGCGGCGCGGCGGGTCCGGTCCCGGCCAGGCTCTACACCCCGGCCGGCGCGACCAATCCCTCCGGCCTGCTGGTCTATTTCCACGGCGGCGGCTTCGTGATCGGCGACCTGGAGACTCACGATGGCCATTGCCGTCGGTTGGCTGAGAGCGCCGGCTGCCGGGTGCTGGCAGTGGACTACCGCCTGGCCCCCGAGTACCCGTTCCCGGCCGGTCATGACGATGCGCTCGCGGCCACGAAGTGGGCTTTCGATCACGCCGCGGAACTGAGCGCGGACCCGGCTCGGATCGCGGTCGGCGGCGACAGCGCCGGCGGCAATCTGGCCGCCTCGATCTCCCTCGACCTGGTGGGCGACCCGGCGCGCCGGCTGGCCTTCCAACTGCTGCTCTATCCCGGCATCTGGCCGCTGGAGGAGACCCAGTCGCGCAAAGAACTCGACGGCCCGGTGCTGACCCGCGCCGCGCTGGAGTGGTTCGAGAAATCGCTGGCGGCGAACGATCACCCGCAGGCGCACCGCGCCATGCTCGCCGGCCGTGACCTGAGGGGCGCGCCGCCCGCCCTGGTGGTCACCGCCGGCTTCGATCCGCTGCAGGACGAGGGCCGGGACTACGCCGCGGCGCTGAACGCCGCCGGGGCGAAGGCCGAGCACCTCCACTATCCAGCCATGGTCCACGACTTCTACATCATGGGTGATGTGTCACCGGCGGTGCCGGCCGCCGCCGCGGAGGCCGCTCAGGCCCTGAAGGTGGCGCTGGCCTAGCCTCGGTCTTATCTGAGACCCTAGGCGGCGCCCGGCTCGCGCGGCCGACGCGCCTGGGCCCAGGCCAGCACGGACATTCCGGTGAGCGTCGAGATCAGCGAGCCGGCGATCACGCCTAGCCTCACCTGCGCCTGATCCGAAGCGTCGGCGCCCGGGAAGGCCAGCTGGCCGATATAGAGGCTCATGGTGAAGCCCACGCCGCAGAGCATCGAGAGGCCGAGCAGTTCGACCCACTTCATGCCGGTAGGCCGGCGCGCCAGCTTCAGGCCGATCACTAGGCTGGCCGCACCGAACACGCCGATCGGCTTGCCGATCACCAGACCGGCGATAACGCCCAGGGCCACGGGGCCGGCGATGTCGGACAGCCCCAGGCCCTTCAGCGAGAACCCCGCCGCCGTGAAGGCGAACAGGGGCAGGATCAGGAAGGCCACATAGGGGTGGAGCCCCTCCATGAAATCCTCAAGCATACCGGGCCGGCCCGCCTTGCGAGCGCCCAGCGGAATGGTCGCCGCCGCCGCGACGCCGGCCACCGCAGGCGAGATGCCGGACTTCAGCGTGAAGCCCCAGACCAGCAGGAAGCCGATCGCGTAGAACAGGTAGGGTGCCTGGCGCCAGCGACCCATCAGCGCCATCAGGGTCAGCACCACCAGGGCCTCGCCCGCCGCGGCCAGGTGGATGTTGTGGGTGAACAGCGCCCCGATCAGACCCACCGCGCCCAGGTCATCGACGATGGCCAGGGTCAGCAGGAAGATCCTGAGCGTCGGCGGCAAGCGCGGCCCGGCCACAGCCAGGGCGGCCAAGGCGAAGGCGATGTCGGTGGCGACCGGCACCGGCCAGCCCTGCGGCTCGCCGCCGGCGCCTGTATTGAGCGCCAGGTAGACCAGCGCCGGGCCGACCATGCCGCCCAACGCCGCCAGCACCGGAAGGGCCAGGCGCCGCGGATTGGCTAGCTCGCCCTTGACGATCTCGAACTTGATCTCCAGGCCGACCACGAAAAAGAAGATCGCCATCAGCCCTTTCTTGACCCAGTCGAGCACGCTGTGGGTCTCGGCGAAGTCGCCCACTTGCAGGGTGAAGGGCGCCTCGATGAAGCCGAAGTAGAAGCTCGACCAGGGCGAGTTGGCGAGCACGATGGCCAGCAGCGCCGCGGCGGCCAGGATCGCCCCCGACGCGCTCTCGGTGCGTAGAAAATCGAGCGTGATCCGCTTGGCCATGGCTTCGGTTAGCATGGCCGCGCGTCCGCCGCTAAGGTATCCCGAAGCTGGCGTCCTCCAGAGGCGCATGGAGGGTTGAGATGCGACTGACCAAGCCCCGTTACGCGCCGCTGAGCGACGCCGAGCTGACCCCGGAACAGGCCGAGGCGCTGGAACCGATGCGGCCGGGCCCGGTGCTCAACATCTTCCGCACCCTCGCCCGCGCCCCCAAGGCGCTGACCCGGTTCAACGCCTGGGGCGGCTATGTGCTGTCTCGCCGCAACGCGCTGCCGGCGCGTGAGCGGGAGATCGTCATCCTGCGCACCGGTTACCTCTGCAAGTCCGGCTATGAGTTCACCCAGCACACCCGCATCGGCCTGCAGGCCGGCCTCACCACCGACGAGATCAGCAACATCAAGACCGGCGCCGGCGCCGGCTGGAGCGCGGCCGATGCGGCGTTGATCAAGATGAGCGACGAACTGCACGCCGACCAGTTCGTCACCGACCCCACCTGGGCCGAGCTCAAGGCCCATTTCACTGACAAGCAGTGCATGGATGCCGTGTTCACAGTCGGCCAGTACACCCAGGTCTCGATGTTCCTGAACACCTTCGGGGTGCAGCTCGACGAGGGGCAGACGCTCGATCCGGACCTGAAAGGCTACTGACCATGGCGGGACGCGTGGACGGCAAGGCGGTGGTCGTGGTGGGGGCGGGCCAGACGCCTGGCGAGACCATCGGCAACGGCCGGGCCATGGCGATCCTGTTCGCCCGCGAGGGCGGCCGCGTGCTCTGCGTCGACCGGGTCGCCGAGCGCGCCGAGGAGACCGCCCTGATGATCGTCGAGGCGGGCGGAGAGGCCTCGTCGATGGCCGGCGACATCGTCAAGGCCGCCGATTGTGTGAGGATCGTGGAGGAGGCCAAGGCGAGGCTCGGCCGGCTCGATATCCTGATCAACAATGTCGGGATCGGTGGCGGCGACGCCCCAGCCCACCGGCTGGAGGAAGGCGCGTTCGATCGCATCCTGTCTGTCAATCTCAAGGGCATGTGGCTGACCATCAAGGCGGCCTTGCCGGTGATGCGCGAACAGGGCGCTGGCGCCATCGTCAACATCTCCTCCCTGGCTGCGCGGGCCGGCGGCATCCAGCTGGCCTATGAGGTCTCCAAGGCCGGGGTGAACCGGCTGACCACCTCGGTCGCCCAGTCGAACGCCCGCTACGGCGTGCGCTGCAACGCCATCGAGATGGGCTACATGGACACCCCCATGGCGGTCAGCGGCATCGCGGCGGCGAGCGGGCGGCCGACTTCCGAGGTCCGCGCCGAGCGCGACGCCCGCGTGCCCCTGCGCGGCAAGATGGGTGACGGCTGGGACACCGCACACGCCGCCCTGTTCCTGGCCAGCGACGACGCCCGTTTCATCTCCGGCGCCATCCTGCCGGTGGACGGCGCGATGGGTACGCGGATCGGCTAGCGCCGCCATCCGCTGAATGCTAGATTCGGACTCAGCTTTCGACGAGGCCGAGCCTGCATCCGCGCTTCCTCTACGACCTGGACAACTGCTCGATCCGCGGCGCGCTCGATGAGGTCGGCGACGGCTGGACGCTGAAGGTCCTGCGCGAGGCGATCTACGGCCTGACCCGCTTCGACGACTTCGCCCGGGCCCTGGGCTGCGGGCGCGGCGTGCTCAGCGTGCGGCTGAAGGCGATGACCGCCGCCGGTCTGCTGGAACGCCAAGCCTACGCCGAGCCCGGCCAGCGCCGCCGCCTCGAATATCACCTGACCGAGAAGGGCTGGGACCTGGTCCCGGCGCTGCTGACGCTCGGCCAATGGCGCGAGCGTTGGGCGCCTTCGCCAGATGGGCCCACCGCCCAGGTCACCGAGCGGGCAACCGGCCGGCCTGTGACGGCGATGCTGACGGCTGATGCGCGGACCCGGCCGCTGGCCATGGATGAGGTCCGCATCTCCCTCGGCCCCGGCGCGAAGCGGATCGACTGAGCGCCATGCCAGTCTCGCCCGCCTATCGCCCCGACCCGCGGTTTCCCGATCTGGGGCCGGAGTTCGCCGATCCGGTCCACGCCGAGGTGTTCCCGCAGACCATCCTCAGATTCCGCAACGACCGGGCCGCGGCCACTGTCGGCCTGGACACCTTCACCGACGCTGAATGGATCGCCCACTTCGGCCGCTTCGAGCCGCTCCCTGGCAACATCGATCCGCCGTTGGCCCAGCGCTATCACGGCCACCAGTTCCGGGTTTACAACCCCGAGATCGGCGACGGCCGCGGCTTCACCTTCGCCCAGATGCGCGAGGTCGGAACGGACCGCCTGCTGGACCTTGGGACCAAAGGCTCCGGCCGAACTCCATGGTCACGCTCCGGCGACGGGCGGCTGACGCTGAAGGGCGGCATGCGGGAGGTCCTGGCCACCGCCATGCTGGAGGCGCTGGGCGTGCCGACCTCGCGCTCGTTCTCGCTGATCGAGACCGGCGAAGCGCTGGAGCGCGGCGATGAGCCGAGCCCGACCCGCTCGGCGGTGCTGGTCCGACTCAGCCACGGCCACATCCGGTTCGGCAGCTTCCAGCGCCACGCCTTCGTCGAGCGCCCGGATCGGATCACGACGCTGACCAACCATGTGATCGCCACCTACTACCCGGAGTTGGAAAGCGCCAACGACCGGCCGGTCGCCCTCCTGGGTGCGGTGGTCGCCCGCTCGGCCCGGCTCACCGCGCGCTGGATGGCCGCCGGCTTCGTCCACGGGGTGCTCAACACCGACAACATGAACCTGTCGGGCGAGAGCTTCGACTACGGCCCCTACCGCTTCCTGCCGCACAACGACCCCAACTTCACCGCCGCCTATTTCGACTCAGCCGGGCTCTACAGCTTCGGCCGCCAGCCCGAGGCGGTGTTCTGGAATCTGCAACAGCTGGCCGGGGTGCTCAGCCTGACCGCTGAGACCGAAGCCTTGGTCGAGCAGCTGAACAAATTCGGGACCGCCTACCGCGCCGAGCTCACCGCCGCCATGCTGGCCCGGCTCGGCGTGCAGCCGCGCGGGGCCGAGGCGGACGCGGCCCTGGTCCAGGCGATGTTCATGGCCTTCGCAGAAGGCGGCGAGCGGCTGCGCTGGGAGCCGTTCTTCTTCGACTGGTTCTGCGGTGATGCAGCGCGCGCCACGGCTGGCGTGCGCGCCGATCTCTACGCCCAGGAAGGCTTCGCCGAGTTCCGCAAGCTGCTGGCCGAGTTCACGCCCGAGCGGCCCGAGCGGCTGGCCGATCCCTACTTCGCGCGGGGTGAGCCGGAGGAGCTGCTGGTGGACGAGATCGAGGCGCTGTGGGCCGCGATCGCCGAGGCCGACGACTGGTCGCCGTTCTACGCCAAGCTGGCCGCCATCGAGGCGGCGCGGCTGGCCTGGAGCCTCTAGCCGGGCTGAGCCGTAACGCCGGGGCGCGAGGCCCACTGGGCCAGGACCACACCGGTCAAGGCTACCGCCGCGCCGGCCGCCTGCAGCGGCCCCAGCGCCTCGCCGAACAGCGCGAAGCCGGCGTAGGTCGCCACCACCGGTTGGACCAGCACCACCACCGAGGCCAGCGAGGTCGGCAGCCGCCCCATGGCCCAGGCGATCGACCCCTGGCCGGCGACATGCACCATCCCCAGGCCGATCCAGGCGGCCCGGCCCGCGAGCGAGGTCGGAAGGATCTGCACGTGAACGATCAGCGCCGAGGCCAGCAGCAGGCGCGCGCCGACCACGCCGGACCAGTAC
>JBBQTP010000138.1:0-10582 GCA_038213205.1 Caulobacterales bacterium
CCCGACGCCATGCGCGGCCGGGTCGCCGCGGTCTCCTCGGTGTTCATCGGCGCCTCCAACGAGCTCGGCGAGTTCGAGAGCGGCGTGGTGGCCAGGTTCCTGGGTCCGGTCGGCGCGGCCCTGTTCGGCGGCGTGGGCGCCCTGATCGTCACCGGCGTCTGGGCCGGGCTGTTTCCCGCCTTGCGCAAGGCCGACCGCCTCGAATAACTGTGCCTCCATTATCTAAAGGGAGACATTCAGATGGGCGCGTTAGACGGCAAGGTGGTCCTGGTTACAGGCGGCGGCAACGGCATCGGGCGCGACTGCGCGCTGATCGCCGCACAGGAAGGCGCGAAGGTCGTCGTCAACGACCTGGGCGGCAGCCTGAAGGGCGAGGACGAAGGCTCTGCCGGCCCGGCCGAGGCTGTCGCCGCGGAAATCCGCGCCGCCGGCGGCGAGGCGGTCTCCAACTCCGACAGCGTCACCGACCTGGACGCCGTCTACGGCATGGTCGAGCAGGCCAAGAAGAGCTTCGGCGGCCTGCACGCCGTGATCAATCCGGCGGGTATCCTGCGCGACGTGATGTTCCACAAGATGACCGAAGCCGAGTGGGACTCGGTGATCGCCGTCCATATGCGCGGCTCGTTCAACGTGGCCCGCGCCACGATCGAGCTGTTCCGCGAACAGAACGACGGCGCCTACATGTTCTTCACGTCCACGTCGGGCCTGTTCGGCAACATCGGCCAGGCCAACTACGGCGCGGCCAAGATGGGCATCGCGGGCCTCTCGAGGATCATCGCCATGGAAGGCGCGCGCAACAACGTGCGCTCCAACTGCCTGGCGCCCGTCGCCTGGACGCGGATGACCCAGTCGGTGCCGATCAAGGACGAGGCCGCCGCGGCCCGCCGTGCGGTGATGGCCGAGAAGGTCCGCGCCGACCAGCCGGCCCGCTTCTCCGTCGCCATGGTCACCCCGGCCGCGGCCAATGTGTCGGGTCAGATCTTCGGCTCGTCAGGCGAGAACATCATCCTCTACTCGCAACCCCGGCCCATCGAGACCTGCTCCAAGCCGGAGGGCGAAAGCTGGACGGTGGCCACCATCCTGTCGGAAGCCGTGCCGAAGATGGCCCCCAAGTTCTTCGACCTGAACCGTGCACCGATGGCGGGCGCCCAGCCGGCGAAGGCCCCGGCTTAAACGTCAGTTGTCATTTCCCGGCGCCCCCGGGGCGGGCCGCTAGCCGCCACGTGGGGGCCGGGAACGACGATTTGGAAGAGGAACCGCCAATGGGGCGGCGCTCCCTCGGTGCTGTTCGACCTCCGCCAAGGCCTGACCCACCGCGCGAAGCGCACCGCGGATCGGCAAGTCCATGTCGATCAGGATCATCGATTCAGCTCCCAGGAAGGCAAGGCCCACCAGGCATCCCACCTCGGCGCTACCGACGGAGTTCAGTCCCCCAAGCGCGGCGCGGACGTCGGCGCCCAACTGGGTCAGCAGCACGAACCAGCCGTTGAGCACCTGCCGCGCCGCGGCCGCCACCTTGGCATCGCTGAACCCCGCCGCGATGATTTCCTGCAGCACGCGGGCATAGCCGCTGGCCAGGTCCTCATCCAGATGATCGCAGGCCTGCAGCCAGCGTGCCGAGACCGGTGCGTCCTGCCCAAGGGTCACCGCCTGTCGTGACAGCAACTTCCCGCTTTGGTGTTCCAGCAGCGCCAGCACCAGGCCCTGCTTGGAGCCGAAGTGATAATGGATCTGGCTGAGCGGTGTCTGGGCGGCCTCGGCCACGGCGCGGGTCGAGAGCGCGGCATAGCCGTCACGCAGCAGGCACAGCTCGGCCGCCTCCAGCAGCCGCAACCAGATGGGCGCACCTGCGGGTCCAGGCGCAGCCAATCTGTCCTCCGTGGCCATTCTTCACTCCGCTCGCAGAGCCGACACACGCTGTCAGTCGGTCGACCGACCCATATCGGCACGAGACTCTGGCATCAACCCTGGGCGCGCCTGCTCCGAGGGCGGACCGCTTTCCCCGAAACGAAAGACCCTGACCATGAGCGATATCGACAACGACAAGCTGGGCGCCCTGGTGGGCAAGATGCTCGGCGACCTCGGCGGCGCCTACAGCGTGCCGACGGTGCGCATCGGCTTCCGGCTCGGCCTGTTCGACGCGCTGCATCGTGATGGTGCGGCGACGCCGGCCGAGCTCGCCCTGCGCACCGGCCTGAGCGAACGCTATGTGCGCGAGTGGGCCTACGCCCAGGCGGCCAATGGCTACATCAGCCACGACGCCGCCTCGAACCGCGTCAGCCTCTCGCCCGAACAGGCCATGGTGTTTTGCGTGAAGGACAGCCCGGTCTACCTGGAGGGCGCCTTCGATCTGGCCGCCTCGATGATCGAGGGCCAGTCAAAGGTCGAGGAGGCCTTCAAGACCGGCAAGGGTGTCGCCTGGGGCGAGAGCAATGCCTGCCTGTTCTGCGCGGTCGGCGCCTTCTTCCGGCCGGGCTACGTCAACAGCATCGTGCAGGCTTGGCTTCCATCGCTGGAAGGCGCCCTGCCGAAACTGAAGGCCGGCGCGAAGGTCGCCGACATCGGCTGCGGCGTGGGCTTCTCGACCCTGCTGATGGCGGAGGCGTTCCCGGAGTCCAGCTTCGTCGGCTACGACTTCCACGCGCCCTCAATCGAACAGGCCAACGCCCACGCCAAGGCCCACGGCCTTTCCGGCCGCGTCCGCTTCGAGTGCGTCCCGGCCAAAGCGATCGCCGAGGCCGACTTCGACCTGATCACCATGTTCGACTGCCTGCACGACATGGGCGATCCGCGCGGCTGCGCGGCGCATATCCGCAAGCTGTTGAAGCCGGACGGCGCGTGGATGCTGGTCGAGCCGATCGCCGGCGACACACCCGCCGACAACATCGGCAACCCCGTGAGCCGGCTCTACTACAACGCTTCGACGATGATCTGCGTGCCAACCTCCATGGACCAGGAAGTCGGCGAGGCGCTGGGCGCCCAGGCCGGCGAGGCCAAGCTGACCGAAGTGCTGACGGGCGCCGGCTTCTCCCGCGTTCGCCGGGCCACGGAAGGCCCCTTCAACATGGTGCTTGAAGCCCGACCCTAGAGCGCGTCAGGGCCTAGGATCCCTCCCCGGCGAACCCCCAACCCGCCGGACAGGCAGGCGGCCGCGTCCCCCTGATGCGGCCGCCGACCTAGAGCCGGTGCCTGCGCACCCATTCGTCGCGGGTCAGTTCCCAGTAGAGCGACTTGCGCGTCGCGCCGTCCGGCTTGACGCTCTCCACCTCGCCCATGCGCTTGAAACCCGCGCCGTCGATGGCCTTGGCGGAGCGGACGTTGTCCAGGGCCGCCGTCAGGCCGATCAACCGCACCTTCAGCACCTCGAACATCCAGGCGATCGAGCGCGCCACCCCATCGCGCCCGCTGCCGGAATTCTGCAGGTCGGCGCGCCGCGCGCCCGCCAGCTCGCCTGACGACCGTTCCGGCCAGACGCTGAACCGCGCATAGCCCGCCACCTCGCCCGCCTCATCGAAATTGACCGTCAGCAGGCAGCGGCCGAGCTGGCGCTGCGCCTCGCTGTCGGCAATCCAGCGCGCGACGTTCTCGCGGTTGATCGGCCGGGGGATGTCGTAGATCGGGTCGCTGACCCTCGGGTCGGCCAGCAGGGCCAGCATCCCGTCCACGTGCTCGGGCCCGGCAACCGTATGCCCCTCAGCCGCGCGGACGGCGGCGATGATCGCGGCCTCCTCCGCCGGCGTGGCGTTCAGCACGGTTTTCGGGGGTGAACTCATGAGGCCGCCAGGTTCTCCAGGGCTTCCCCGTAGAGACGGCGCACGGTCCAGCCCTCTTTGCGCATCGCGCCGAGGCTGTCGTAGAACTCGATCGAGGGCGTGTTCCAGTCGAGCACTGACCACTCCAGCCGGCCCAGATCGGCCTCGACGCAGCGCTCCGCCAGCCGACGCAGCAGCGCCTTGCCGGCGCCCACCCCGCGCGCCCCCGGCGCCACGAACAGGTCCTCCAGATAGATCCCCGCCCGACCGCGGAAGGTCGAATAGCTGTAGAACCAAAGCGCAAAGCCCACCGGCACGCCGTCCGCCTCGGCGATGTCGCAGAAGGCCCGCGGGTTCTCGCCGAACAGGTCGCGCCGGATGTCGGCCTCGGTGCATTCGACCTCGTGCAGCAGCCGCTCATACTCGGCCAGGTCCTTGATAAATCCGAGGATCAGCGGGATGTCGGCCGGCGAGGCGACCCTGACATTGACGGTCAAGCGCGCACCCCCGTGGTCTCTTCCGATAGCGCCCAGAGCTTCTCCGCTGCCTCCGGGTCCAGCGCGTGCGGCGCGACGCCAAACCGGTTGCCGGGCTGGTAGGCCTCGGCCTCGGCCAGGTTCTCCAGATAGAGCCCGCCGACGCCTTCCAGCTCATCGCCGACCGCGGCCCAGACGCTGGTCGAAGCGCCCTGGGCGGGTGTCTTGAAACCCTGGGCGATCACGCCGTCCTCGCTGATCCACCCCATGGCGATCTGCTCCTCGCGCGGCAGGTGGCGCTGCAGCGGGGTCATGATGCCGCCCGGCATCACCGAATTGGCGGCGACACCCCGGTCCTTGAACCGCTTGTGGAAACCCACGGCGAAAAGGGCGTTCGCGGTCTTCGACTGGCCGTAGGCGCCCCACTTGTCGTAGGCGCGGGCGCGGTAGTTCGGATCGTCGAAGTCCATCGCGCTGCGCACGTGACCGATGGAGGAGAGCGAGACCAGGCGTGCGCTGCGCCCCGGCGCCGCGCCATTCATCAGCGCCTGGGCCAGGCCGACGCCGAGTGCGAAGTGGCCGAAGTGGTTGGTGCCGATCTGCATCTCCAGATCGTCGATGGTGTAGGTCTGCGGACAGGCCATCACGCCGGCGTTGTTGATCAGCATGTTGAGCGGCTTGCCGCCCCACGCCGCGGTGAACGCCTTGACCGATGCCAGGTCCGCCAGGTCGACCATGCCGACGCTGGCCCGCGCCGCGTCCACCGCCTCGTTGACCGCCTTGGCGGCGGCCTCGCCCAGGTCGCGCTTGCGCACGGCGATCACCACCTCGGCGCCCGCCGCGGCCAGAGCCTTGGCGGTCTCGATGCCGATGCCGGTGGCGCCGCCGGTGACGATGGCGGTCTTGCCGGAGAGGTCCTTGCCGGCGGTCAGCACCGCGGCGTCGGTATAGGGGTCGAGCCCCGCGTTGATCGGCATCTCAGGTCACCTTCGAGAAATCGGGTGCGCGCTTTTCGGCGAAGGCGGCGAAGGCCTCTTTGGCTTCCGGCGACTTAAGCTGGGTGGTGAAATAGCCACCCTCCTCGGCCATCCGCGCGGCGATCGCCTGAGCGTCGCGCATAAGCCGCTTGGTGATCGCCACCGAGGTCGGCGGGCGGGCGGCGATAGCCTCGGCGCCGGCCAGAGCGCGGACCTGCACCTCGCCGCGCGGCAGGGCCATGTTGGCGATCCCCCAGGCCGCGGCGGTGCGTCCGTCGATGGCCTCGCCCAGCACGAACATCGAAAACGCCCGCGCATGGCCGATCCTGGCTGGCAGCAGCAGCGAGGAGGCCGCCTCCGGCAGCAGCGCCAGATTGACGAACGGAGTGGTCAGCAGCGCGTCTTCGGCGACGAACACCAGGTCGCAGTGCAGCAGCATGGTCACGCCGACGCCGACCGCGCGACCCGTGACCGCCGCCACCAGCGGTTTCTGCGCCCGGCCCAACGCGATCAGCAGCGGATTGCCGGTGTCGTGCATGCGCCCGACCTTGGGGTCGCCGGCGTTCACCGCCGCGAAGTCGGCCAAGTCGTTGCCGGCGGTGAAAGCGTCGCCGTTGGCCTGGATGAGGACGCAGCGCACATCCTTGTCGTCGTTGGCCTGATCGATGGCGTCGCCCAGGGCCTGGTACATGGCGCGCGTCAGCGCATTCTTCTTCTCCGGCCGGTTCAGCGTCAGGGTCAGCACCCCGCCGGACTTTTCGATCAGCACATGCTCGGTCATCGTCCGTCCTCTGAAATCCGGTCGCGTAGATGTCTAGCCCGCGGCCCGATACCAGTCGACGCCGTGCTCGTCGCGGGTGCGCACCGCCTGGCCGCGGGCCATCAGGCAGTTCAGGTGCGCGAGGCTTTCCCCGGTCGCCAGGCCCAGGAGGTTCTGGTCGATGGTTCGGCGGAACAGCACGTGAAAGACGTCGACCACCCGCTTGGGCTCGGCGAGCAGCTTCAGCAGCCGCTCCAGGCCGCGCTCGTGGCCGCTGATCAGGTGGTCGATCCGCGCATGCAGGCCGTGGAACGGATCGTTGTGGGCCGGCAGCACCAGCACGTCGTCGGGAATCTTGGTCTTGATCCGCGCCAGCGAGGTCAGCCAGTCGGTCAGCGGGTCGCCGTCCGGCTCGGTGGGGAATACCGAGACGTTGGACGAAATTCTTGGCAGCACCTGGTCGCCGCTGATCATCACCTTCAGGTCGGGGCAATAGAGGCAGGCGTGCTCGGGGCTGTGGCCCGAGCCCACCACCACGCGCCACATATGGCCGCCGATGGTGATCTCGTCGCCGTCGTTCAGCCGGTGGAAGCTGTCAGGCAGGGCGTGCAGCCCGCGCCCGAACCCGCCGAACCGGGCTTTGTAGTGCTCCACCGCGTCCTCGTCCCAGCCCGCTGCCCGGAAGAACCGCACCGCGTCCTCCGGCGCCTCGCGTCCGGTGTCGGCGGCCAGCGAGCGGCAGGTCATGAACTCCAGCCGGGTGATCCACAGCTTGGCGTCGAACTTGCGCGTCAGATAGCCGCTCATGCCGATGTGGTCGGGGTGCATGTGGGTGACGAACACCCGACTGACCCCCTTGCCGGCCAGCGCCCCGTTGAACGCCGCGCGCCAGGCGTCGCGCGTCGCGATCCCGCCCATGCCGGTGTCGGCGATCGCCCAGCCGGCGTCTCCCTCATCGATCGCCCAGACATTGATGAAGCCCAGCGCCCCGCCCAGCGGCATGCGCAGCCACTTCATCCCCGGCGCCACATCCAGCGCCTCGCCGCCCACCTTCGGCCCGTGCTCGAACGGATAGTTCAGCTTCGGCCGCGGATGGTCCGGATAGGTCTGTTCGACGCCGTCACGCAAAGGTCTGCTCCCGCTTGAGCCGCTATTTTCGCACCGGGCCGACCGCCAGGGCAAACCCCTTCGCAATCGGGCGGCGCTTGCCGCGCCCCCAGCCGGCTGAAATAGTCCCGGCCAAGATTATCGGGGATCACTCATGTTGAAGCTTTTCAGCGGGCTCGCCGCCGCGGCGCTGCTTGCCTCCACGGCGCAGGCGCAAACGCCTGACCAGGTCCAGTTCCGCGCCCTCTACAAGGAGCTGGTCGAGACCAACACCTCGCTGTCGGTCGGCAGCTGCACCGTCGCCGCCGAGCGCATGGCAGCCCATCTGAAGGCCGCCGGCATCCCCGACGGCGACATCACCCTGTTCACCGCGCCCGACCACCCGAAGGAAGGCGGCCTGGTGGCGATCTACCCGGGGAAGGATCCGAAGGCCAAGGCCATCCTGCTGCTCGCCCACATCGACGTGGTCGAGGCCAAGCGCGAGGACTGGACCCGCGATCCCTTCGTCCTGGTCGAGGAGAACGGCTACTTCTACGGTCGCGGGACCTCCGACGACAAAGCCCAGGCGTCCATCTGGGTCGACACCCTGGTGCGCTACCGCAAGGAGGGCTACCGGCCCAAACACACGATCAAGATGGCGCTGACCTGCGGCGAGGAAACCAGCGGGGCGTTCAACGGCGCCGAGTGGCTCTCCAAGAACCGGCGCGACCAGATCGACGCGGCCTTCGCGCTCAACGAAGGCGCCGGCGGCCTGCTGGACGAACATGGCAAGCCCGTCGTCCACACCGTGCTGGCCGCCGAGAAGATGAGCCAGAACTACCGCCTCGAGGTGACCAACCCCGGCGGCCACTCCTCCCAGCCAACCCCCGACAACGCCATCTACCACCTGGCCCGCGCCATCGACCGGATCAGCCAGTACGAGTTCCCGGTGATGCTCAACGACGCCAACCGCGCCTTCTTCACGAAGATGGCCCCGGTGTCCGGCGGCGAGGTCGGCAAGGCCATGACCGCCATCGTCGCCAACCCGAACGACGCCCAGGCCAATGCGCTGCTGTCGCGCGACAAGGGCTTCCACTCGATGCTGCGCACCACTTGCGTGGCGACCATGCTGGAGGCCGGCCACGCCACCAACGCGCTGCCGCAAAGGGCGCGAGCCAACATCAACTGCCGTATCTTCCCCGGCGTTTCGGGCGAGACGGTGATGACCCAGCTGGTCAAGGTCATCGACAATCCGAAGGTCCACGTGACCATGCCGGAGGTGCGCGGCGCGCCGGTCACCTCGCCGCCGCTGACGCCCCAGATCATGGTCCCGATCGAGAAGCTGTCGGCCGAGATGTGGCCGGGCGTGCCGGTGATCCCGGTGCTGCAGACCGGCGCCACCGACGGCCAATTCCTGACCAACGCGGGCATCCCGACCTACGGTGTCTCGGGCCTGTTCAGCGACCGCGACGGCAACGGCGTCCACGGCCTGAACGAGAGCATGCGCGTGAAGTCACTAATGGAGGGCCGCGACTTCCTCTATCGGCTGGTCAAGGTCTACGCCGATCAGCCCTAGCCCAGGGCCCGCTTGGCGCCGGCTTCGACCACGTCGCGGGGGATCAGCCGGATCGTCGAGCTCGCCTTGGCCAGCACCTCGCCGGCCGGGCCGAGCAGCCGGCCCTCGGCGAAACAGGTGGTCCGCCCGCGCCGCTCGATCCAACCCTCGGCCGTCACCAGACCCGGCCGGGCCGGGGCGTAGTAGCTGACCTTCAGTTCCAGCGACATTGGGGTCATGTCCGGCTGGATGGTCAGCGAGGCATGCGCCATGGCCGCGTCGATCCAACCGCAGACGAAGCCGCCCTGCGCCACCCCGCCGGAGTGGCACATCTGCGGGCCGCACTGATATTCGATCATCGAACGGCCGTCCGCCGAACTGACCACCCGCACCTGGCCCAAGGTGTCGTGCAAGGTGGGCGCAAGGGCGTCGGTCATTCGGAAGCTCCATCGTCGGCGGGGCCCTCGCATAGATCGAAAGGCGCCGTGAGGCCAAGCCGGCATTGCCAGCCGCCCATTGCCCTTCCCCGCGGAAAGGCGCCATCACTCCGGCAACGGGAGGGACTTAGATCATGCACAGTGCACTCATGCGGACGGCTTTGGCCGCCGTGCTGGCGTTGGGGCTCACGGCGTCAGCCGTCGCCGCGCCGAAGGGGGTCGTCGATCCGAAGGTTTCCTCGATCGTCCGGGCCGATCCGGCCTCGCTGGGCTTCGATCCCGCCAAGCTGGCCGTGGCGACCGCGGGCCTCAAGGCCGACGTCGCGGCCGGCAAAATCGCCGGCGCTTATCTGATGATCGGCCGCCACGGCAAGGTTGCCTACCAGGAGGGCTTCGGGGTCCAGGGTCCGCACCAGACCACGCCGGTCTCGGAAGAGACCATCTTCCGCGTCTTCTCCATGACCAAGCCGATCGTCTCGGTCACCGCCATGACCCTTGTCGAGGAAGGCAAGCTCGACGTCGACGCGCCGGTCTCCAAGTACCTGCCGGAGTACGCCAACCTGGTCGTCTGGCAGCCGGACGGCACGACCACGCCCGCGACCAAGCCGATGCTGGTCCGCAACCTGATGAGCCACACGTCGGGCCTGATCTACGGCTTCATCCAGCCCAACACTCCGATCTCCAAGGCCTGGGCCGCCGGTGGCGAGAACCGCAACGACCTGACCGCGCGCGAATACGCCAAGCTGATCGCCAAGCTGCCGCTACGCAGCGAGCCGGGCACGGCCTGGTATTACTCGCACTCCACCGACGTGCTGGGCGCGGTCGTCGAAGTGGCCGGCGGCAAGCCGCTCGATGTGCTGATCCACGATCGCGTCACCGGCCCGCTGGGCATGACCGACACCGCCTTCTGGCAGCCCGAAGCCAAGCGCGCACGGTTCGCCGAGGCGGTCACCGACGGTGGCGGCGGGGTCTACTACGACTACGCCAAACCCACGCCCTACCTCTCCGGCGGCGGCGGCATCTCCTCGACCGCCGAGGACTACCTGCGCTTCGCCCTGATGCTGGAGGGCAACGGCCAGTACAAGGGCGTGCGGATCCTCAAGCCCGAGACGCTCGCCCGCATGCGCCAGGACGAGACCACGCCGGACATCCGCAAGGCCGGCCTGTTCTTCCCGGGCCCCGGCATGGGCTTCGGCCTCGGCTTCTCCCTGGTCACCGACGACAAGCTGCAGCGGCCGGGCGCCGGCACGTTCAGCTGGTGGGGCATCGCCGGCACCGAGTTCTGGGTCGATCCGAAGAACGACCTCTTCATGGTGTTCATGGTCCAGAGCCGCGAGCTGGCCATGGACTATCAAAGGAAGAACCGCACCTGGATCTACGACGCCCTCGTCAAGCCATAGCTCATATCAACCGTCCTGCCCCGGCTTGTCCGGGGATGACGACCAGACATTTGCCGCCTCAGACCTTCTTCATAGCCGCCAGCACCGCCTTGGGCCGGATCGGCAGGTCGCGGACCCGCGCGCCGGAAGCGGCGAAGAT
>JBBQTP010000139.1:0-10518 GCA_038213205.1 Caulobacterales bacterium
GTCCTTCAGCATCCCGTCCTGGTGGATGCCGCTCTCGTGGGCGAAGGCGTTCTTGCCGACGATCGCCTTGTTGAACTGCACCGGAAAGCCGGTGATCGCCGAGACGTAGCGGCTGGCCCGGGTGATGTGCTGGGTCTCGACGCCGGTGTGGAAGGCCAGGGCATCGCCTCGGACCTTCAGCGCCATGACGATCTCTTCGAGCGCGGCGTTGCCGGCCCGCTCGCCGATGCCGTTGACCGCAACCTCGACCTGCCGCGCGCCGCCCTGCACGCCGGCCAGCGAGTTGGCGACCGCCAGCCCCAGGTCGTTGTGGCAGTGGGTCGAGAGCACGATCCTGTCGGCCCCGTCCACGTGCTCGAGGATGTCGCGGAAGATGTCGGCGTATTCGCTGGGGTAGGAGTAGCCCACCGTGTCCGGCAGGTTGATGGTCGTGGCGCCGGCCTTGATGGCGGCATCGACGCAGCGGCGCAGGAAGTCCTGCTCGGTGCGCGTGGCGTCCTGGGCCGACCATTCCACGTCATCGCAGAGGTTGCGCGCGTGGCCCACCGACTTGGTGATCATCTCCAGGATGTCCTCTTGCGAGGCATGCAGGATGTGGTCGCGGTGGCTGGGGCTGGTGGACAGGAAGGTGTGGATACGGCCGCGCTTGGCCTTCTTGAGGGCTTCGGCGCAGCGGTCGATGTCGGCCATGCCGGCGCGAGCCAGGCCGCAGACGGTGCTCTCGGTGACCAGCTCGGCGATCTGGCGGACGGCCTCGAAGTCGCCGTTCGAGGCGATCGGGAAGCCGGCCTCGATGACGTCGACCTTCATCTCCTCGAGGATCTTGGAAAGCTCGATCTTCTCTTCCAGCGACATGGAGGCGCCGGGCGACTGCTCGCCGTCGCGCATGGTGGTGTCGAAGACGATGACGCGATCGGCGTCCGATCGCGGGGCGGTGGAATCGTTGGCGGTGGTGGTCATGACTGAGGTCTCTTCGCGGGAGTTTCGTTGGGGTCGGGCTAAGGGAAATCCCCTGAGACGCCCGGCCGCGAAGACGCGCAGCCTAAAGAGGCGCCCAGGGGCGGCTAAGCCCCAGCGAAAGAAGAAGCAGGCTGTCGTTGCGCGTGCGCATCGCTCAAGCCTCTACCGAAAGGGGCGTCCTGGCGCAACCAACTTGCGCGAAATGCGACCTCAGGCCGCTTCCAGAGCAAGAACCTTGCGCGCGGCGGGCCGGGCGGCGACGCGCTCGAAATGCGCCGCGACCTTCGGAAACCGGCCGATATCGACCCCGTCGCCCTCCAGCCAGCCGGCCAGCGTGAACAGATACGCATCACAGATCGAAAAGGCCTCGCCCAGCACCCAGGCGCCCTGCAGCATCTCGTCCTCGATCAAGCGGAAGCAGGCGATCTCGTTCTCCGCGACCTTGGCCGTCATGTCGGCGAAGGCAGCCTCGGTGGTGGCCCAGCGGTAGCCGCGGTGCTTGTGGGCGTGCGCCACATGGACGGTGGCGCAGAGGTAGCTGTTGAACGCCTGGCACTGGGCGAAGGCGAAGGGATCGTCGAGCGGGGCGAGCTTCGCCGCCGGCCAGGTCTGGGCGATCCAGACCAGGATCGCCGGGGTCTCGGTCAGCACGCCGCGCTCGGTAACCAGAGCCGGCACCCGGCTCTTGGGATTGACCGCCAGATACTCGGGCTTCCGCTGGTCGCCGACCTTGGTGTTCATCAGGGCGACCTCGTAGGGCGCCCCGGCCTCCTCCAGGGCGATGAGCGAGGCCAGCGAGCACGAGCCCCAGGCGTGGAACAGCTTCAGCATCATCCCTCCGCTTTTTCGCGGCTGCGCAGCCAGTTCCGCGCACCCCAGCCCAGCGCGATCCAGGCCGCGGCGATCACCACCAGCCACAGCGCGTCCTTTCCGATCTGACCCTTCATCAGCCGCACGATCGAATTGCCGGCGAAGGCGGTCAGTACGATCTTCGGCACGATGCCGAGCGCGGTGCCCAGCGTGAAGTCGAGCACCCGCATGGGCGTCACCCCGGCCGCCATGTTGATGACGATGAACGGCGCCGAAGGCACCAGGCGCACAATGAAGCTCGCCAGGAAGCCGTTCTTGCCGATGTGGTCCATGAACCGCTTCACGCCGGCCCCGGAGAACTGCTCCAGCACCTTCGCGCCCGCGGCCCGGCCGAGATAGAAACCGACCATCGACGAGGCCATGGTGCCGATCCAGCTGTAGGCGAAGCCGGTCACCGGGCCGAAGGCGACCACCGCGGCGGCGATCAGCATGATCTGCGGCACGCCCACGAAGGCCAGCGCGGCGAAGGCCAGCACCGCCACTGGAAGGGCCCAGGGACCGTGGACGGCCATGAGCCACTGCTCGACCGTCTGCTCGCCGTTCAGCCCCATCAGCGGCGCGCCGAACAGGAAGACCAGCCCCACCCCGCCGAACAGGACGAAGGACACCGCCAGCGTCCGCCACGCCTGGGCGTCCATGTTCGAGAGGACCTGGAAGAGGCGGCGCATGGGCCTGAGGTCGCCGATCAGGCCGAAGCGGTCAAGCCGGGTTCACCCGGAGGGCGGCTTAGGTTAAACGCACCGGCGTTCCTTCAATCCAAAGAACCCCCGGGAGTCCGATGTCTCTGCAGTCCGCCGCGCTGTCCCGCGTCAAGCCGTCCGCCACGCTGGCGGCCGACCAGAAAGGGCGTGAGCTGAAAGCGGCCGGCCGCGACATCATCAGCCTCGCCGCCGGCGAGCCCGACTTCGACACGCCGGACAACATCAAGGAGGCCGCGATCAAGGCCATCCGCGACGGCAAGACCAAATATACCAACGTCGACGGCATCCCCGAGCTGAAGAACGCCATCGTCGGCAAGTTCGCGCGCGAGAACGGCCTGACCTACAAGACCTCCCAGGTGAACGTGTCCCCCGGCGGCAAGCCGGTGATCTGGAACGCGATGATCGCCACGCTGAACCCGGGCGACGAGGTGGTGATCCCGACGCCCTATTGGGTGAGCTACTGGGACATCGTGGCTTTGGCCGGCGGCCAGCCGGTGGCTGCGCCGACCAGCGCGGAGACCGGCTTCAAGCTGGACGCCGAGGGCCTGGAAAAGGCGATCACGCCGCGCACCCGCTGGGTGCTGCTGAACTCGCCGTCAAACCCATCGGGCGCGGCCTATACGCGGGCCGAACTGAAGGCCCTGGCCGACGTGCTGTTGCGCCATCCGCATGTCTGGATCCTCACCGACGACATGTACGAGCACCTGGTGTTCGGCGACTTCGAGTTCTCGACCATCGCCCAGGTGGAGCCGGCTCTGTACGAGCGGACCCTGACCATGAATGGGGTCTCCAAGGCCTACGCCATGACCGGTTGGCGGATCGGCTACGCGGCCGGGCCCGAGCCGCTGATCAAGCTGATGGCCAAGGTGATGAGCCAGACCACGTCCAACCCCTCGTCGATCTCCCAGTGGGCGGCGGTCGAGGCGCTGAACGGGCCGCAGGACTTCATCAAGCCCAACGCCAAGCTGTTCGAAAGCCGCCGCGATCTGGTGGTCTCGATGTTGAACCAGGCCACGGGGATGCACTGCCCGACGCCGGAGGGCGCGTTCTATGTCTATCCGTCGGTGAAGGCGCTGATCGGCAAGACCGCGGCGTCCGGCAAGACCATCGGCTCGGACGAGGACTTCGCCGTGGAACTGCTTGAGACCGAGGGCGTCTCGGTGGTGTTCGGCGCGGCCTTCGGCCTCTCGCCGCACTTCCGGATCAGCTACGCGACCTCCAACGCCCAGCTGGAAGACGCCTGCGGCCGCATCCAGCGGTTCTGCGCGTCGCTGAAATAGGGCCGTGGCGCGGCCGCTGGACCCGGCCGTCCGCGCGGTGTTCGACGCCTACCCGCCGGCGCTCCAACTGGCCCTGCTCGACCTGCGCGCCCTTATCCTGGAGACCGCCGCGGCCACGCCGGGCGTCGGTGCGCTCACCGAGGCGCTACGCTGGAAGCAGCCGGCCTACCTGACCGCCGAGACCGGAGCCGGGACCACGATCCGGATCGACGCCCTGAAGGGCTCGGCTGACGGCTATGCGCTCTATGTGAACTGCAAGACCAGCCTGGTGGAGAGCTATCGCCACCTCTACCCGGAGCTGCGGTTCGACGGCCGCCGTGCGCTGATCTTCTCGGCCAAGGCGCCGCCATCCCCCGAGGCGCTACGCCACTGCATCGCCCTGGCCCTGACCTATCACCGCAAGACGGCGGCCACCGTCTAGGGCTTCTGGCCGGCGTTCCATGCGGGTTGGAAATCGCTGTCGAGCAGCCAATCCACCGGAGCCACCATCGAGCTGATCACCTGGTCCATGAAGGCCAGGTCCACGTGGGCCAGGTCGTCGCTGGTGGCGTGATAGGTGGGCGGCACCGGCCAGGCGCTGATCGTCTGGGCGACCACGCCGCGCAGGGCGAGCTGATAGTTGTCCGAGCGCTGGAAGAAGTTCTGGGTCGGGTAGAGGTCGGGCCCGATGTGCGCGCCGTGCGCGGCCAGGGTCGGACCGAGGTTCGAGCGCTCCCAACCGGTCAGCATCAGGGCGCCGGGGCGCTTGGGATCGTCGACCCCGATCATCTCGAACTCGAGGTTGGCCACCAGGTCGGTGATCGCCATCGAGGGGTGGGCGAGCACGTACTGGGCGCCCAGCGCACCCTCCTCCTCGCAGCCGAACAGGCCGAAGTAGACGGTGCGGCGATGGCGCGCCTCGCCGCCCAGGATGCGGGCGAATTCGAGCACAGCCGCCGTGCCTGAGGCGTCGTCGTTCGCGCCATGGAAGATCACCCCGTTGCGGACCCCCAGATGGTCGTAGTGCGCGGTCAGCAGCAGGGCGTGGCGGTCGGCGTCGGGCGCCTTGCCGTGCAGCACGCCGACCACATTGTAGGTGGTCCGCGAGCGGGGCTCGCCGCGCGGGGCGTCGAGCTTGGCCTGGCCCTCGCCCAGAGCGCGCAGGGCAGCCATCCCCTCGGCCTTGGCGAAGATCGACAGGCCGGCTTGCAGCGACGGGCGCCGCGCAACGCCGACGATCTGGGTGCGGCCCGGCGGGCGGGCGGCAAACTCGGCCCAGTGCTCGTAGATCTGCTCGCTGGCCGGGCTGATCACCGCCACCGCGCCCATTCGCAGCAGGCTCTGGACGCCCGGCAGGTCGAAGAAGGCGCTGTCGTAGACCACCACCTTGCCCTTGACCGCGTCGGGGGCGACCTGGGTGTCGTGCAGGACGATCATCGGGGCGGCCAGGGTCTCGGGCGCCTCGAGCGCCACCATGTCGCGGCCCTGGACGAGCGAGACGTGGCGCTCGCCATTGGTCACCTCCAGCGTCGCCGGCGAGGCGGCCGTCGGGGTCAGCAGCTCGACCGGCTGCAGGTAGAGATCGGGCCCGAACGCCGGGTCGACCTTCGAGTGCTTCAGGGTGTCGGCGATGAAGCGGGCGGCGGCGTGCTCATCGTCGGTCCCGCAGCCGCGGCCGCGCAGCTCGTCGCCGGCCAGACGCTCCATGTTGGCCTGGACGCACGCGGCGCAGACCACCGTCCTGGCGGCGTTCGGCAAGGTGGGCGTGAACGCCAGCGCGACTGCCGCCAGGCCCGCCGCGAACAGGATTTTCGACTTCACCGACGCTCCGGATTACTGCCGGGCGACGGCGTCGCCCCATGCCAGGGGGAACGTTGGCATGGGGCGTTGGTGCGTCGCTAGGGGATTAGTGCTTCTCGCGCCAGGCGGCCTTGGCTGCGTCCTTGGTCATGTTCAGCCGCACGGTGTCCTCGTCGACCTGTTCGACCCAGGTGATTGGGATCATGTGGTGCTTGAGGCCGGCGGCGATATCGAGCTTGGTGAGCTCGATCTCCTGGCCCATGACCTTGTCGACGCGCCCAACGTGGCCACCGTCGGAACCCACCACGTCCATGTGTTCTCGGATCTGGGAAGCCTGGATCATCGTCGTCTCCTTAAAGCGGGTTGGGCTTGGGAAACGACGAAAGCCGTGGGAAGTTTCGCCGATGGTCGAGCCGATCAATCTCAACAAGGCGCGGAAGGCGCGCGCGAAGGCTGAAGCCAAGGCCAGGGCCGGTCAGAACCGGACGCTGTTCGGGCTACGGAAGGCCGAGACGCTGAGCTCGCGGCTGGAGGCCGAACGGGCCCGGCGGGCGCTCGAGCAGAAGAAGCGCGAGGACTAGGCGGCGATCGCCAGCGACCCGTTGCGGGCTTCCGACGGAATCGAGTCGTAGATGGTCGCTGGTGTAATGCCGAGCCGGCGGCGAGCACTCTCAAGTGGCTCGGCCATCAGGCGATCATAGTCCTGGCCGAGCAGCCACCCGGCCGCCTTGCCGCGCTGGTAGCCCTGCCAGATGGCCTTCACGTAGGGATAGCCCTTTGAACCGCGGGCGCGATTGGCGGCGCCGGCGGCGATCAGGGCCCAACCGAGGCCCTTGGTCTGGGCATAGGAGAAGGCCACCAAACAGGCCTCGCCCAGGCCGTCGCGGTGATAGCCGGACAGGATGTGCCAGATGTCGTGCACGTCGCGGGTGCGGCGGCCCATCCACGCGTAGGGGTGCGGTTCGTCGATATCCTTGGCGCCCTCGCGGCTGATTTCGACGAGGCCCTCGGCGGAGATGTTCTCCGTGCGAATAAAGGTGCGGTAGGCGGCGCCGACGCTGCCCTCGGGCAGGCTGTCGAGCCAGGCGTCGTCCATCAGCTTGCGGGCGAACTCGGAGCGCTCATAGGCGATGCGGCCACCCTGTGGCGTGGTCAGCAGGCGCTGGTAAGCCTTGGCGGTCGACGTCCCGTTCAGCGCCCGCATGATTTCGAACACCTGACCGGTGTCTTCCTTGTCGTTCAGCAGGCGGCGCAGCGATTTCAGCGCGTGCATCCAGTCGAGCTTCGGCGACGAGGCGCGGAAGGCGGGGCGTTCGGCGGCGTCGATCGCGGTCATCAGGATACCCATACTCTGCGAGCGCTACAAAGATGACGCCCCCGTCAACTTTGGTCAAGGGGTTTGATCGTCGCAGCGAATAGGCTGAGAGATTGCCCATGGCGAGCTTGAGAAAACGTTCCGTTCAGCTCAGCGGCCACGCGACCTCGATCGCGCTGGAGCCGGAGTTCTGGAAAGTGCTGGAAGCGATGGCCGCGGCCGAGCGGCTGAGCCTGGCCGGCCTGATCGGGCGGATTGACGATGCGCGGGCCGATCGCGCGCTCGCCTCGGCCTGTCGGGTGGCGGCCCTGGCCTTCGCCAGCAAGTCCTAGGCGCGGGCGGTGCGGCGCATGTGGCGCACGCTGAACAGGCCGAAGCGCCAGGTGAGCCAGCCGAGCAGCAGGCCCAGGCCCAGGCCGATGGGGATGATCCACCAGCCCAGCAGTTCGTTGCCGGTCTGGTTATGGCCAGTGACGCCCAACATCACGGAGTAGCTGTTCTGCGGCTGGACCCAGAGGCCGGTGTGACGCGGGTTGAACGGCTTGGCCGCCGCCGTGATCAGCAAGCCGGCCGCGAGCGCGTAGCCGAACAACGACACGAGGAATGCAAAGACCCCATAGAGGCTGAGGCTGGCCAACCGACCAACGGCGCTCAGCACGCGCCAGGGCGATCGGTTGACTTCCAGATCGGCCGCCACTCGCTCTGTGACGTTCAGGCGGGCGACCTCGCGGGGCGATCCCAGCTCGTCGAGGGCGGCTTCGATGGCGCGGACCGAGAAGTCGCCGGCGACCTTGTCCAGGACGTGGCTGCGCAGTTCGGCGATCGTCTCGCGCGCCTCGGCGTCCGGCAGGCCGCCAAGGTGGCGCTGCACCTGGTGCAGATAGGTGTCGAGGTGGGCCTTGCCCGCATCGCGGCTCGTATTGGGGCTCATTTCGAGTCTCCTTCCATCGGGGCGAGCAGACGCTCCAGCCCCGCGGCAAAGGCGCGCCAGCACTGCGCCATCTCGCGCACGCGGCCACGCCCGGGTTCGGTGAGGCGGTAGTATTTGCGCGGATGGCCGGCGTCGGCCTCCACCCATTCGGAGTCCACCAGCCCCTCGGCCTTCAGGCGGCTGAGCAGCGGGTAGATGGTGCCTTCGGGGATCGACATGCCGGCCTGGCTGTCGAGCCGTCGCAGAATCTCGAGCCCGTAGAGCTTCTCGGGCCAGAGGACGGCAAGCACCGCGAGGCCCAGACCGCCCTTGCGCACCTGGATCTCCCACTTGCCGAGCTCGTCGAGCGGCGAGTCTGGTTTGGTGTTCATGCATCATACCTTGCATATCTATGTATCATGCGTCAACGGGTATATTGTGAACGGTAGTGACAAGAGGGGCTTACGTCGGCGCACAGGCGTATTAAATGCGGTTCCGTCCTGCCGCCTGAGCCGCCACGCCGAATGTTCGCCGAGCCGCCGCCCGTCTTTGAGCCGCCCGCGATCAACGCGCAGCAGCAGTCGGACCTCGACTGCCTGAGCATCGGCGCGGTCCTGGCCAATTCCACCCACAACGCCGGCCCCAATCCCTGGGCGTCGCGGCTGGTGCGGGTCTACCTCGGCCGGCTGCGCAGCGGTGATCCGTCGAAGGAGTGGCTAAGGATGACCCTGCCGGCATCGGAGATGAGCTACGGCTGGTTCCTGAGCCATCTGCCGGACTGCCAGCGCCCCCTGCGCCCGGCCTTGCCGCGCCCGGCGCCGACCCAGGCCGCGCCGGCGCTCACCCCACCGGTCCAACCGAGCAGCAGCTAGAACACATCACGAACGTACCGGCGCCCATTCTGCGCCCAACGTGCTAGACGAAACCTGATGTCTCCGCCTGAGTCCGACTTTGAGCCCCCCGCCCCGCGGGTCAGCGACCTGGCCCGCGCAGATGCGCGGCCGGCCGCTTATCTGGACGGCCTGAACCCCGAGCAGCGCGCCGCCGTCGAGGCCACCGAGGGGCCGGTCCTGGTGCTGGCCGGCGCAGGCACCGGCAAGACCCGGGTGCTGACCACGCGGCTGGCGCACATCCTGGCCACCGGCCGGGCGCGACCCTGGGAGCTGCTGGCGGTCACTTTCACCAACAAGGCCGCGCGCGAGATGCGCGAGCGGATCACCGCGATCATCGGGCCGCAGGCCGAGGGGTTGCGGTGGCTCGGCACCTTCCACGCGATCGCCGCGCAAATCCTGCGCCGCCACGCCGAACTGGTCGGGCTGAAGTCAAACTACACGATCCTCGACGACGACGATCAGGAGCGGCTGCTGAAGCAGGTGCTGGAAGCCGAGAACATCGATTCCAAGCGCTGGCCCGCCAAGATGCTGGCCGGGATGATCGACCACTGGAAGAACCGCGGCTGGCGCCCGGACCAGGTGCCGCCCGGCGAGAGCGCCCACTTCGCGAACGGCAAGGGCCAGTCGATGTACCGCATGTATCAGGACCGCCTGCGTGTCCTGAACGCCTGCGACTTCGGCGACCTGTTGCTGCACAACCTGACGATCTTCACACAACACCCTGACGTACTTGCAGAATTCCACGGCCGCTTCAGGTACATCTTGGTGGACGAATATCAGGACACCAACGTCGCCCAGTACCTGTGGCTGCGGCTGCTGGCGCAAGGCCGCGAGACAGAGGGGGGCCGTCAGAACGTCTGCTGCGTCGGCGACGACGACCAGTCGATCTACGGCTGGCGCGGCGCCGAGGTGGATAACATTCTGCGCTTCGAGCGCGATTTCCCTGGCGCCACGGTGATCCGGCTGGAGCGCAACTACCGCTCCACCAGCCACATCCTGGCTGCCGCCTCGGGCCTGATCGCCGCCAACAAGGGCCGCCTGGGCAAGACCCTCTGGACCCAGGAGGAGGGCGGCGAGAAGGTCGTCGTGCGCGGCGTCTGGGACGGCGAGGCCGAGAGCCGGCTGATCGCCGACGAGATCGAGCGCGCCAAGAAGGGGTCCACTGATCGCAACCCCCGCAAGTACCGCGACATGGCGATCCTGGTCCGCGCCAGTTTCCAGATGCGGGCCTTCGAAGAGCGATTCGTACTGCTGCAGATCCCCTACACCGTGGTCGGCGGGCCCCGGTTTTTCGAGCGGGCCGAGATCCGCGACGCCCACGCCTATCTGCGGCTGATCTATTCCGAGAACGACGACCTGGCCTTCGAGCGGATCGTCAATGCCCCCAAGCGCGGCATCGGCGACGCCACTGTTCAGAAGCTGCTGCAATTCGCGCGGCTGAACGGCATCCCAGCGGTGGCGGCGGCGCGGCAGATCGTGCTGACCGACGAGCTGGCGGCGCGGACCCGCACGTCGCTCGCCAACTTCCTGCGCGACCTCGACCGCTGGAGCGCCGAGGCCCAGCGCACCGCGCACCCACGCGTGATGGAAGCGGCTCTGGAGGAGAGCGGCTACACCGACCTGCAGAAGGCCGACCGGGCCACCGGCCAGACGCGGCTGGACAACCTCAAGGAGCTGACCCAGTCCATGCAGTCGTTCGAGACCCTGCCCGCCTATCTGGAGCATGTCTCGCTGGTCATGGACCTGGACCGCGGCGAGAGCGCGGACTCGGTGCAGATCATGACCCTGCATGGGGCCAAGGGGCTGGAGT
>JBBQTP010000140.1:0-10402 GCA_038213205.1 Caulobacterales bacterium
ACGAAAAAGGGCCGGAGGTCGCCCCCCGGCCCGTCTCGATTTCGGTAGCAGGGAAACCCTGCGCGAACCGATTTGATCGTGACGGAAGCGCCGGCTTCTTCGAGCTTCTTCTTCACTTCTTCGGCTTCCTGCTTGGAGACATTTTCCTTCACGGCGGCCGGAGCGGCGGCCGCGGCCACCGGAGCGGCGGCGGAAACGCCCCACTTTTCTTCCAGCAGCTTGGAGAGCTCGGAGGCTTCCAGGACGGTCAGGGTGGAGAGTTCGTCCACCAGCTTTTCAAGTTTCGACATGTGATGATTTCCTTAGAGGTTCGAGGTGTTTTGCGAAATTGACGATCAGGCGGCGTCTTTGGCGGCGTAGGCGCCGACAACACGCGCGAGCTGGCCCGCCGGGGCCTGCAGGATGCCGGCGATCTTGGTCGCGGGCGCCTGCAGAAGGCCGACGATCTTGGCGCGGAGCTGGTCGAGCGACGGCAGCCGCGCGAGCGCGGCGATCGAAGCCTTGTCCAGCACCTCAAGACCCATGAGGCCGCCGACAACGGTGAACTTCTCGTTGTCCTTGGCATACTGGGTCGCGACCTTGGCGGCGGAGACGGGGTCGGGCGCATAGGCGATGGCGACCGGGCCCTTGAAGAGGGCGTCGCCCGCTTCGCCGACCGAGCCCGCCAGGGCTTTCTGCACCAGAGTGTTCTTCACCACCTTCAGCTGGGCGCCTTCAACGCGAAGACGGCCCCGCAGATCGGTCATTTCCGCAACGGTCAGACCCAGATAGTGGGTCACGACCACGGCGCCGGCGCCGTCAAACACGCCTTTCAGCGCATCGATGGCATCCTGCTTTTGAGCGCGGTCCATTGCGGTCTCCATACTCAGGTTCGGCGCGCGCAGGACTGCGCACGTCGGGTAGAACCTGTCCGAAAGGAAAGCCGCGGCCTCGCGCCCATCGCAGTGCGATGCGCGGATACCTCATCTTCCCGTCTCCCTGCGGCTGAAGGCGGGCCCGCCTTCACGTTCCGGCCCCGGGTGACCCCCGGGACTACGCAGTTCTTGGACAGGATGGGACGCGGTGGTCTGCGTCCCGTCCTTCACCGCCCGAAGGCGGCGAAATTCCCGAATGAACTTCGAGAGCGGCGGGCTTTACAGGAAGCGCGGCGGAAATTCAACCGAGCGCCTCAGTCGATGCGCGCGTCGGCGACGATCACAAGCTGGCCGACTTTGACGCGAGAGATCGGCCGCGCGCCCGCGGGCTCGCTGTAAATCTCCACACCGTATTCGCCCAGATAGATCTGCCAGCAGGGCAAGCCCGCCGCGCCGGTCAGGCGACAGCGATGTCGGTCCGACTGAAGTCATCGCCTTTGAACAGCAACGGCACGCCGAGGGTGCGGGAGCAAGCGTAGGCGAAGCAGTCGCCCATGTTGAGCCGCGCCGGATGGCGGCCCTTGCCGTAGCGCTCGAAGGCGTCGAGGGCGAGTTCCTGCTCGGCGGCCCCGATCTCCACGACCGAGATTCGCGAGCGTTGCAGAAAGTCGGCGACGTCCCGACGCGCCTCAAGAAGGTTGCCGTCCGCCATCCGCGCCACGGCGAGCACGGTCTCGAAGACGGCTATGGGAGACGTCAATACCGACGTTGCGTCCCTAATCTTCGCCGCGTAGTGCGCCGCGTCCGGTTCCGCCAGCAGCACCGCGCAAAGCGCCGAGGCGTCGACGAATATCAATCGTCACCTTGACCCGAGAGGTCATCGAAGAACGCCTTGTCCGCGACCAGACCCGTGCGGCCGCGCGCCGCGATGCGCTGCTGTATCCGCCGCACCTCTTCCATGAAGTCCGGCGCGGCATCGTCCCGCTTCAGTTCGGCGTCGACCGCCTGCTTGATCGCTTCGGTGAGCCCGATGCCGCGCTTGCGCGCCAGCTCGCGCACCATGGCGTCGGTTTTGGGGTCGCGGACATGGAAAGACACGAAAGGTGCTCCGGCTACACGTCTAGACGATATCGTGTAGACGTGTAGCCGGCAAGCCTCAGGGCGTGCGGAAGCGCAGGATGATGCCGTTCCAGCGCTCGTCGTTGAGGTCCAGCTCCTCGACCGCCTCGCCGGCGATGGCGGCGGCGACCCGGCGCCAGAAGACCTGGGCGCCGACGTTGCGGCGCGCGACCGCCAGCTCCCAGAGTCCCGGTCGCGCCTTCAGCACCTGCACGGCCGCCGTGTGGCCCACGCCGGAGCGGCGGTGTTTGCGCGCCACGAAGTACTCGGCGACCTGGAAATCCACCGGCTCGCCGGAATGGGACTGCTTGTTGACCAGCACGAAGCCGGCCAGGTGGCCGTCAGCGCGGATCAGCATCGCCTCGTGGCCGGGCGTGGACCAGTAGGTGTCCAGCAGGCTGTAGGACTCGAACAGGCCATCCTCGCCGAGCTCGCCTTGCGGGCGGTCGAACCACTGCTCGGTGAAGTCGTGGATGTAGAGCTGGAACAGGTTGGTCAGGGTCTCGCGGCGCTCGCGGCCAACCGGCTCAAGTTTGACGTCCGGCATTGGAGGCCCCTGAATTGCTCGCCTTGGAGTCTGAGCCACCGATGGGCGCGTGACTGCCGGGGCGTCAATGCGTCTAGGCTGGACGAAATGAGATGGGAGGACGCCGGATGCAAGTCCGCTGGAGCCGCGAAGAGCTCGCGTTTCGGGATGAAGTTCGCGCATTCCTCGATGCGGAACTGACGCCGGCCATGCGCCGCGACGCGCGCAGAATGACCAGCGTCTACGCGCCCCATGACCTGAGCATGGCCTGGCAGGCGATCCTCAACGCCCGCGGCTGGGCGGCGCCGGCCTGGCCGGTGGAGCACGGCGGCTGCGGCTGGAGCGCGGCGCAGCGCTACATATTCGCCAGCGAATTCGCCGCCGCCGATGCGCCCTCGCTCTCGCCCATGGGCCTCGGCATGTGCGGCCCGGTGCTGATCGGCCACGGGACCGACGCGCAGAAGGCCTACTACCTGCCCCGCATCCTCACCGGCGAGCACCTCTGGTGCCAGGGCTACTCCGAGCCGGCCTCGGGGTCCGACCTCGCCTCGCTGCAGATGAGCGCGGTCGACGACGGCGACGACCTGGTCTGCAATGGCCATAAGCTGTGGACGACGCACGCCAATGTCGCGAACTGGATCTTCTGCCTGGTGCGCACCAGCACCGAGGCGATCCGCCAGCAGGGCATCACCTTCCTGCTGATCGACATGACCACGCCGGGGATAGAGGTGCGCCCCATCCTGATGCTGTCGGGCGAGCACATCCAGAACGACGTCTTCTTCACCGACGTCCGCGTGCCCAAGGCCAATGTGGTCGGCAAGATCGGCGAAGGCTGGACGGTGGCCAAGTACCTGATGGAGTTCGAGCGCGGCGGCGGGGTCTCGACGCCGGGCCTGAAGGCCAGGCTGGGCCGCATCCGGGCGATGGCGGCGGCCGAGGCCGATGATGCGGGCGGGCGGCTCAGCGACGACCGCGGCTTCATGGCCCGCTTAGGCGCGCTTTCCATCGAAATCGAGGCGCTGGAGGCGGTCGAGCTGCAGATCCTGGCGAGCCTTGGCGCCGGCGATGCGCCGGGCGCCAAATCCTCGATGATGAAGACCGTCGGCACCGAGCTCAGCCAGCGGCTGACCGAGCTGGCCCTGGAGGCCGCCGGCGCCTATGGCGCGGCCTACCAGCCGCATGCGACCTGCCCCGGCGGGCCGACGCCCAATTTCCGTCCGCCGTCCGACCAGGGCTACGTCGGCCCCGACCACAGCCTGACGGCGGCGTCGAAGTACCTGAATGACCGGGCCGGCTCGATCTACGCCGGCACCAACGAGATCCAGCGCAACATCATCGCCAAGGCGGTGCTGGGGCTGTAGCCCGCTTGCCCCAACGAAAAAGGGAGCCGCATCGCCGCGGCTCCCCTTCGAAGTCTTGGCTGTCGGCGTTGGCCTAGCTGGCGGTGCCGAAGGTGCTGGAGTCCACCTTGAAGCCCGGGCCCATCGTCGACGAGAGGCTGATCTTCTTGATGTAGACGCCCTTGGCGCCGGACGGACGCGCCTTGTTCAGCGCCTCCACCAGGGCGGTCACGTTGGCCAGCAACTGGGCATCGGTGAACGAGGCCTTGCCGATGCCGGCGTGGATGATGCCGGTCTTCTCGGTGCGGAACTCGATGGCGCCGCCCTTGGCGTCCTTCACGGCCTGGCCGACGTTCGGCGTGACCGTGCCGACCCGCGGGTTCGGCATCAGGCCGCGCGGGCCCAGCACCTTACCCAGACGACCCACGAGGGCCATCATGTCCGGCGTCGCGATGACGCGGTCGAAGTCCATGAAGCCGCCCTGGATGCGCTCGACCAGCTCCTCGGCGCCGACGATGTCGGCCCCGGCGGCGGTGGCTTCGGCGGCCTTGGCGTCCTTGGCGATGACGGCGACGCGGACGTCACGGCCGGTGCCGGAGGGCAGGGAGACCACGCCGCGGACCTGCTGGTCGGCGTGACGCGGGTCGACGCCCAGGTTGACGGCGATCTCGACGCTTTCGTCGAACTTGGACTTGGCGTTGGCCTTGACCAGCTTGACGGCCTCTTCGACCGGATGGGTGACCGTGCGGTCGCCGGTCCAGGCCTTTACGCGCTTGGAAATAGCCATGGTCCTAGGCCTCCACGATCTGAAGACCCATCGAGCGGGCGGAACCCTCGATGATCTTGGCGGCGGCCTCAATGTCGTTGGCGTTGAGGTCCTTCATTTTCTTGGTGGCGATGTCACGCAGCTGGGTGCGGGTGATCTTGCCGGCGCTGGCGCGGCCAGGCTCCTTGGAGCCCGACTTAATCTTCACGGCTTCCTTGATGTAGAAGCTCGCCGGCGGGGTCTTGGTGACGAAGGTGAAGCTCTTGTCCTGATAGACGGTGATCACCGTCGGCAGGGGCGTCCCCTTGGCTTCCTTTTCCGTACGGGCGTTGAATTCCTTGCAGAAACCCATGATGTTGACACCGCGCTGACCGAGCGCCGGCCCGATGGGCGGCGAAGGCGTGGCGGCGCCCGCGGGCACCTGCAGCTTGATATAGCCCAAGATCTTCTTGGCCATGGCTGTCTCCAATGCGACGGCTAGCTAAAGCCATCTATGTGGCCGTGGTTCGGGCAGCCCCTCCCACGGATTTGAATTCGCGCCGAGGCACGAAGCGGGGGCGTGTAGCAGTTCTGGGCAGCCCGAGCAATTAGCAACCGCGCATCCCGGCGAACGCCGGGACCCAAGCTGAATTCCAGCGGAAATCGCCGACAACAGCCAAGAACCCGAATGCCGCTTAGATCCCGGCGTTCGCCCGGGTGAGCGGTGTGTTTGTCAGCTGGTCTTTTCGACCTGGCTGTATTCGAGCTCCACGGGCGTCGCGCGGCCGAAGATGGAGACGGTGACCCGCAGGCGCGTGCGCTCCTCGTCGACCTGTTCCACCGAGCCGTTGAAGCTGGCGAACGGGCCGTCGGTGACGCGCACCTGCTCGCCGATCTCGAACTGGATGGTCGGCTTGGGCCGCTCGACGCCTTCTTCGATGGCGCCGATGATCCGGGCGACTTCCTTGTCGGAGACCGGCATGGGCTTGGAGCCCGAGCCCAGGAAGCCCGTCACCTTCGGGGTATTTTTGATCAGGTGGTAGGCTTCGTCGGTGAGCTCCATCTTCACCAGGACGTAGCCCGGGAAGAACTTGCGCTCGGCGTTGACCTTGCGGCCGCGGCGGATCTCGACGACGTCCTCGGTCGGCACCAGGATGTCGGAGAAGTTCTCGTCGAGCCCTTGCGTCTTGGCCTGCTCGCGGATGCTCTCGGCCACCTTCTTCTCGAAGTTCGAGTAGGCGTGGACGATGTACCACTTGTGGCGCGGGTTCGAGGGGGCGGTGGTTTCGGCGGCTTCTGACATCTGGGTGCTTACTTTGGGCTGGCCAATTTCAGGATCGTGTTGACGCTCAGGAGAACGCCGGCGTCGACGATCCAGAAGTATAGCATAGCGACGACGACCATGATCGCGACCATCACCGAGGTGATCCAGGTCTCGCGGCGAGAGGTCCAGGTGATCTTGCGGGCCTCGGCGCGGACCTCGCGGAAGAACTGGACGAAGCTGGTCTTCTTCTTGGGCGTCGGCGCCAGGGCCGACGGCGCCGCCATCGCCGCGGCCGTCTTGGCGGCGCGGTTGCGGATCGCGGAGGGGTTGGTGCCCGGTTTCTTGGCCATGGCGGCGAATTCTAACTCTCTTTGTGGGGCGGCGGATCTCCGCGCCCCGGATCAACACGCGACATATATAGGGTGGCAGGAGTGGAGGGACTCGAACCCCCGGCCCTCGGTTTTGGAGACCGATGCTCTACCAGCTGAGCTACACTCCTATTCGCCCGGCAATAAAGATGGGCGTCCCGGCAACAGAAGATGGGCGGCCCCACCTAAGCACCTCCGGCCCATGAAACAACGCGCCGGAGGGCGGCTGGCCCTTCGACGCGTACGGCTCATAACCGGAGCCGGCTCGTTTAGCAGGGGCGCCCCCCTGGAAGCAAGATAGATTGGGCAAGGCGGATCGGGGCGGATCGGGGCGGATCGGGGCGGATCGGGGCGGATCGGATGCGAGGCTCGGCTGTTCATCTGCGATACAGTTGCGACTCATAGATTGTCCTGACCCACGCAGGAGGCCCGCCATGAAGCGCGTCATAGCTCTCGCCACGATCCTCGGTCTCATTATTGCCGACGCGGCATGCGCCCAGCCGAGGGGCGCGACCCCGCCGCCGGGCGATTATTTTCAAAGCTGCCGCAACGTGTCGACCGCAGGCTACGGTCCCGGCGCGACGATGACCGCCGAATGCCGCGACGAGCGTGGCCGCTGGCGGACGAGCAGCCTGCAATTCGGCGGCTGCGACCGGATCGAGAACCGCGACGGCCAACTGATGTGCCTGCGGGGCGGGAACGGCGGCGGCCCTGGCGGTGGCGGAGGTGGTGGCTATCCCGGCCGTCCGCCGTTCGGCCGCGGCTCGCAGCTTACCCTGTTCAGCGGCCCTCAGTTCAGCGGCCAAGCCTTCCAGACCCGCAACGAGATCACCAACCTGCCGAAACAGTTCAACGACCGGGCGGTGAGCCTGCGGGTTGAAGGGCGCGGCGCCTGGCAGGTTTGCGCCAACAGCGACTTCAAAGGCCGCTGCCAGGTGTTCGACCGCGACGTGCAAGACCTGCGGCCGTACGGTCTGGCCTACGGGATCAGCTCGATGCGGCCCTACCGCTGAGCAGAGCAACATTCCCCTAGTCGGGTTTCGACAGTGCGCTCAATCTGCGGGCCATGAGCTCAGCACATGCCGTCGACCGCCGCCGCTTCCTTAGTCTAGCCGCCGCCCTCGGGGCTTCGGCCGCCTGGGGCGGGGCGCGGGCCGCGCCCTCGAAGCTCAAGTACACCGAGCGGCGCGACCTGTTCCCCGAAGGCGTGGCCTCCGGCGACCCGCAGGGCGACAGCGTCATCCTTTGGACGCGGCGGCCCCCGGTCGGCGGCGCGGCAGCGAAGCTCACGGTCGAGGTGGCGCAGGACCCGGCGTTCCAGCGGGTGGTGGCTAGCGCCCCTGCGCCGGCCTCCGCCCAGAGCGGCTGGACGAGCCGGGTGCTGGTCGGCGGCCTGAAGCCGTCTCACGAATACTGGTATCGTTTCGTGGGCGCCGACGGTTTCGGCAGCCGGATCGGCCGAACCCTGACCGCGCCTGCGCCCGAGGATCCGCGCCAGGTGCGCTTCGCCTTCGTGTCCTGCCAGAACGCCAACCAGGGGGCGATGAACGCCTACCGGCGCATGATCTTCGAGGACGAGAAGGCGGCGCCCGACCACCGGCTCGACTTCGTCTGCCACCTGGGCGACTTCATCTACGAGATCGTCTGGTATCCGGAGGATCGGCCGCAGGGAATGTACGACCGGCGCGTCCGCGAGGTTGCCCGCTACGCCGACGGCGTGAAGTTCCGCGACATGCACTATCCCACGACGCTGGACGACTACCGGGCGGTCTACATCGGCTATCTGCACGACCCGGATCTGCAGGACGCCCGCGCGCGGTTCCCGTTCGTCAACATGGGCGACAATCACGAGTTCTCCTGGCGCGGCTACCAGAGCATCCAGAAGTTTGGCGATGAGGTGGTCTGGGGCCAGAGCCGGCGGGTCGCGGCCAACCAGGCCTGGTTCGAATTCCAGCCGGCGCGGGTCAAACAGGCGGGCACGCTGGCCGAGTTCAAGGGCCCGGCCGTGGCCAACGTCCCGGTCACCCACTTCGACGACCATGGGCTGGGCCAGGAGCCGGGCAACCTGGCGGCCATCGACAGCATGACGTCGTACCGGGCGCTGCGGTTCGGAAAGCACGTCGAGCTGATCCTCACCGACCAGCACAGCTATCGCTCGGAAGACCCCTTCGACACGCCGCAGGCCCAGGTGTTCGGCGCCGACGAGTTCCCGGAGTTCATACCCGACGAGGTGACAGAGATCCTCGACGCGGGACGCACTTACCGGGGCGGCCACCAACCGCCGACAATCAAGCTGGGCGACAAGGACATCCCGAATTTCCGCAAGGATTCGCCGGCCGTCACCATGCTGGGGACCAAGCAGAAGGCCTGGTTCCTCGACGCCCTGAAAGCTTCCAAGGCCACCTGGAAGGTTTGGGGTGCGACCAACGGCACCCTCGACCTGCGGGCCGACTACCAGAACCTGCCGGCCGGAATGACCAAGGCGGCCTGGCCGGGGGCCGGCTTCGGCGGCGGGGGCGGCGGCGACTGGTCGGGCTGCGTCACCGAGCGGGCCGAGGTCTACGACTTCGTCCGCGACCATGGGATCACCGGCTTCGCCACGGTCTCCGGCGACCGGCATTCATTCTGGGCGGGGCTGTCGGCCAAGGCCCTGCCACCCCAGGCGTTCGAGCCGGTGGGCGTGGCCTTCATCACCGGCTCGATCTCGGCGCCCGGCATGGTCGAGGCCATCGAACACAATCTGCCCAAGGACCTGGCGCTGCGGCCGCTGTTCCTGCGCGACCGGTCCGACGGGCGGCCGGAGCCGACGGTGAACATGCTGATGCGGCACGGGGTGAAATCGACCCTCGAATACGTCAGGACCGGTGACGCGGCGAAGGCGCGTGCGCTCTCCAACCCGGACCTGTCGCCGCACCTGTCGTTCGTGGACATGGGCGGCCACGGCTATGCGGTGGTCCGCGCCGACGGGGCGGCCATCGAGACCGAGTTCGTCTGTATCCCGCGCCCGCTGGAGCGCAGCGCTACCCCCGATGGCGGGCCGTTGGCTTATCGCGTCACTCACCGGGCGAAGCTCTGGAGCAAGGGCGAGCGGCCGAAGTTGGAGCAGAAGGTGCTGGAGGGCGACCCGAAGCTATCGATCTGAGGGCTTGAACCGAGCCTTCCTGCCACGCGCGACCTCGGTGGCCAGTGCATCGAGCCGCGGCGCCCAGAGCATCCGGAAGCGCTCGAGCCAGGCGTCGACCTCCTGCATCGGACCGGAGTCCAGGCTGTAGAGCCGGCGCTGCGCGTCCACCCGCACATTTGCGAAACCCGCATCGCGCAGGACTTTCAGGTGCTGGGATACGCCGGCCTGGCTGATGCCGAACTCGGCCTGGATGGTCGCCGACACCTCGCCCGCGCTCGCCTCCCCGCCCGCCAGCAGCTCGAGGATGCGGCGGCGGACAGGATCGCCCAGGACGTCGAAGGCTTCCATCAGCCGCCCGTGTAGAACTTGGCCGTTGCCTCGGCACGGGCGCGGGCCACGCCAGGGTCCTCGCCGGACGCCGCCTCAGCCTGGCCCCAGCCCTCGGCGCAGCCGCGGATGAACGCCTTGCCGTTCTCCGAGGCCGACCAGGCCATGGCCTCGGCAATATCTTGCGTCGCGCCGCTCGCCGCATGGAGGGCCAGGCCCATGAGGCTGAGGTCCCAGCCGACGCCGACGGCGCCCGCGCCATAGGTCTCCCAGTGCGGATCGATAGGCGCCATATGCTCCAGGGTGAGCTCAGCCGCCGCGTCGCCTTGCGCCGTCAGATCGACCGTGACCCAGGTCACCTGCGCGCCGAACTCCCAGGTGAGCGCCAGGCGGTGCGGCGGCTTGCACTCGGTGATCGCGCCGCCGGCGTTGCCCTGGATCTGATAGCGGCCGCCCAGCTTCAACTCGCCGGTGACCGGGCTGAACCAGCGCGGCAGACGCTCCGGGTTGGTGAGCGCGTCCCAGAGGTCGTCGATCCCGGTGTCGTAGCTTCGCGAGGCGACCACCACGCGGACCGGCGTCCCGTCCCGAACCCGGTCCTCGACCCGACGCACCACCGCGCCGACGAACCTGGAAACATCGATCTGCATGGGCGCTCTCCGAGGATGAGGGCGAACTTGCAGCGCGAGCTTATATAAGTCGAGTCTAAAATACGTGGATAAAGCAAAAGGCCGC
>JBBQTP010000141.1:0-10333 GCA_038213205.1 Caulobacterales bacterium
GACCTCGTCGCGCAACCAGGCGGCCTTGGCGTCATCACCGGTGGAGCCCACTACATAGCAGCCCTTGATCTTGGCGATCTGGGCTGCGACCGAGCCCACCGCGCCGGCCGCCGTCGAAACGAACACCTGCTCGCCGTCCTTCAGCTGGCCGATGTGCAGCAGGCCGCCATAGGCGGTGAAACCCGTGCCGCCCAGCGCATGCATGTGCACCGTCAGCGGCAGGTCCGGATCGGGCGCGAGCTTGCTCAACCCCTTGCCGTCGGAGGTGAAATATTCGCGAAAGCCCAGCCGGTTCGATACCAGGTCGCCGACTGCGAAGGCGTCGCTCTTCGACTGCACCACGCGGCCCAGCGCCCCGCCCATCATCGCCTCGTCCAGCGCCTGGCCGGCGGTGAGTCTGGGCCGCATGGCCGGGTCCATCGACATCAGCAGGTTCTGCACCAGCACCTCGCCGTCGGCGGCGTCGCCGACCTCGCGCTCCACCAGAGTGAAGTTCTCAGTCGCAGGCGCGCCGGACGGGCGCGACACGAGATGGATCTCACGGCTCTTGGGCATGGGGCGTCTCCGGAAATGCGCGAATGAAATAAGGGGCGCTACCCTAGCGTCGGCTAGCCGAAGGCGTCACCCCAATCGAGTCTGCGCGCCACGGCGAAGCCGGCCTTGTCGCGCTTGCCGACGAGGCGGCGCTCGACACCATCCGGCGTGCAGAGCTTCAACTCGATCCCCGGCTTTCCGGTGCGCGGGGGGGCGATGACCCGCGCGGTCCGCTCAACCGTGGCCACGCCGGGCCGCGCGGCGATCAGGTAGCTGAACCGCTCGTCCTCGAACGGCGCCTCGGCGCCCTTCACGGCCAAGTGGTCGCGGCTGCGCGGCAGGCGGACGCTGAAGTGGCACCAGTCCTCGCCGACCAGCGGACAGGCCTGTGCGTGCGGGCAGGGCGCCAGCAACTCCGCGCCCGCCGCGATCAGCGCCGCGCGAGCCGCCAGGATGCGCGCGTAGCCGGCCGGCGTCCCCGGCTCGACCAGCGCCAGGACGCCCTCACAGGCGTCCCACAGGCCGCCGACAACCGCCCCCTGCCGCTCCGGCGCGATCTCGGCCAGGGCGTAGCTCGCCAGCACCAGGTCCGCCTTGGGCCACGGTCCCGGCGTGGTCAGATCGGCGCGTTGCGCGTCAGCCTCTCGCAGCGCCGCCGGCCCGAGCGCTGCGAACTGCGCGGCCAGCGCCAGGAACACCGGGCTCGCATCCAGCCAGACGGCGGCCTTCAGCCTGGGCCACGCCTCCAGCGCCGCCCAGCTCGCCGCGCCGGTCCCGACGCCGGCGTCCAGCAGGGTCTTCGGCGCAAACCCCGGCGCCATCCGCGCCGCCTCGCCCAGCGCCGAGGCGCAGGCTGCATAGGTCGCCGGCAACCGGGTGAGCGCATAGGCCAGCGCATCGTCGGCCTCGCGGATCACGCCGCTCGAACCCCGCCCGGCGCGATAGGCCGCGGAGGTCGCCGCCGCCCGCTCGGCCAGGGCCTTGCGCGAGACGCCTTCCAGCGCGCGGTCGATGACGGCGCGCAGCGGGGCCGGCAGGTCGAAGCTCATTGCGTGCGCGCCATCGCCTCGCGGCGCAGCGCCAGCAGCGCCTGGGGAACATCGTGGCGCAGCGCGATCCGCGCCACCCAGCCGGGCACGGAGAACGGCGCCGCCGCGCGGGCCTCATAGGTCACCCGCACCCCATCGCCGTGGGGGATCAGCCGCCACTCGCCCTCCAGCACGGCCAGGTCACCGCCGGTGCGGTGGAAGGTCATCCGGTCAGGCGGATCGAAATCCTCGCGGAACACCGTGCGCACCGAGGGCACGAAGCTCATCTTGCTGACCTGCTCGCGGATGTCCCAGCGGCCCTGCGGATCGCGCTCCAGGATGCGGCAGCTCCTCAGGTTGTCGACCATCCTGGGCGCCAGCGCGCAGTCGGTCATCACCGCCCAGACCGTGGCCTGCGGCGCGGCGATATCGATGGCTGCACGGATCACGCCGGAGGCGCCGTCGGGGTCCGGCCGCACCTCGGCATAGGGCCGGCCCTCGGCCAGCAGCGCCCGGGCTTTCGATGGCAGATCCATGGCGGCGGCCGGTCCGGCCCCGGCCAGGGCCGCCGCGAGGACGAGGGCGCGCACGGCCCGGGCGCCTAGGCCGTCGCCGGCGTCTTCAGCAGCGCCTCGAGCACGCCTGGATCGGCAAGCTGGCTCGGATCGCCGAGGTCGCCCACCTCGCCCGCCGCCACCTTGCGCAGAATACGCCGGGCGAGGTGGCCCGCCTTGGTGCGCGGCAGGGCCGGCGCGAACTGCAGGGTCGCGGGCACGGCGTCCGGCCCGACCTCGCGCCGCACCAGGCCCTTCAGTTCGGCGGCCATGAAGTCGGCCGGGCGGGCGTCCGGCGCCAGTACGACGAAGGCGTGGACCCCGTCGGTCCCGGCGACGCAGGCGGCCTCCAGGACGCCATCCGCCGACTCCATGATCGCTTCGATCTCGCCGGCGGAGATCTTGTGACCGCCGACGTCGATGATATCCGGGGCGCTATCGTCGGCGCGGTTGCGCACCAGGTCATCGACCACGCTGGGATCGGCGAGCGTCGAAGTATCGCCGAGGTTGGCGATATCGCCCTCGGCGACCTTGCGCAGGATGCGGCGCATGATCTTGCCGGAGCGGGTCTTGGGCAGGCCCGGCGCGAACTGGATCACGTCGGGCGACGCAAAGGGGCCGATCTCGCGCCGCACCCAATTGCGTAGTTCCGGCTCGAGTGTCGCGGACGGCTTCACATCGGCTTTCAGGGTCACGTAGCAATAGATGCCCTGGCCCTTGATCTCGTGCGGATAACCGACCACTGCGGCCTCGGCGACGGCCGGATGGCCCACCAGAGCGCTCTCGATCTCCGCGGTCCCCAGCCGATGTCCGGAGACGTTGATCACGTCGTCCACGCGGCCGGTGATCCAGTAGTAACCGTCGCTGTCGCGCCGCGCCCCGTCGCCGGTGAAGTACTTCCCCGGATAGGTCGTGAAGTAGGTGGTGATGAACCGCTCATGGTCGCCGTAGACCGTTCGCATCATCCCCGGCCAGCTGTCGGTCAGGCAGAGGTTGCCGCTGATCGCGCCCTCCAGCACCTTGCCGTCGGCGTCGACGAGTTGGGCCTTCACGCCCGGCAATGGCTTGGTGCAGGACCCGGGCTTCAGCGGCGTCGCGCCCGGCAGCGGGCTCATCAGGCAGGCGCCGGTCTCGGTCTGCCACCAAGTGTCGACGATCGGGCAGCGTTCCTCGCCCACCACCCGGTGATACCAGAGCCAGGCCTCCGGATTGATCGGCTCGCCGACCGTGCCCAGCAGGCGGATGGTCGAGCGCGAGGTCCGCATCACCGGGGCGTCGCCCTCGCGCATCAGAGCGCGGATCGCGGTCGGCGCGGTGTAGAATATCTCCACCTTGTGCTTGTCGCAGACCTCCCAGAACCGCGACGAGGTCGGGAAGTTGGGCACGCCCTCGAACATCACACTGGTCGCCGCATTGGCCAGCGGGCCGTAGACCACATAGCTGTGGCCGGTCACCCAGCCCACGTCGGCCGTGCACCAGAATACCTCGCCCGGCCGATAGTCGAACACCAGCTCATGGGTGTGGCTGGCCCAGACCAGATAGCCGCCGGTGGTGTGCAGCACGCCCTTCGGCTTCCCCGTCGAGCCGGAGGTGTAGAGGATGAACAGCGGGTCCTCGGCGTTCATCGGCTCGGGGTCGCACTGGTCGGAGACCGTGGCCTTCGCGTCCGAATAGAAGACGTCACGGCCCTCGGTCATCGGCACGTCGGCCCCCGTGCGGCGCACCACGATCACGTCGGTCACGCCCGGGCAAGACGTCAGGGCTTCATCGACGTTCTTCTTCAGCGGCACGGCCTTGCCGCCGCGCAGGCCTTCGTCGGCGGTGATCACGATCCTGGAATCGCAGTCCTGGATGCGCCCGGCGATGCTGTCCGGCGAGAAGCCGCCGAAGATCACCGAATGGATCGCCCCAATCCGCGCGCAGGCCAGCATGGCGTAGGCCGCCTGCGGGATCATCGGCAGGTAGATGGTGACGCGGTCGCCCTTCATGACGCCCTTGGCCTTCAGCACATTGGCCATCCGGCAGACTTCGGAATGCAACTGGCCGTAGGTGATCTTGTCTGAAATCGAGCCGTCGTCGCTCTCCCAGATGAACGCCACCTGCTCGGCGCGGTGCGGCAGGTGCCGGTCGATGCAGTTGACCGAGACGTTCAGCACCCCGTCGGCGAACCATTTCACCCGGAAATCCTTGGCATCGAAGGAGACGTCCTTCACCTGGGTGAACGGGGTCATCCAGTCCAGCCGCTTGGCCACGTCGGTCCAGTAGCCGTCGGGGTCGGCTTCGACGCGGGACACGGCGGCGTCGTAGCCGGCGGCGTCCATCAGGGCGCGCTTGGCCCAGGCCTCTGGAACCGGAAAGACTTCGTTGTCGGACACCGCACGCACTCCGGATGGATAAGTCCCAAGCCAGTATGCGGAGAGCTCAGGTCCGCGCAACAAGCTGGGTTTGCCCCGCTTGCCGGAATCCCCGGGCGCCGCCATGGTCCGGCCCATGCTCAAGAAGGGTCCGGCCGCCGCGTTCCTGGCGTTTTCACTCGCGCTCGCCGGCTGCAGTCTGGATGTCCGCGCCGACGCCTCGCGCGGCATCGCGCGCTTCCTCGACGCGGTGCACAGGGGCGACCGCAAGGCCTTCGAGGCCGCCATCGACCGACCGGCGCTGCGCACCGACCTGCGCGACCAGCTGGCCGAACTGGGCAAGGCCAAGGACCTCGACGTTGGCGAAGGCGCGTCGGAATTCGCGCTCGACCGGATGATCACCCCAGAAGCCTTCCGCCTGGTCGAGGCCCGCACCGGCCAGGCCCTGCCCGTCGCCCCCACCGCCGCCCAGATCGCCCTGACCATGAAGGTCCGCGACAAGACCCACGTCTGCGTGACCGACCCGGGTAAGGACCGTTGTGTCCTGAGTTTCGCCAAGCATGGCGTCACCTGGCGGCTGGTCGGCATGCAGGCCACCGACCTGAGGGTCGAGGTCCCCGCCGCGCCGGGAAACGGCAAGCGGCCCTAGCCCTGCGGCGAGCAGGCGGCTAAGCCGGGAGGCGTTGCGCGAGAGGCCCCCATGCTGCTGCACCTGTCGACCTGGCAAGAGATCGATGACTACCTGAAGCGCTCGAAGACGGTGGTGATCCCTATCGGCTCCAACGAGCAGCATGGACCGACCGGCCTATTGGGCACCGACTGGCTCTGCCCCGAGATCATCGCCCACGAGGCGCAGAAGACCGCCGACATCCTGATCGCGCCGACCTTCAACATCGGCATGGCCCAGCATCACCTGGGCTTCGCCGGCACGATCGCGCTGCGTCCCTCGACCTTCATGGCCTGCATCGGCGACTGGTGCCGGAGCCTCGGCCTGGCCGGCTTCGAGAAGATCTATTTCCTGAACGGCCACGGCGGCAATGTCGCCACCATCGATGCTGCCTTCTCCGAGCTCTACGCGGAGGCCACCTATGCGCAGCGCAACCGCGGCTTCGCCTGCAAGCAGAAGAACTGGTGGGAGTTGAAGGGTGTGTTCGGCCTGGCCCAGCGCCAGTTCCCCACCGGCCACGGCAGCCACGCCACCCCGTCGGAAATCGCCGTCACCCAGTGGGGCTATCCGGGCAGCATCAAGTCGGCGAACTACGCGCCGCAGATCGCGCCCACCGGCCCGATCCGCGAAGCGCTCGATTTCCGCGCCCGCTACCCCGATGGCCGCATGGGCTCCGACCCCGGCCAGGCCACGCCGGAAAAAGGCGCCGAACTGGTCGCCGCCGCCGTCGCCGGCTTGATCGACGACGTCGCCGCGTTCTCGGCGGAAGTCGCGCCGGTCTAAGCCGTGAACACCTCGCCGTCCCGGACCTCGATCGGCCAGGGCGTCAGGTGCGTGCCGAGGCAGGGGTTGGTCGCGCCCGCCCCCTCCAGGGTGAACAGGCCGCCGTGGCCGGTGCACAGGATGTGGCGGGCGTCGCGGGTCAGGTAGCGGTCGTCGAAGGTGGCCAGGGGCCAGCCCGCGTGTGGGCAGCTGTCGACGTAGCTCTTCAGCAACTCACCCTTGCGCACGATGAAGCCCGCGAAGATGCGGCCCTCGACCCGGAAGCGGAATCCCTTGCCGCCCGGCTCGGCGATCTCGGCCAGGGCGCAGAGCCGCACGCCGGGCCCGGGCCTCGCCGGATTGGGGCCGGCGTCCATCCGCTATTCCTCGCGCAGGGGCCGGGAGAGCAGGCCGCGGATCGCCTCGTCGACGCCGACCTCTCCGGCCAGGATGGCGGCGGTCGCCTCGCAGATCGGCACATCGACGCCGAGCTTCTTCGCCAACTGCCGCACCGCCGGCGCGGAGGCGACGCCCTCCGCCACCGAGAGCTTGCCGGCCAGCGCCTCCTCCAGCGTCTGGCCGCGGCCCAGCGCCAGGCCGACGCTCATGTTGCGCGACTGCGGGCTGGAGCAGGTCAGCACCAGATCGCCAAGGCCGCAGAGCCCGGCCACCGTCTCGGCCTGGCCGCCCAGCGCCACCGCCAGCCGGGTCAGCTCGGAGAAGCCCCGGGTAATCAGGGCGGCGTGCGCGCTGCGCCCCAGGCCGCGCCCCTCGACGATGCCGCAGGCAATGGCCAGCACGTTCTTCACCGCGCCCCCGGCCTCTGCTCCGATCATGTCGGTGGCGAAATAGGGCCTGAAGGTCGGCGTGGCGATGGTCTCGCCGAGGTCCTGGGCGCAGCCCTCGTCGGCGCAGGCGAGCGTCACCGCCGTCGGCAGGCCGCGCGCCACCTCGCCGGCGAAGCTCGGGCCCGACAGCACCGCGGGCGTGGCCCGCGGGATGGTCTCGGCCAGCACCTCGGTCATCAGCTTCAGGCTGCCCTGCTCGATCCCCTTGGCGCAGAGCAGGATTGGCAGGCCTTCCCGGACGTGCGGCGCGAAGGCCGCCAGCGCGGCCCGCAGGTGCTGGGCCGGGGCCACGGCCAGCACCAGGTCGGCGCCCGCCAGGTCGGCGAAGTCGTCGGTGGCACGGATGAACGGCTCCAGCGGCACGCCGGGCAGGAAGAGGCTGTTCTCGTGCTTTGCGTTGATCGCCTCGACCACCTCCGGCTCGCGCGCCCAGAGCGTGGTGGCGAGCCCCGCCCGCGCGCAGACCTGGGCGAGCGCCGTGCCCCACGCCCCACCGCCGATGACGCCCGCGGTCTTGGTCATGCTTTGGCGCCCTTGCGGCCGGGGACATGGGTGGGATTGGCGTTCGCCGCGGCCTCGTCGAGCGGCCAGCGCGGCCGGGCCGGGGCGTCCAGCGGATCGGATATCCCCAGCGCCAACCGCTCGGCCCCCGCGAGCGCGATCATCGCGGCGTTGTCGGTGCAGTAGGCCAGCGGCGGCGCAGTGAAGGAGAAACCGCGCGCCTCGGCCACGGCCTGCAGCCGCGCCCGCACCGCCTTGTTTGCAGCGACGCCGCCGGCCACCACGAACCGCAGGCCCGCCCCACCCTGCGCGATCGCGTAGGCGACCATGGCCCGATCGCTGCGCTCCGCCAATTGCGTGGCGATGGCGGCCTGGACGGCGGCGGCGAGGTCTGCCCGCTCGGCGTCCGTGGTCAGCCCCTCGGCAATCCGAGCGGCGGCGGTCTTCAGGCCGGAAAAGGAGAAGTCGCAGTCCTTGCGGCCCAGCAGCATGCGCGGCAGCGTGAACCGCGCCGCATCGCCGCTCTCCGCCAGCGCCTCCAGAGCCGGGCCGCCTGGGTAAGGCAGGCCGAGCGTCTTGGCGATCTTGTCGAAGGCCTCGCCGGCCGCGTCGTCGATGGTCGAGCCCAGTCGCCGGCAATCCCCCACGCCCTCCACCGCCAAGAGCTGGCAGTGGCCGCCGGAGACCAGCAGCAGCAGGAAGGGATAGCCCACCTCCGCCGCCAGCCGCGCCGAGACGGCGTGGCCCTCCAGGTGGTTCACCGCCACCAGCGGCAGGCCGCGCGCCAGGGCCACCGCCTTGCCGAACGACAGCCCGACCATCACCCCACCCACCAGGCCCGGCCCGGCGGTGGCCGCGACGCCAGTCAGGCCGTCGAAGCCGACGCCGGCCTCGCGCAACGCCTCGCCCGCGATTGCGTCGATGCTTTCCACATGCGCCCGCGCGGCGATTTCCGGCACCACCCCGCCGAACGGGGCATGGGCGGCAACCTGGCTGGCGATGACCGAACTCATGACCTGCACAACGCCGTCAGGGCCCAGGCGCACCACCGCCGCCGCGGTTTCGTCGCAGCTGGTCTCAATGCCCAGGACAACTTGTATGGCTGAGGTCATCCGGTTGCCGGGGGGCGCCCGCTCCTGTAGCAGGCGCATCTGTTTGCCGCTCCGAGGTAGCCCCCCGCCCGTGTCCACGCAACATTGGCCCACGCAACCGCCCGTCAGGATCGGCGCCCGCGGCTCGAAGCTGAGCCTCGCCCAGGCCGGTCACATGCAGCGTCGCATCGCCGCCGCGCTCGGGGCGGACCCTGAGGATGCCGCCGCCGTGGCCGCCGCCGCCCCGCTGATCGTCATCACCACCACCGGCGACCGCGTGCAGGACCGCCGCCTGCTGGAGATCGGCGGCAAGGGCATGTTCACCAAGGAGATCGAGGAAGCCCTGCTGGAGGGCCGCATCGACTGCGCTATCCACTCGCTGAAGGACATGCCGGCCCTGCTGCCGGACGGCCTGTGCATCGCCGCCATCCCCGAGCGCGAGGACCCGCGCGACGCCTTCCTCAGTCACAAGGCCGAGCGGCTGGAAGACCTGCCGCAGGGCGCCGTGCTCGGCACCGCCAGTCTTCGCCGGCAAGCCCAGGCCATGCACCGCCGCCCAGACCTCGACGTCCAGATGCTGCGCGGCAATGTCGACACCCGCCTGACCAAGCTTGAAGCCGGCGCCGCCGACGCGATCCTGCTGGCCTATGCGGGCCTCAAGCGCCTGGGCCTCGGCCACCTACCGCAAAGCCTGATCGATCCGCTGGAGTGTCCGCCGGCGCCGGGCCAGGGCGCGCTGGCCATCGAGACCCGGATCGGCGACTGCGACGCCGCCTGGGTGCAGGCGATCCGGCACCTTCCCACCACGGTGGCCGTCGCCGCTGAACGTGGGGCGCTGGCCGCCCTGGAAGGCTCGTGCAAGACAGCCATCGGCGCTCACGCCTGGTTCGAAGGCGCGCATCTTAAGCTGATCGTCGAAGCGCTTGCGCCGGACGGCCACGTCCGCTTCCGTTACTCAGGCGAGGCCGACCTCACCGAGCTGGCCGACGCGGAAGCCTCTGCCCGCGCGCTTGGGGTTTCCCTCGGCCAAGCCGTTCGCGACGAGGCCGGCGACCAGATCGAGATCTAACGCGACATCCACGGTTTGGATTTGGACGAAGAATGCGCGGCGGCCGCCTGCTCGCGCTGGAACTTTCCGCCGCGCGGCGGCTTCGGCTTAGCCGCGATGGCCGCCTTCTTCAGGCGCAGCGCACGTTGGATCGAGGTCTCGTTGGCTTCGTCGGACATCCGGATTCTCTCAGCGGCGGCTCAGCCTATAGCACGGACGGCTTAATGACCTCCGGTATGGCGCCGCAGAACGGCCAAACCGGCGAGACTTAGCTTTCGGGTCATCGGTCGCATGCTTAAGGTTAGCCGAGAGCAAAACCTGTCCGCGTTACAAGGCGCCCATGGCCCGTCGTCGTCAAAAGATCTGGATCACCCGCGCCCAGCCCGGCGCCGACGCGACGGCTGAGCGGGTGCGCGCGCTGGGTCACGAGGCCCTGGTCGCCCCGCTGCTGGCCGTCCGCGCCCTGGAAGACGTCGAGATCGATCTTCGTGGCGTCGCCGCCCTGGCTTTCACCAGCGCCAACGGCGTGCGCGCCTTTGCCGACCTCTCGGCCGAGCGGCAGATCCGGGTGTTCGCCGTGGGCGCCACCACTGCCCAGGCAGCGCGGGCAGCTGGATTCAAGCTGGTGCTGTCTGCCGACGGCGATGTCGACGCGCTGGCCGAAGGCATCGGCCAGCGGCGCAATGAGCTGCGCGGCGCGGTGCTGCACCCGGGCGCCGCCGAGCCGGCCGGCGACCTGAGCGCAGCGCTGGAAAAACACGGCGTCACCGCGCGCCAGGTCATCCTCTACGAGACCCAGCCGGTGAAGCTGGAGGCCGAGGCGGCCGCCCTGCTGGTCCAGGCTGACGCAGTGCTGCTGCACTCGCCGCGCGCCGCCAAGGCGCTGAGCGCCGTATTGAAGACCCATCCCGCGCCCAAGCTGCGCGTGCTGGGCCTGTCCAAGGCA
>JBBQTP010000142.1:0-10325 GCA_038213205.1 Caulobacterales bacterium
GGAGACTGCGCCAGATATCTCTGGTCGCCAAGCGCTGTTTGAGGCTGCTCAGCCGCCGATCAGGGCCAGCCACTCCTCCTCGGTGAGCACCTGCACGCCGTGCTTGGCGGCTTCGGCGAGCTTGGAGCCCGCGCCCGGCCCGGCGACCAGCAGGTCGGTCTTCTTGGACACCGAGCCGGAGACCTTGGCGCCCAGGGCCTCGGCCTGGGCCTTGGCTTCGTCGCGGGTCATGCGTTCCAGGGCGCCGGTGAACACCACGGTCTTGCCGGCCACGGCGGTGTCGGTCTTCGGCCGTTCGGCGGCCTTGACCCGCAATTCGGCCAGCAGGTCGTCGACCAGGGCGCGGTTGTGATCCTCGCCGAAGAACTCTGCGATCATTCGGGCTGCCACGACGCCAACGGCGTCCACCGAGGCGACCTCCTGGAAGGCCTCGCCGGGCGTGCCGTTGGCGGCGTCGATGGCGGCGGCCTCGAAGCCCGCCCAGTCGCCGTAGCGGTCGGCCAGCGCGGCCCGGCCCTTGGAATTGAGCCTGGGGATGGCCAGCCGCAGGTGCTCCTCCAGCGAAATCTCCGGCGGGATCAGCATCGGCTGGCGGGCGCGGGCAAAGGCCAGCACCGCCTCGACCGCCGTGGGGCCCAGGCCATCGAGGTCGGAGAGCTCGGCGAAAGCCGCGCCCGCGGTCTGACCGGCGGCGGCCCTGGCGGTGGCGACGAAGCCCTCAGCGGTCTCGAAGTGGCGCGCCAGAGCGATGGAGGTGGTCTCGCCGATGTGACGGATGCCCAGGCCATAGATGAAGCGGTCGAGCGCGATGTCGCGGCGCGCGTCGATGCCGGCGACCAGATTGGCGATGCTGGTCTCGCCGTAGCCGTCAGTCTCCAGCAGTTCGGTGAGCTTTGCCTGGTCGCGGGCCAAGCGGAAGATGTCGGCGGGGCGTTCGATCCAACCGCGGGCGTTGAAGGCGGTGAGCTGCTTCTCGCCCAGGCCCTCGATGTCGAAGGCGCGGCGGGAGACGAAGTGGCGCAGGTGCGCCAGCTTCTGGAACGGACAGGCGAACTCGCCCGTGCAGCGGCGCACCACGGTCTCGGCGCCCGAGGCGGTGGTCTCCTTGGCGATCTCGGTGTGCAGCGGACACGGGCAGTGGGTCGGGAAAGCGAAGGGCTCCGTGCCCTGGGGCCGTTCGTCGAGCACCACGCTGACGATCTGCGGGATCACGTCGCCGGCCCGCTGCAGGATCACGGTGTCGCCGACCCGGATGTCCTTGCGCGCGATCTCATCGGCGTTGTGCAGGGTGGCGTTGACCACCACCACGCCGCCGACCGTCACCGGGTGCAGGCGCGCGACCGGGGTGATCGCGCCGGTGCGGCCGACCTGGATGTCGATGGCCTCGAGCTGGGTGCGCGCCTGTTCGGCGGGGAACTTGCGCGCAATGGCCCAGCGCGGCGTGCGAGTGACGAAGCCGAGCCGGGTCTGCCAGTCCAGGCGGTCGACCTTGTAGACCACCCCGTCGATGTCGAAGCTGAGCTTGGGCCGCAGGACCTCCATTTGCGCATAGGCGCTCAGCAGGCCGGCCGCGTTCTCGACGCGCTGGCTCTGCGGGGTGGTGGAAAAGCCCCAGGCCTTGAGCGTCTGCAGGGCCTCCCACTGGGTCTGCGCGAACGGCGCGCTGTGCAGGCCCCAGGCATAGGCGAAGAAACTCAGCGGCCGCTGCGCGGTGATGGTCGGGTCGATCTGGCGGAGCGACCCGGCGGCGGCGTTGCGCGGGTTGGCGTAGGTCTTGGTCCCCGCCTCGACCGCGGCGGCGTTCAGCGCGGCGAAGGCGTCGTGGCCGAGATAGACCTCGCCGCGCACCTCGATGACGTTCGGCCAGCCGACGCCGGCCAGCCGCTTGGGTACGTCGGCGATGGTTCGGACATTGGCGGTGACGTCCTCGCCGAGCCGGCCGTCGCCGCGGGTGGCGGCCTGGACCAGGTGGCCTTTCTCGTAGCGGATCGAACAAGACAGACCGTCGATTTTCGGCTCGGCGGTGTAGCCGACGGTCTCGTGGGGGCTAAGACGCAGGAAGCGGCGGATCCGCGCGTCGAAATCGATCGCGTCCTCGTCGGAAAAGGCGTTGTCGAGGCTGAGCATGGGCACGCCATGCTCGACCGGCTGGAACTGTTCGGACCGCTCCGCGCCGACCCGCAGCGACGGCGAGTCCTCGCGGATCAGCGCCGGGAAGCGGGCCTCGATCTCCAGGTTGCGGCGTTTGAAGGCATCGTAGTCGGCGTCGGAGACAGTGGGCGCGTCCTGCTGGTGATAGCGGATGTCGTGCCCCGCAATCTCCTCAGCCAGCCGCGCCAACTCTTCGGCGGCCTGGACATCGGTGAGGTCGGCGACGGGGATCATGCTCCCTCCCCTTTATGGGGCGGGATGGGCGCGCTCAAGCGCCGATCAGGGCGCGGGCGGCGGCGCGGGCGGCGTCGGTGATTTGGGCGCCGGCCAGCATGCGGGCGATCTCTTCCTCGCGGTCGGCGGCGGCGAGGTCCTCGACTAGGGTGCGCACGCGGGCGCCCTCCCCGGCCTTGGCGATCCGCCAGTGGGCATCGCCCCGCGCGGCGACCTGCGGCGAGTGGGTGACGACCAGAACCTGAGCTTCACCGGCGAGGCGTTTTAGGCGCAGGCCCACCGCGTCGGCGACGGCGCCGCCCACGCCCTGGTCCACTTCATCGAAGATCATCAGCGGCTGGGGGCCCGAGCCTTTGCCAGCCAGGGCGGCCTTCAGCGCCAAGGCGAAGCGGGCCAGCTCACCGCCGGAGGCAATCGCGCCCAGGTCGCCGAAGGGTGCGCCTGGCAAGGTGGCGATCTCGAAGGCCACGCGGTCGAGGCCGGCGGGGCCGGCCTTGTCCTCGGGGAGTGGGGCGACGGCGACCTGGAAGCGAGCCTTCTCGAGCTTCAGGGGTGCGAGTTCGGCCGTCACCGCCTTGGCCAGCTTGTCGCCTGCGGCCCGGCGCGCGTCGCTGAGATCGGCGGCGGCGGCCAGGTAGGCGTCCCGGGCGGCGGCGAGCGCGGCCTCGGCGGCCTTCAGGGCGTCCTCGGAGCCCTCGACGGCCTGCAGACGCTCGGCGAAGCGGGCGCGCAGGGTGGGCAGGTCCTCGACAGGGACGTGCAGCTTGCGAGCCAGACCCCGCAGATCGAACAGCCGCTCCTCGGCCTTTTCCAGGCGGTCGGGCTCGAATTCGAAGGCCTCGGCGGCGGCGTCGATGGCCGCTTCCGCCTCGGCGGCTTCGATCAGCGTGCGGTCGAGCGCGGCGGAGGCCTCTGCCAGCCGCTTCACCGCCGTCCCGGCCTCGGTCGCGCCGGCCAGCAGGGCGCGCTCGTGGGCCCGGCTGAGCGCGCGCACAGCGCCGGCTACCCGGCCCGACAGCCCCTCGAACACCTCGCGCGCCGTCGAAATGTCGGCCAGCGCCTTTTCCGAGGCGCCCAAGATGGCGCGTTCCTCGGCCAACTCGGTCTCCTCGCCCTCGCGCGGATCGAGGCGGTCGAGCTCGGAGAGGCGCAGGGTCAATTCCTCGGTCTCGGCGGCGGCGCGGGCGACCTCATCGCCCAGGGCCGCCACGGCCTGATTGGCGTCGCGCCAACCGCGCCAGCGTTCGGCGACCTTGGCCGCTCTGACCTCTAGCCCGCCGAAGCCGTCGAGCATCGGGCGATGGGTGCGGGCGTCCAGCAGGCCGACGGTCTCGTGCTGGCCGTGGACCTCCAGCAGGACCTCGCCAACCTCCTTCAGCACCCCGACCCCGGTCGCCTGGTCGTTGACGAAGGCGCGGCTGCGCCCGTCGGCGCTCAGCGTGCGGCGCAGGACCAGGTCCTCGTCGCGGGCGTAGGAGAGGCCCTTGTCTTCCAGCAAATCCCAGACCGGATGGTCCGGCGCGGGTGCGAAGACCGCTGACGCCGCCGCCCGGGCCGCGCCGTGGCGCACCAGCCCCGCGTCGGCCCGCGCGCCCACCGCCAGGCCCAACGCGTCGAGGATGATCGACTTGCCCGCCCCGGTCTCGCCGGTGAGCACCGTGAGCCCCGGCCCGATGGACAGGTCCAGGGCCTCGATAAGCACCACGTCGCGGATCCACAGTCCTATCAGCATGGGAGACCGATCAGCATGGGAAATCATGGAGCCCAGTCTGCCGCGCGCGAAAGTGCGCCCGCGCCACAGTTGATCACTTTTTGTTCTCATTTGCCAGCCGCACGTTTTTGCGGCCGACCGGATGCCGCCCGGATGTCAGTTCTTCGGCGTTTCCGGGGTCGGCATCACGTCGGGGGCCGCGGCCTTGTCCTTGTCGCCGTCGCCGGTGAACGGGATGTGGAACGACGGCACGTGGAAGAGTTTCTTCTTCGGCTTGGCGACCTCGGCGGCCGCCGTAGCGGCCGGCGGGGCCGCTTCGGTCTTCGGCGCCATGGCCGCGCCCATGCTCGTTGGCGGCATCACCGTGGCGGTCTTGTCCTTGATGAAGGTCGCGTGGAAGACGCTGCGCTTTTCCCGGGCGATCGGCTCGAGCGACGGGCGCAGGCCCTTCGCGGTCAGCAGCTGGTAGGCGTCGGCGTACCAGGGATCGCCCGGGTAGTTGTAGCCCAGGACCGCACCGGTCTCCGTCGCGTCCTTGATCAGGCCCAGCGTCAGATCGGCCTCGACGAGGCGGTAGAGCGCCTCGGGTGTGTGGGTGGTGGTCTGATAGCGGTCGACGACCGTCTTGAACCGGCCGACCGCGGCCAGCAGGTCGTTCTGGCGCAGGTACCAGCGGCCGACGTTCATTTCCTTGCCGGCCAGCTGATCGTTGACCATGTCGATCTTCAGCCGAGCATCGGTGGCGTACTCGGTGTGCGGATAGCGCTGGGTGACCTCGCGCAGGTTGTCCAGCGCCTGGCCCGTGGCGGCCTGGTCGCGGCCCACGTCAACGATCTGCTCGAAGTAGCAGATGGCCTTCAGATAGTGGGCGTAGGGGGCCGCCTGGTTGCCCGGATAGAGCGACAGGAAGCGGTCGGAATCGGCGATCGCCTGGTCGTAGTTGTTGCCCTGGTAGTGGGCGAAGGCCTGCATCAGGATCGCGCGGCGCGACCACTCCGAATAGGGGTGCTGGCGCTCGACTTCCTGGAAGTAGTCCACCGCCTGGGACCACAGGTGGCGGTCCATTCGGTCGGCCCCGGTCGAATAGAGCAGCTCGACCGGCCGTTCCTCATAGGCCAGCCGCGCCTTGGGTTTCGCCTTGAGGGAAGAACAGCCAGCGACAGCCAGGGCGCAACAGGTGGCGACAAGGACCGGACGAAGCGAGGACTTGCGAACCCCGGAATTGCTATACAACGACACCATCACCTCAAAAACACCGGACGCGCGCCCCCACGCGTGGAGTCGCTATCTACACCACCGACTGTGGCGAGCAAACGGCGGGGTGGTCGCAGGGGCAAAACGCGGCGCGGGCCCTAAAGCGTCTTGCGCAGGTTCTCGACTTCCGCGGCCTGGGTCGTGACGGGCTTTTCGCGGCTGAGCTGGTCGCTGATCATCTCGTAGAGAGTCGGCAGGCTCTCGCGTTCAACCCGATGGGTGTCGCCCCACAGGTCCGAGCGCATCAGGGCCTTGGGGCAGTGCAGGAAGGCCTCGCGCACGGCGATGCGCAGGATGGTCTTGGGGACCTTGCCGAACTCCTCGAACTGGGCGCACGGCGCCTCGTCGGCCACCAGCCCGGCGGTGCCGTTGACGCGGTAAATGTCGTCGACGCCGGGGATCATGAACATCAGCCCGACCTGGCCCGCGCCGGCGGCGATGTTCTTCAGCGTATCCAGGCGGTTGTTGCCGGGCCGATCGGGCATCAGGACGCTCAACCCGTCTTCGGCGACGCGTACGAAGCCGGGGCCGCCGCCGCGTGGCGAGACGTCGACGCCGCCCTCGCTGACCGAGCCGATGACCACGAAGGGCGAGAGTTCGATGAAGCGCCGGCCGTGCCGGTCGATCCGGTCCAGGGCCTTGGCGACGGTCATGGCGCGCGGCGGCTGGTAGAGCCGGTCGAGCTCGGCCTGCATGGTCTCAGAAGTGGCGGCGTCGTTCATGGGAGCCTCTGCGGAGCCTCTGCGCCGATTGAAGCAGGGCCGGGGCGCGACGGCTAGACCGCGACGTCGATCTCGTCGGCGAAGGTGCGGATGCGCCACGCGTCCGGCCGGGCGGCGAGCGCGCGGACCAGCTGGTTGTTGATACCGTGGCCGGCCAGCTCACCCTCAAAGCGGCCGAGGATCGGCGCGCCCAGGACATAGAGGTCGCCGATGGCGTCCAGCGCCTTGTGGCGCACGAACTCGTCGGGACGGCGCAGGCCCTCGGGGTTAAGCACCCGGTCGCCTTCGATGACCACGGCGTTGTCCATCGAGCCGCCCCGGGCCAGGCCCACGGCGCGCAGGGCCTCGACCTCGTGCAGGAAACCGAAGGTGCGGCAGTCGGCCAATTCGCGGCGGAACGCAGCCTCGTCCATCGGCAGGTCGATTTCCTGGCGGCCGATCACGGCGGTGGGGAATTCGATGGCGAAGGCGACTTCGAAGCGCATGGCCGGCCGGAGCGTGGCGCGCTTGTCGCCGTCGACGACTTCGACGGTGTCGAGGATTTCGATGAAGCGCCGCGCGGCGCCTTGCGGGCGGCGACCGGCGCGGTCGAGGATCTTGAGGAACGGCCAGGAGGAGCCGTCCATGATCGGCATTTCCGGCCCGTCGAGCTCGACGATGGCGTTGTCGATGCCGCTCATCACCAGGGCGGCCATCAGGTGCTCTATGGTGGCGACGGTGACGCCGGCCTCATTGGTGATCACGGTGCCCAGCTGGGTCTTGCAGACCGACGTGGGCGTGGCGGGCACGACGTTGTCGCGGTCAGTGATGTCGGTGCGGACGAAGGTGATGCCGGCATTGGTATTGGCGGGCCGCACGGCGACCTGGGTATATTCGCCAGTGTGCACGCCCACGCCCGCGAACAACGCCGGCGTCTTGACGGTGTGTTGGAACGCGCCGCTCTGGAAACCGTCTGCCGCCACGCTGGGAACTTCCTTTCATGGGGGCGCAAGCCCCTCAAGGAGCGCCTACCAGAGCGGTTAATGCGCTTGGTGCGACGCAGCAAAACAATCCCTGTTTCGCAATGTTTCCGTTCGAGAAGGGTTAACGGGAGGCTTCCAAACGGCAACGCCGCGGCAACCTTTCGGTTACCGCGGCGCACTGGAGAACTCAGCCGTTACAGCTAGTTGGCGAGACGGCGCAGGAAGGACGGGATTTCAAGGTCTTCGCCCTGGTGGACATCTTCTTCCGGAGCCGCGGCCTCGGCCGGGAGCGCGCCGCCGCGACTGGGCGCCGCGCGGGGTGCGGCGGCCTGCGGCTGCGGCGCGTCATAGCGCGGCCGCGAGCCGAAGATCGACAGGAAGCCGCCGCGCGGACGGCGCTCTTCGTAAGCCGGCTCGGCGAACAGCGGCTCGTCGCCGGGCTCGGCTGCGGCCGGGTCGACGATGCGGGTGACCGGCTGGACGACCACCGGCGCGGCTGTGGTCCCGCTGCCGTAAAGCGGGGCGGCGAGCGGGGCGGCGAAGATGTCGGGTTGCTCTTCGTCAGCGGCGTCCAATGCGGCGGCGTAAGCCGGCTCGCCGACCGGCGCGGCCGAGGCGGCGGCTTCCAGGCGCTCGGGCATCAGCAGGGCGGGCGCGGTCATCGGCCGGCGCTCGAGCTTGGGCTCAATGGCGGCGATCGAGGCGCCGTCCATGCCGGTGGCGACCACGCTGACACGGATCATGCCGTCCAGTGACGGATCGAACGCGGCGCCGAAGATGATGTTGGCTTCCGGATCGACCTGTTCGGAGATGGCGTTGGCCGCCTCGTCGACTTCCAGCAGGGTCATGTCGAGACCGCCGGTCACATTGACCAGCACGGCCTTGGCGCCTTTCAGGGACACTTCGTCGAGCAACGGGTTCTGGATGGCGTTCTGGGCGGCCATCAGGGCGCGGTCTTCGCCGGTCGCCTCGCCGGTGCCCATCATCGCCTTGCCCATCTCGGTCATCACCGTACGCACGTCGGCGAAATCGAGGTTGATCAGGCCCGGCAGCACCATCAGGTCGGTGATCGACCGGACGCCGGAGTGCAGCACCTGGTCGGCCATGCCGAAGGCTTCGGCGAAGGTGGTCCGCTCGTTGGCGACGCGGAACAGGTTCTGGTTCGGAATGACGATCAGGGTGTCGACATAGCGCTGCAGCTCGCCGATGCCGGCGTCGGCCAGGCGCATCCGGTGGCGGCCCTCGAAGTGGAAGGGCTTGGTGACCACGCCCACCGTCAGAATGCCGCGCTCGCGGGCGCACTTGGCGATGATCGGCGCGGCGCCGGTGCCGGTGCCGCCGCCCATGCCCGCGGTGATGAACACCATGTGGGCGCCGTCGAGATGCTCGCCGATTTCCGGGATGCTCTCCTCGGCGGCTTCCATGCCGATCTCAGGGTGGGCGCCGGCGCCCAGCCCCTGGGTGGCCAGCACGCCGAGCTGGACGCGGCGGTCCGTCTTGGCGAAGGCCAGCTGCTGGGCGTCGGTGTTGGCGACGACGAATTCGACGCCCTCCAGCCCCGCCTCGATCATGTTGTTGACCGCGTTGCCGCCGGCGCCCCCTACGCCAAAGACGACGATCCGGGGCTTCAGTTCTGTCGCCCGCGGCGCTGAGAGAGAAATGCTCATGGGACCCCTGCGTCCTTGCCAAATTCGAAGCCGGCGCATCCGCGAATCCCCCGCGAAGCACCGATCGTAACCATGCGTTAAGTACGCGCTCAGACCGTTAATCGAGCGTTAACCGCATACCGTGAGTCGGGAGGCCGTCGAGCCCGTAGAAACCGGAAAAAATCCCTTGCGCCACAAGGCGTAAGCCGAATCACCGAGGCCCTGCGGCAAGGTAACTCGGGGTGAACCCCGCGGGCGGCCAAAGCGTGCGCTCTTCGCAGGGCGGCGCGGCGTCTGACGCCAGGGACCCCATCCGTCGTCGCAGGAGACCTTAGGCGCCAAGGTCATCGGACGCGCAATTGTAGGGATTGCGAGCCTCGCCCGTTAGGGGAAAAGCGTTGCTTACCCTTGGACGCGCTGCAAAAATCCGGCTCGATTGAGCATCTAAAACCCTGGTGAGGCCAACATGCCTTCTATTCTTAAGCTCACTCTGCTGGCCACTGCAGCCGTCGGCGCGATCAGCCTGAGCACTGCTGCGCAGGCCGCGGTGACAACCTACAGCTCGTTGAGTTCCTGGGAGGCCGCGGTCGGCACGTGGTCGGAGACGACGAGCCTCGGCGCATCCGAACACTCGATCATCACCAGCTTCGCAACGACGGACGGCGTGGTCGTAAGCTCGACCGGCACGGTGGACAACATCGGCTCGGGCTGGTCCACCTGGTCTGGGGGCTATACCGGTCAGGTGCTCAATAACGGCGACGCGTCGGTCAGTTTCTCGTTGGGTTCGCCGGTCACCGCCTTCGGCTTCTTCGCTGAGCCGGACTCGTTCTCGGCGTTCGACATCACGCTCAACACCTCAGACGGCGCGACGCTAACTCAAGTCGTCGCTGGAGACGGCGGCGCGGCCTTCTTCGGTTGGGTCGGCTCGGGGGTGGGCAGCTTCAGCGTGAGCACGACGGACAACGACTTCGCCGCGGGCGACTTCTTCAGCCGCCGCGGCGGCGTCCCGGAACCGGCGACCTGGGCGATGATGCTGGTCGGCTTCGGCGGCCTGGGCGCGGCGCTCCGCGGCTCGCGTCGCCACCAGGCGGTCGTCAGGGCCTGATCCGAGCCTAGACTTCGAAGAACGACCCCCGCCAGTCGCAGGCTCGGCCTGGTTTTTCGTTTGACCGCTATCGCTCCCACCAGGGATAGCCAGCCGGCATGTCCGTGGAGACCTTGCCCGGGAAGGCCGGCCGCCGTTTCTCCAGGAAGGCCGAGACCCCTTCGCGCACGTCGCCGGTGGCGCCGAGCGCCATGGCCAGGGCCCCGTCGACCTTGAGCGTCGGCCAGGGCGACGGCTCCGGCGATAGCCGCCACAGCATCTGGCGGGTGATTGCCACCGAGATCGGCGCGGTGTTGTCGGCAATGGACCGCGCGATGGCCCGGGCGCGGGGCAGCTGCTGATCGGCGGGGACCACCTCGCTGACCAGGCCGCCCTTCAGCGCGTCCTCCGCCGAGAACAGCGCGCCATCCAGGCACCAGCGCAGGGCCTGCGACAGGCCCACCAGCCTGGGCAGGAACCAGGCGCTGCCGGCCTCGGGCACGAGGCCGCGGCGGGCGAAGACGAAGCCGAATTTGGCGGTGTCGGCGGCGATGCGGATGT
>JBBQTP010000143.1:0-10261 GCA_038213205.1 Caulobacterales bacterium
AAGGGCAAGAAGAAGGCCAAGGCTGCGAAGCCGGCCAAGGTCGTGACCCTGCCCCCGAAGAAGGCCGCAAAGCCGGCGCTGAAGGCCACTCCGAAGCCGCCGCCGAGAGCTCGGCCAAAGGCCGCGCCAGAGTCGCAGGTCTTCGCCGCTAAGGCCCAGGCCACACCCGGTCCGTCTGCGACCGGCCCGTCTGCGACGACCATGCCCAACTTCAACATCGCCGCGCTCACCGCCGACCAACGCGCCCAGGTCGAAAAGCTGTCCACCACCCTGGCCCGCGCCGCCCTGACCGCCCAGGGCGCAATCGCCGAGATGGCGCTGCGCCAGGCCGAGCGCCCCGCGGCGCTGTCGCCCGACCCGTTCCACGTCGCCCCGGCGCTCACCGAGGTGATGGGCCGCCTCGCCGCCCAGCCGGACCGACTGATGCGCGCCCAGGCCGACCTGTTCTCGCGCTACCTGGATCTCTGGCAGCAGACCGCCAAGCGTGCGCAGGGCGAGGCCACCCAGCCCGTCGCCCAGCCGGCCAAGGGCGACAAGCGCTTCGCCGACCCCGACTGGGCCGAGAACCCGGTCTTCGACGTGATCAAGCAGTCCTACCTGCTGACCGCCAACTGGATGAACGCCCTGGTGGCCGAGGTCGACGGCGTCGACCCGATGGTCAAGCGCCGCGTCGAGTTCTTCATGAAGATGCTCACCGACGCCTTCTCGCCGTCCAACTTCCTGGCCTCCAATCCCGCGGCGCTCCGCGAAGTGATGGCCACCGGTGGCGAGAGCCTGGTCAAGGGCATGGAGAACTTCGCCGCCGACCTTGACCGCGGCGGCGGACAGCTGTCGATCGCCCAGACCGACTACGAGATGTTCAAGATCGGCGAGAACGTCGCGACCGCGCCGGGGAAGGTCGTGTTCCGCAACGAAATCATTGAGCTGCTGCAATTTTCTCCTACGACGGAAAGCGTCTGCGAGATCCCGTTGGTGATCTTCCCGCCGTGGATCAACAAGTTCTACATCCTCGACCTGCGTCCTGAGAATTCGATGATCCGCTGGCTCTCCAGCCAGGGCATCACGGTCTTCGTGGCCTCTTGGGTGAACCCCACGCCGGAGCTCGCCGACCGCACCTTCGAAGACTACATGCGCGAAGGCATCTACGCGGGCACGCAGGCCGCCATGACCCAGTGCGGCGTCGTTCGCGTGAACACCGTCGGCTACTGCATCGGCGGCACCCTGCTTTCCTCGACGCTCGCCCACATGGCCTCGAAGAACGACAAGCGGATCGCGTCAGCCACCTTCTTCGCCGCCCAGCAGGACTTCTCCGAGGCCGGCGATCTGCTGCTGTTCACCAACGAGGACTGGCTGGCCGATCTCGAAAAGAAGATGGACGAGGGCGGCGGCGTGCTCTCCGGCCAGACCATGGCCGACACCTTCAACGCCTTGCGCGCCAACGACCTGATCTGGTCATTCTTCGTGTCGAACTACCTGATGGGCAAGGAGCCCAAGCCCTTCGACCTGCTGTTCTGGAACTCCGACCAGACCCGCATGCCCAGGACACTGCACCTCTACTACCTGCGTAAATTCTACGGCGAGAACGCGCTCGCGAAAGGCGAACTGGTGCTCGATAACGTCCGCCTGGACCTGTCGACCGTGAAGACCCCGATCTATGTGCAGTCCTCGAAGGAAGACCACATCGCCCCGGCCCGCTCGGTCTACAAGGGGGCCAAGCTGTTCGGCGGCCCGGTCAACTTCACCATGGCCGGCTCAGGTCACATCGCCGGGGTGATCAACGCCCCGGTGGCCCACAAGTACCAGCACTGGACCAACCCCAGCCTCCCCGCGACGCTTGAGGAATGGCAGGCCGGCGCGTCCGAGACGGCCGGCTCCTGGTGGCCGCACTGGATCGGCTGGCTCAAGTCCCATTCTGGCGGCCAGATCCCGGCCCGCGATCCCGCCAGGGGCAAGCTCAAGGTGCTGGGCGACGCGCCGGGGACCTATGTGAAAGTGCGCAGCTAGGCACCGACGGGCCAGACGGGTCCGGCCAGCGTCTCGGTCGGCTCGTCGTCGACGAGCGCTTCGATTCGGCAGACGAGGCCGTCGGGTTCAAATGACAGCTTGGCCTGTCCGCCCAGGTCCCCCGAGAGGCTGCGCTCGATCAGGCGCGTCCCAAAGCCGCTCCTACGGGGCGCAATCACCGCCGGCCCGCCGTGCTCGCGCCATACAACCTCCAGCAGCACGCCGCGCGGACTGGGCTGCGCGGTCCACGTCAGGCTCACCTGCCCCTGTTCGGAGGACAGGGCGCCATACTTCGCAGCGTTCGTCGCAAGTTCATGAAACGCCAGTGCCAGGGCGATGGCCGTCCTGGGCGGCAGCACGACCGCAGGCCCGCTGATCTCGAAGCCGGGACCGAGATGCCGATAGGGCACCGCAGCCTGCTCGGCGATCTCCTGCAAATTGGCGCCGGTCCAGCGGGTTTCGGTGAGCACGTCGTGAGCCTTCGCCAGCGCCAGGATACGGCCGGTGAGCGCGTCGCGGATGGCCGGCGGCACCGACCCGCTGCGCAGCGTCTGGGTGACGATGGCCTGAACCGTGGCCAGCGAATTTTTTACCCGATGGTTCAGCTCATTGACCATCAGCCGCAGGTGCTCTTCGGCTTGCTTGCGGGCGGTGATGTCAATGGCCGCGCCGATGACGCGGATGCAGACCCCATCCGGGTTGAAGACTCCTCGCCCCTTGGCGGCCACCCAGCGGATGACACCATCTTCCTTGCCGACCGTCCGATATTCGACGTCGTACAGACTGCGGGTCCGGGGATTTGCGGCGGCGGCATAGGCCGCGCTTGTCTTCTCGCGATCTTCCTGATGCACCCCGGCGTAGAAGTCCGCCATTGTTACGGGCACGTCCGGGGATATTCCGAACATCGCCTTGACCAGAGGCGGCCAGAACAGCGTTTCATTCACCTCATCGACGTCCCACAGCCCGATCTCCGCGGCTTCGATCGCTAGGCGAAGTTGTTCCTCATGCCGCACCAAGGCCACCTGCCCGAGGTGCTGCGCCGTTACATCGAAACCCTCGCAGAAGACGCCTTCGACCCGCCCATGTTCGTCGAGAATCGGTGCGTAGACGAAGCTGTGGAAATGCTGTTCGTCGGGTTCGTCCGGACCTCGGCGGTAATGCACCTCGCTGTCGGCCGCCTCGAAGGCCTCGCCCGTCGCCAGGACCCGGTCAAGCCGCTCGAAGAAGCCCTGCCCCTCCAGACTTGGAAAGGCCTCGCGGATCGTCTTGCCGAGCCAATCGTGGCTTCCGAAAATCCGCCGATGGGCTTGGTTAACGAATTCCACGACGTGCTCCGGCCCACTCATCACGATGATGAAGCCGGGCGCCTGCTCAAACTGCTGGCGTTGGCGCGTGGTTGCCTGGGTCAGGCGCCGCTCGCCGACGACCTGGCCCGTGGTCTCCGTGCAGACCCCGAAGAGGCCGCTGACATCGCCCGCTTCATCGCGGGCTGGCGTGTAGGAGAAGCTGAAGTGCGCCTCGCGCAGGGTCCCATCGCGGTCGAGGTCCAGGGCAAAATCATCCATCTGCACCGACTGGCCGGCGAACACCTGGGCGAACATCGGTCCGAGGACCGCGTCGGCCTCCTTCCAGACCGCAGTCTGGGCCGGGAGCCCGAGGGCGGAAGGATGCTTTGATCCGAGGATCGGCACGAAGGCGTCGTTGTAGAGCCAGGTCGCCTCAGGCCCCCAGGCAATGAACATCGGCTGCGCCGACTCCAACATCAGCCGGGTTAATGTCCGCAGGCTCTCCGGCCAGCTGTCGAGCGGCCCCAGTGGCGTTGTAGACCAGTCGTAGCTACGGATCGCATCGGCCATGCCGGCCGCGCCACGCAACCAACCGGATGACGAACGGGCCTCTGAGATGGGCACAGCGGACAATTTCGACGACCTCCTGAAGAGGGGAACTTGGCGCCGGTACGGTGCAAAGTCACGCCACCCGGCACGGACCCCGCAGCGGCCCGTGTCAGCAGATTGAGGAGCGATTTCACGACCTAACCTATGACAGAGCCGGCGCCGCTTTTTGGGGCATGCGCGCCTTCGCCAACCTTACTAAGGTTTAATGCCAGCTACCTTGCATCACCCACTACCTAGCTATAGGTAAGGGCTCGCAAGGAGGCGCCGACCGTGCCGGAAGCCATCGAAATCCAACTGAAGAAGGGCGCACTCGAGCTCTGCGTGCTCGCGCTCCTCTCACAGCATGAAAGCTACGCCTACGAGATCGCCAGCAAGCTCTCCGATCAGATCGGAATGGGCGAAGGGACGATCTATCCGCTGATGCGCCGTCTGCAGAACGACGGCCTGGTAGAGACCTACCTGGTCGAGAGCTCGGCCGGTCCGTCGCGCAAATATTACCGCCTCACCGAGGCCGGCAAGGTGAGCTTCGGCTCGCAGAAATCCGCCTGGTCGTCGTTTTCCGGGGCGGTGGAAAGCATCCTAGGAGGGGTGAAATGACCCGTCAGGCGTTCATGGCCCGGCTGAAGGAAGGCCTTCGCGGCCTGCCCCTGTCGGCCCAGGCCGACATCGTCGCGGACTATGAGAACCACTTCAACGAGGGCCAGGCAGCCGGGCGCAGCGAATCCGACGTGGCTGCGGGCCTGGGCGATCCCGGCCGGCTGGCCCGCGAGCTGCGCGCCGAAGCCGGGCTGAAGCGTTGGGAAGAAGAGCGCAGCGCCTCCGCCGGCGCCTCGGCCGTGTTCGCTGTTCTGGGCCTGGGCGCCATCGACATCCTGGTGCTGCTGCCGATGCTGATGAGCATCGGCGCGGTGATCCTGGGCGTCGGCGTCGCGGTCATCGCCGTCTTCTTCGCCGGCGGCGTGGTGATGGCGGCCGGACCCTTCACCGGCGTTCCGGGCGGGCCCGTCGTGGCGATCCTGGCCGGCATCGGCCTGATGACCGGCGCCGCCTCGGCCGGCGCGGTCCTGGCCATCGTCACCATCGGCCTGGTCAATGCCCTGGTCTGGTACGGGCGCCTGCACTACCGGCTGCTGAAGCCGGCCCTCGAACCGCAGCTCTAGGGAGACCTGCCATGATCCGCGTTCTCATCTCGATCGCCATCGCAGGCTTCTTCGTCTCGATCGTGACCCTGTCGATCGCAGTCGCCATCGGCGGCCCCTCGGCCATCACCGACAGCGCCTGGAGCTGGAGCCGGCACTGGAACTGGAGCGACGGCTGGGGCTCGTACAGCCACCGCGGGCGCTGGGACGGCCCGGAAGCGACCAAGGAAGTGGCCTGGACCGGTGGCGACAGCCTGGACATCGATGTCCCCGCCGACGTCACCTACACCCAAGCGCCCGGCGCGGGTAAGCTGACCATCACCGGCCCGCAAGATGCGCTCGACGCCCTGGAGATCGACGGCGGCCACATCGGCTTCTCACATCACCATCGGCATTGGAGTGGACTGACCATTGTCATGACCGCGCCGGCCGTCACCCACTTCGAAATGAACGGCTCGGGCAAGCTGGCGATCCAGGGCTACAAGCAGGACAAGCTGGCGCTCGACCTGTCCGGCAGCGCCGACGTCACCGCCAATGGCGAAGCCAAGTCCGTGGCCCTGTCGGCCTCCGGCTCGTCCGACACCGACCTCTCGGGCCTGAAGGTGGCGGACGCCGACGTCGATCTCACCGGCTCCGGTGAGGCCAAGCTCGCCGCGACAGGCGCGGTCAACGTCAACATCTCCGGCTCCGGCGACGTGACCTTGCTGAGCCGCCCCACGAAGCTGCAGAGCAGCGTCTCCGGCTCCGGCAGCATCCATCAGGAAGATGCGAGCCCCGGTCCGACGGCTGGGCCTGCACCGCCGCCTGCCCCGCCGCCCGCGCCGAAAGCCGGCAAGAAGACCTGATAATCCACCCTTGTATCCCGGCATTCGCCGGGATGAGCGGATTTGAGCGCGAGGTCAGGCGGCGATGAACTTGAGCGCCACGCCGTTGTTGCAGTAGCGCAGGCCGGTGGGCTTGGGCCCATCGTCAAAGACGTGGCCGTGGTGGCCCAGGCACTGGGCGCAGTGGTACTCGGTGCGCGGTACGCCGATGGCGAAGTCGGACTTTTTGGCCAGGGCGCCGGGGATGTAGGTGTAGAAGCTCGGCCAGCCGGTGCCGCTCTCGAACTTCCACTCCGATTGGAACAGGGGAAGACCGCAGCCCAGGCAGGCGAAGACGCCCTTGCGGTGCTCATTCAGCAGCGGGCTGCCGCCGGGCCGCTCGGTGTCCTCGTGGCGCAGCACCTCATAGGAGGCGCGCGGCAGCTTGGCCCGCCAGTCGGCGTTGGAGAGCTTGCGGAACGGCGAGGCGGCGTAGGGATCGGGCGCGGCGAGCGCCAGGCTCGGAGCGGCGGCGGCGACGGCGGACGCCATCAGGAAGTTGCGGCGAGACAGGTTCAGGGTGCTCATGCCTGGATTACGTGGCGCTACGGCCAAAAGTTACAAGCCCCGATCGAGTTCAGGGTCGCCATTCGTACAGCGCGTCCGGCGTCTTCTCCTCGTTGCCCGCCCCGTCGGTGAGCTTCATCAGCACGAAGCCGCGGTCCTCGTAGAACTTCCGCGCACGCGCGTTCTGCTGGAAGGTCCAAAGCTTGCGCGAACGGCCATCGGCCGTCGCCTTGGCCAGCAGCCTCGGGCCGATCCCCTGCCCCTGAAAATCCGGCAGTATATACAGGTGATTGATCCAGTCGGCGTCGAATCCCAGGTAGCCGACGACCCGGCCATCGGCCTCGGCCACCCAGACCTCGTTGGCCGGCAGGAACTTCTGCTCGAAGTACCAGAGGTCCTGTTCGGCGGTGTGCAACTCCGGCAGGAAGCTCAGAGACACGCGCATGGCGGTCCGGTGGACGATGGCGATCGCCTGGGCGTCCTCAGCGATCGCCCGGCGTAGCGTCACAGCCCCGCGCCCTCCTCCAGACCCAGCATCAGGTTGAGGTTCTGCACCGCCGCCCCGGACGCGCCCTTGCCGAGGTTGTCCAGCAGGGCCGCCAGCCGGACCTGGGTTCGGTCCGCGCTGGGGAACACGAACAGCCGCATGCGATTGGTGCCGTTCAGCGCCTCGGGATCCATCGCCGCCACATAGCCGCCGGCCCCGGCGCGCACCTTGGCCAGCTCGGCGCACTCGGCCTCGCTCGCCACCTCCACGAACCGCTCGCCGACATAGGCCGCGTGTAGCGCCGCGTGCAGCTCGCTCGGATCGGGCTTGCCCGGCAGAGCCCAGAGTTGCAACGGAACCTCGACGATCATCCCCTGGGCATAGCGGCCGACGCTCGGCGCGAAGATCGGCCGATGCGCGAGCCCGGAATGCTGCTGCATCTCCGGCAGGTGCTTGTGGGCCAGCCCGAGCCCATAGACCCTATAGGCGTCACTCGTCCCCGCCGGCGCCGCCCCCTCGAACTCGGCGATCAGACCCTTGCCGCCACCCGAATAGCCGGAGATTGCGTTGACGCTCAGCGGGAAGTCCGCCGGAACCAGGCCCGCCGCCACCAACGGCCGCACCAAGGCGATGAAGCCGGTCGGATAGCAGCCAGGATTGCTGACCCGCGTCGAGCCCGCGATCGCCGCGCGCTGGCCCGGCGCCATCTCGGCAAACCCGTAGGCCCAGTCCGGCGCGGTCCGGTGCGCCGTCGAGGCGTCGACGATCCGCACGCTGTTCGACTGCACAAGCGATACCGCCTCCCGCGCCGCATCGTCCGGCAGGCAGAGGATCACCGCGTCCGCGCCGTTCAGCAGCTCAGCGCGCGCGGCGGGATCCTTGCGCTTGGCGGGATCGATCGAGAGAACCTCCAGGTCCTTGCGGCCGGCGAGCCGCTCGCGGATCTGCAGGCCCGTGGTGCCGGCTTCGCCATCGATGAAGACAGTGTGGGTCATGAGCTCGGTATCCAGACAAAGAGAAAGGGCGCTCCGGTTTCCCGAAGCGCCCTCGCCGGCACGGATTTTCGTCCGCGCGAACTAGCGCTTCGAGAACTGGAAGCTGCGTCGGGCCTTGGCCTTGCCGTACTTCTTGCGCTCGACCACGCGGCTGTCGCGGGTCAGGAGGCCATGCGGCTTCAGCACGCCGCGCAGCTCGGGCTCATAGTAGGTCAGAGCCTTGGAGATGCCGTGGCGGATGGCGCCGGCCTGGCCGGAGAGGCCCGAGCCCTGCACGGAAACGACCACGTCGAACTGGCCCGCGCGATCGGCGAGGTCCATCGGCTGGGCGATCATCATCCGCAGAACCGGACGCGCGAAGTAGACCTCCTGGTCGCGGCCGTTGATGGTGATCTTGCCCTTGCCGGGCTTGATCCAGACGCGGGCGATGGCGTTCTTCCGCTTGCCGGTCGCGTAGGCGCGGCCCTGGGCGTCGACCTTGCGCTCGTGCACGACGGCGTCGGAGGCGACGGTGCCCATGCCCTTCAGCGCGTCGAAGCCCTTGGCTTCGGGAGGGGTGGGGGCGGCGGCCGGAGTTTCCGCGACGGCGTCTTCGGTGGTGGGGGTCTCGGACATGCTCAGGCGCTCCGCACGTTCTTGGCGTTCATGTCGGCGAACGCGATGGTCTCGGGGTTCTGCGCGGCATGCGGATGCTCCGGCGCATTGTAGATGCGAAGGTGGGTGAGTTGCTTGCGCGCCAGGGGGCTTTCCTTGGGCAGCATGCGCTCGACGGCCTTTTCCAGCACGCGCTCGGGGTACTTGCCGTCCAGGATCTGGCCGGCCGTGCGCTGCTTCACGCCGCCCGGGTGGCCGGTGTGCCAGTAGTAGATCTTGTCCGCGAGCTTCTTGCCGGTGAACTTCACCTTGTCGGCGTTGATCACGACGACAAAGTCGCCGCAGTCGACGTTCGGAGTGTAGTCGGGCCGATGCTTGCCGCGAAGACGGTTGGCGATGAAGGTCGCGAGACGGCCGACAACGGCGTTCTCGGCGTCAATCAAGATCCACTTCTTCTCGACCTCGGCGGGCTTCAACGAAGCCGTGGTCTTCATCATGGGAAATTCATCCGGTATTGGCGGGGCGGTATTGGCGGGGAAAGAGGTTCCCCACGTGAGCCGGCGCATATGCCGTCTCAGCCCGCCAATGTCAATCCGTTGCGCGTGACGTCTTGGCAAGAAAATGCCATGAAAACAGCTAATTAGCGAATACGGTAATATGATACCGTGACTATTTCGCCGGTTCGGCCGCCTTTTCCTCCGCCAGATAGGCCGCGCTCATGGTCTTCATCTCCTGCGCCTTGGCGATCAGGGTCGGGTAGAACTGCACGAAGGTGGTGTCCACCGCCCCGTGCTTCTCGTGGCAGACGTTGCACTGCGAGGTCTGCGCCAGCGCCGGGGCAGGCTTGTCGGCGTTGTTGAAGGGGAAGAACGCCCAGCCGCTGGCAAAGCGCTTCACGTCCTTCACATGCACCTCGGCGCCCAGCTTGTCGGTCTGGAACTGGCCCTTCTTGTTGATCGAGCCCTTGCTGGCGCCCTTGCGCACCTCCAGCACCATCACCGTCTTGTCCGGCCAGGTCCCGGTCTTCTGGTAGGCCTCGTAGGCCTCGCGGTTCACGAACACGCTGTCGAAGGTGTGCGCGTCGCCGGTGCTCGGCGCGTCCGAGTAGGACATGTCCACGCCCGTCGAGAGGTAGACCCAAGTCCGATAGTCCGCCGGGTACGCCATCTTGCCGTCTGCGGTGTAGGTGAGCGGCGAGGACTTGGGCTCGGCGTGCGACACGGCCGCCGCGGCCAGTCCAAAGGCCGCCGCGCCCGCCAGCGTCACCGATACGATCCGAAGTCGCGACATCCTGTTTCGTCCCTGGTTGCAGCCTAGTCAGCCCTGCCCTTGTCGGCTGATCCCGCAAGCGCAGCAATGACCCCGGGCGGACGAATTCGGACTCGACTACTCGGCAGCCAGGGGCTCGCTGCCGAAGCGGTCGCGATAGTGCGTCGGGATCACCCCGAAGCGCCGCTCGAAGGCCCGGCGGAACACCGCGCCGGAGGCATAGCCCACCGAAGCGGCGATGACGTCGACCGTGGCCGATGTGCTGACCAGCCGCTCGGCAGCCTCGGCCAGGCGCAGCGCCTCGACGAACTCGGCCGGCGCCGCGGCGAACGCCTCCTTGAACAGGCGCGCGAAGTGCCGCGGGCTGCAATTGACCCGGGCGGCCAGGGCCTCCACCGACAGGTCGCCGGAAAGGTTGGCGGGAATCCAGGCGGCCAGGTCGGCGAAGCGGCCCTTGGCGCGGACCTGGAAGCGCAACGGCTCGGAATACTGCCGCTGGCCGCCGGAG
>JBBQTP010000144.1:0-10207 GCA_038213205.1 Caulobacterales bacterium
CGCGGCCCTGGGCCTCGCCGGGCAGTCGGCGGCCCATCTCGGCCAGGCTCGACCCGCGCAGACCGCGGCCTGGCGTGAACAGGCTGATGGCTTCCAACAGGTTGGTCTTCCCCGCGCCATTGGGGCCGACGAGAAACACTGGCCGCCCATCCAGCACGACGTCCGCCTCCGCATAGGAGCGGAAGTCGGTCAGGGTCAGGCGAGCCAAGGTCTGGCGAGAGGGGGCCGTGCCGGTCACGGCGGGGTCATACAGGGTTCGGCGAGCGGGGCGAAGCGGCGGCAAAGTCACAGCACCGCCGGGCTGATCCACGTTCTGTCGAAGGGCGCTACGCCCGCGGTGGGCTCGATCATCACCTGATGCCCGTCGGTGTCCGGTTTCCGCGAGCGCTTGTCACAGGCGCGCGACTACATACGTCTAGCTTGAAGATCATGCACCACGGAGGGCGCGATGGACCAGAAGACCAAGGCCGAGACGTTCGCCGCCCTGCATGCCGGGCCCGCCATCCTGGTGCTGCCCAATGCCTGGGACGCGGCCAGCGCGGCGATCATGGAGGACGCCGGCGCCAAGGCGGTGGCGACCTCCTCGGCGGCGGTGGCCTGGGCGCACGGCTATCCGGACGGGGACACCCTGCCGCTGGACAAGCTGCTGGCGACGGTTTCCACGATCGCTCGGGTGGTGTCCGTGCCGGTCACGGCTGACATCGAGGGCGGCTACACCGACGACCTGGCCACCCTGGCCGACAACATCAAGGCGGTGATCGGGGCCGGCGCGGTGGGGATCAATCTGGAAGACGGCGCGCGCGACCCGGACCTGCACGTCCGCAAGATCGAGGCCGCCCGCAAGGCCGCCGACGCGACCGGCGCGCCACTGTTCATCAACGCGCGGATCGATGTCATCCTGAAGCGGCTGATGGAAGGCGATGCGGCGGAGGCCGAGGTGATCCGGCGCGCCGGTCTCTACGCGGCGGCGGGCGCCAGCGGCGCCTTCGTCCCCGGGCCGTCCGACAGCGCGCTGATCGCGCGGCTGGCGCCGGCGATCAGCCTGCCGCTGAACATCATGCTGTGGCCGGGCCTGGCGCCGGCCGCCGAGCTGCAGGCCCTGGGCGTGCGCCGGGTGAGCTCGGGCGGCTCGCCGTTCCGCGGCGCCTACGCCAAACTGGCCGCCTCGGTGAAGGCCTATCTGGCCGACGGCAGCCCGGCGGCCTTCGCCAACGACCCGGACGCGCTCGGCAACCTCAACAAGCGGTTCGGGGGCTGACCGCCCTTTTTTCCTCCTCATTCCCGGGCGTGTCCCGGGAACCCATGATCACCGAACCGCCGTAGGGAAATGCGGCGCTGCCATAGGCCTCCCGCACCGCGGAGTTCATGGATGGCCGGGACAAGCCCGGCCATGACAATCAAAGGAAGGTCCTTTTCCCTTGACTCTTGCTCCCATTTGTTCTCTATATGTTCTCATGCCGAGCGCAGAACAGATGGCCGAACGACACGCCGCCATGCTGGCCCGTCTCGCCGACGCCGCTGAACGTCTGGCCCTGATGCATGCCGAACGCGCGCTCACCTGCGACGACCCGAAGATCGAAGCTTCGGCCACCGCCTCGTTCCACCGCGCCGCCCGTAGTGCGCGCCAGTGCGCCGCCCTGGAAGCCAAACTTCTCCGCGATGCCGAGGACGGCGCCCGCGAGACCCGCCGCCGCGCCGAGTTCGCCGCCTTCGCCGAAACCGAGACCCGCAAGCTCCAGCTCAAGGCCGCCACCGATCGCCTGATCTGGACCGAAGCCGACGACAAGGACCACGCCGAGCGTCTCTGCGACGAGTTGGATGATTTGCTCGAAGCCGAAGCCCTCACCGAGGGGTTCATCACCGAAGACATAGCCCTCCAGGTCGCGAAGCTCTGCAAATCCCTCGGCCTCACCGGCTTCGAAGTCCTCGCCGTCCTGCCCGACGGCCCCAGCGATCAACCCCTGCCGCAGAGCTCCGCCTAATCCCCGCTCCGCTCGTCCCCGCGAAAGTGGGACCCAGGCTTTTTCAACCGCCAAGGCGGTTCCCCTTCTGCAGCAGACACAAAACACCTGGGTCCCCGCTTTCGCGGGGAAGAGCGGAGTTATGGCCGTGCATCGGCAAGCGCCTTCGCGCGCACCAAAACCTTACGGAGCCGCGTCGTCGCGGGTGACCTGGCGGCCTGGGGGTCCTATCTTCTCCGCATGACCGAGACCCTCGACAACAGCCCGCAGACCCTGGACGAGATTCTCCGTCCGCTGACCCAGGACGGGCCGAAGGTGCGGCTCTATCTGGTGGACGGCTCGGGGTTCATCTTCCGGGCGTTCCACGCCCTGCCGCCGCTGACCCGCAAGTCCGACGGCCTGCCGGTCGGCGCGGTCTCGGGCTTCTGCAACATGCTGTGGAAGCTCTTGGTCGACATGAAGGCCAGCGCGGATGCGCCGACCCACCTGGCGGTGATCTTCGACCACTCCGAGAAGACCTTCCGCAACAAGCTCTACGACCAGTACAAGGCCCACCGCCCGCCGCCGCCCGAGGACCTGATCCCGCAGTTTCCGCTGGTGCGCGACGCGACGCGGGCGTTCGGCGTGCCGTCGATTGAGCTGCCCGGCTACGAGGCCGACGACCTGATCGCGGCTTATGCCTGCAAGGTGCGTGACGCCGGCGGCGAGGTGGTGATCGTCTCGTCGGACAAGGACCTGATGCAGCTGGTCGGGCCGACCGTGTCGATGCTCGACACCATGAAGACCCCCAACCTGAAGATCGGCGCGGAGCAGGTGTTCGACAAGTTCGGGGTGACCCCGGACAAGGTGGTCGACGTGCAGGCCCTGTGCGGGGATAGCGTCGACAACGTTCCGGGCGCGCCGGGCATCGGGGTGAAGACCGCCTCGGCCCTGATCAACGAATACGGCGACCTCGATACGCTGCTAGCCCGCGCCTCGGAGATCAAGCAGGATAAGCGCCGCCAGACCCTGATCGACTTCGCCGACCAGATCCGGCTGTCGCGGCAACTGGTGCAGCTCGACTGCGACACGCCGTTGCCGGCCCCCGTCGATGAGCTGACGGTCCGGGAGCCCGACGCCGAGGTGCTGGCCGCCTTCCTGGAGCAGATGGAATTCCGCACCATCGCGCGTCGCGTGGCCGAGGTGCTGGCGGGCGGCGGCGCGACGGCGGCGACGCCGGAGCCTACGCCAGCGGCCGAGGTCGCGGCTCCGACCCACAGCCCCATCGACGTCAACGCCTATGAGTGCGTGCGCGACCTGGCCTCGCTGGACGCCTGGATCGCCAAGGCCTTCGCCAAGGGCCTGGTGGCCTTCGACACCGAGACCGATGCGCTGTCGTCCTCCAGCGCCAACCTGTGCGGCGTGTCGCTGGCCACGGCGCCGGGCGAGGCCTGCTACATCCCGCTCGGCCACGAGCATGAGCACGAGGGCGGGTTGCAGCTCGAGGCTGCCGCGGCGCTCGACCAGATTCCGCTGGCGGAAGCGATCGCGCGGCTGAAGCCGCTGCTGGAAAGCCCGGCGGTCCTGAAGGTCGCCCAGAATGGCAAGTACGATCTCGCCGTCCTGTCGCGCTATGGGATCAGCGTCGGGCCGATCGACGACACCATGCTGATCGCCTTCACGCTCGAGGGCGGGCTGCACAAGAGCTACGGCATGGACGAGCTGTCCAAGCGGCTGCTCGACCACGAGCCGATCAGCTTCAAGACCGTGGCCGGGACCGGCAAGGCGCAGAAGAGCTTCAAGCACGTGGAACTGCCGTCAGCCACTTGCTACGCAGCGGAAGACGCCGACGTGACGCTGCGGATCTACGAGCACCTGCGGCCGAGGCTGGCGCGGGCCCACTTGATGACCGTCTACGAGACCCTGGAGCGGCCGCTGCCCAAGGTGCTGGTGGAGATGGAACTGGCGGGCGTGAAGGTCGATCCGGACCGGTTGCGCCAGCTCTCCAACGACTTCTCGGTGCGGATGGGCGAGCTGGAGCTGGAGGCCCACCGCGTGGCCGGGCGGCCGTTCAACCTGGGCTCGCCCAAGCAGATCGGCGACCTGCTGTTCACCGAGATGGGGCTGGCCTCGGGGCGGACCACGGCGACCGGGGCGATGTCCACCGACGCCTCGATGCTGGAGGACCTGGCGGCCCAGGGCCATGAGCTGCCGCGCATCCTGCTGGACTGGCGGCAACTGTCGAAGCTGAAGGGCACCTATACCGACAACCTGGTGGCGGCGATCGATCCGCGCACCAACCGCGTCCACACCTCCTACTCGCTGGCCGCGGCGACCACCGGGCGGCTGGCCTCGTCCGATCCCAATCTGCAGAACATTCCGGTCCGCACGGAAGAAGGCCGCAAGATCCGCAAGTGCTTCATCGCCGAGCCCGGCCACGTGCTGATCAGCGCCGACTATTCGCAGATCGAGCTGAGGCTACTCGCCCACATTGGCGATATCCCGCAGCTCAAGAAGGCCTTCGCCGACGGCCTGGACATCCACGCCATGACCGCCTCGGAGATGTTCGGCGTGCCGGTGGAAGGCATGCCGGCCGAGACGCGCCGCCGCGCCAAGGCGATCAATTTCGGCATCGTCTACGGCATCTCCGCCTTCGGCCTGGCCAACCAGCTGTCGATCCCGCGCGACGAGGCCAGCGCGTACATCAAGACCTACTTCGAGCGCTTCCCCGGCATCCGGACATACATGGACCGCATGCAGCGCCAGGTGCGCGCCGAGGGGTTCGTCACCACCATCTTCGGCCGCAAGGTCCATATCCCGGCGGCCAAGGGCCACTCGCAGGCCGAGCGGGCGTTCGGCGACCGCGCGGCGATCAACGCCCCGATCCAGGGCGCCGCAGCCGACGTGATCCGCCGGGCCATGGTGCGCATGCCTCAGGCGCTGCGCGACGCGGGGCTGAGCGGCAGGATGCTGTTGCAGGTGCACGACGAGCTGATCTTCGAGGCGCCGGAAGCCGAGGCCGAAGCCCTGATCGCGGTGGCCAAGCAGGTGATGGAGCAAGCGCCGGAGCCGGCGGTGGCGCTGAGCGTTCCCCTGGTCGTCGATGCCCGCGCCGCGGCCAATTGGGATGACGCCCATTAGTGGAAGGCAAAAGGAACGCCGCCATGGCCAGCTCGGCCGCCGCCACCGCCCCCACCGCGTCACCAAAGTCGGCCTGGCGGATGGTCACGCGCTGGCGTCGGCGCTTCGCCGTATCGCCCTGGGCGGCCGGCGTCGAGCTGCTGGCGCGGCTGGGCTATGTGGCGCGCGGCGTCGTCTACCTGAGCATCGGTCTGATCGCGCTGCTGGCGGTGGCCGGGCTTGCGCCCCACACCACCAGCGCGCTCGGCGCCCTGGAAGCGTGGGGACGCTGGCCCTATGGCGTGGTGCTGTTGTGGCTGACCGGGCTGGGACTCTATGGCTTCGCCGGCTGGCGGGCGCTGCAGTCTGTGTTCGACGCCGATGGCCAGGGGCGCAGCCTACAGGCCCGGTCGAGCCGCGTGGGCCAGGCGCTGAGCGGGCTGATCTACGGCAGCCTGGCCGTTTCGGTATTCCGGCTGATCGAGACGATTCACGATCTGCACCATCGCAGCGAGATGGCCGAGGAGCGGGCCACCGTAGCCCGGGTGCTGGCCTTGCCGATGGGCGGCACGATGGTCATGAGCGTGGGCGCCTTCATGCTGGCCTGCGGGCTGGGCAACGCCATCCGCGCCTGCGTCGACAATTTCGGCAGCACATTGAGGTGCAACCACACCACCACCGCCTGGGCCTGCCGCCTGGCGCGACTGGGCTATTTCGGCCGTGGCCTGGCGATGTTGCCGGTCGGGTTCTTCATGATCTCAGCGGGCTGGCGCCAGCACGCCGCCGAGGTGAGGGGTGTCGGCGGCGCACTCTGGGCGCTGCACCACCAGGCATGGGGCGACCTGGTGCTGGCCTTTGTGGCGGTGGGCCTGATCGCCTTTGGCGCCTTCGCCTTCGTCGAGGCGTGGTTCCGGCCGATCCGCCCGGAGGGGGCGTTCAGCGCGGCGGACTAGGCCCCCACGCGCGCCGCCACCGGCCGCGCCTTGATGCGCCGGAACAGAGCCTCGGTCAGTGGGCGTTCGGTGAGCTTATAGAGGACAAGGCCCGCCGCCACGCTCGTCAGCGTCAGCAGCACGATCGACACCGTGGGTGAGCTTATGTGCAGAAAGGCCAGTCCACGACCGCCCAGCACGATAACCGGGATGTGCCAGAGATAGATGGAATAGGAACTGTCGCCGATCCGCTTGAGCCAGCCGATCGGCGGCAACTCGTGCCGTTCCAGGCCCAAGGCCCCAACGATCATGATCATCGCCGGCGTCCCCGAGTAGACCACGAACGGTAGGCTTTGCTGGAAGAGAAGGGCGACGAACGACAGGACCACGCCGAGGATGAGGATGGCGAACGAGGCGGCTTTCGACAGGGATATCCTAGGCCACAGCGAGGCGAGCCAGATGCCGGCCAGGAACTCCAGCATAATCTCGTTGGTGTAGGCGAAGGCGATGGGGTCCCTGGGCTGGAAGGCGAAGCCCAGCGCCGCCAGCCCGCCGAACACCGCGCTTGCCACCAGCAGCCGGCGCCGGTCGTCGACCCACAGCAGCGCCGCGAAGATCACGCAGAAAAACATCTCGTAGACGAGTGTCCAGCCGGGAATAAGAACCGGGAAAATCTGTCCGTTGCGGTCATCGACGTGCGGTATGAACAGCAGCGATTTGACGAGATGACTGGTCGAGATTGCGGCGTGGTGACTGAGGCCCACCGTCGACCCGAGGAACAGGACCATGGTCACCAGCCAATAGAGAGGCACGAGCCGGGCCAGCCTTCGCAGCAGGAAGGTCTCGGGGCTCCCGCCGCTTCCCGCCGTTATCCACCAGAGGATGAAACCGCTGACGATGAAGAATAGCGAGATGCGCCCTTCGCCTACCGGAATCGAAAGGCCATAGGCCCGGCCCGCGTGAAACACCACAACCAGGGTCGCTGAGGCGGCACGCAGATATTGAACCGTGGCGAGGTTGCGCGCGATCGAACGTCTCCATCCGGGCGAAAGCTCGACAGACTCACGACGGACGCAGGCTAAGGTTCGAAGCCTTAACGAAAAATTTTGGCAATCAGGCCGCCGAGAATGCCGGGCCTGCGGGGGGTCCTGGTGGAGCCGAGGGGAATCGAACCCCTGACCTCCTCATTGCGAACGAGGCGCTCTACCATCTGAGCTACGGCCCCCTGGATATCCCAGGAAGGCGCGGAATAACCCTTTTGCGCCCTGCCCTGTCAAGCCGCTGCGCCTTGCCAGCGCCGTAAACCGCACTAGAACCGGCGCTATGGGACGCTTCCTCTTCTTCATCGCTGACAATCTGCTGAACCTGTTGGTCTTGGCCATCATCATCAGCGCGGTCCTGTCGTGGCTGGTGGCGTTTGATGTGATCAACCTGCGCAATCGGTTCGTCTACAACGTCGCAAACTTCCTCGACGCGGTGACCCGCCCGGTGCTGCGGCCCGTACAGAAGATCATCCCAGCTATCGGCGGGGTCGACATCAGCCCGATCATCGTCCTGCTGATCATCCAGGGCGTGCGACTCTACCTGCTGCCGCTGATCTTCGCGCCGATCATCCAGGCCATCGGCTAGCGTCGGCGCTTAGGGGTTCCACGCGCGCTCCCCGTGGGCGGCCATGTCGAGGCCTTCCTCGATCGCCTCGTCGCGGGCCCGCAGGCCGACCGTGCGTCGGACCACCCATACCAGGCCGAGCGTGGCGATCCCCGACCACGCCACCGTGGCGGCGACGCCGATCGTCTGTGTCAAGGCCTGGGCGCCCATGCTGACGCCCGGCGCGTAGCCGACGCCGCCGAGAGCCCGGGACGCCAGCACCGCGACCAGCAGGGTTCCGAGGATGCCGCCGATCCCATGCACGGCGAAGACGTCGAGGCTGTCGTCGATCTTCAGGCGATGCTTCACCAGCTCGACGGCCTGGTAGCAGACGAAACTGCCGGTCGCGCCCAAGGCCACGGCGCCCAGGGGGCCGACGTAGCCTGAGGCCGGCGTGACGGTCGCCAGGCCCGCGACCACCCCGGTGACTAGGCCGACCATGCTGGCGCGCCTGAACCTGCGCCACTCGATCAGCGCCCAGACCAGGCCCGCGGTGGCGGCCGACAGGTGGGTGGCCAGGAGGGCCGAGGCGGCATCGCCGTTGGCGGCCAGCGCACTGCCGGCGTTGAAGCCGTACCAGCCGACCCACAGCATGCCGGCGCCCATCATGGTCATGCCCGGGTTGTGCGGCGGCGACAGGTGGCGCGGGAAGCCTTCGCGCGGGCCAAGGCGCCAGGCCAGCACCAGGGCTGAGGTCCCCGCGGTGGCGTGGACCACCAGGCCGCCGGCGAAGTCCATGACATGACGGCCCATCAGCCAGCCACCGCCCCATACCCAATGGGCGACCGGGGCGTAGACAACGATCAGCCAGAGGCCCGAGAACAGCAGCACCGCGCCGAACTTGATGCGCTCGACCACCGCGCCGACGATCAGCGCCGGGGTGATGATCGCGAAGGTCATCTGGAACATGCAGAACAGGTTCTCCGGCACGGTCCCGGTCAGCGCCGTGCGCGCTATGGGCAGGCCGAGCTTCGCGAAGTCGCCGATCAGCGGGCCGGCGCCGGAGAACGCCAGGCTGTAGCCGCCCAGCAGCCACAGCACCGAGACCAGGCAGGCGATCGCTACGCACTGCGCCATCACCGACAGCACGTTCTTGAGGCGCACCAGACCCGCATAGAACAGCGCCAGGCCCGGCAAGGTCATGAACAGCACGAGCGCGGTGGCGCTGAGCAGCCAGGCGGTGTCGGCCTTGTCGAGCATCGCAATACCCCTAGACCCGGTCCGATTTTGATTGAATCAAACAAAACGGACAGGGTCGTCGCCTAAACCTCTAGCGCGCCGCCGTGGCCCAACGGCTCTTGGGACCGGCGATTCTTGGCGCGGACAATGGCGAAAATCGTTGCTCAAAAATAGTGCAAAGGACGCCCAAGTTGTCGCCATCGACGCTTCGGCGCCCTGGGCCTAGCGTCTGGCGCGCTCCTGGCGCCAAGATGACCTCATGTCCGCCAACGCGACCCGCACCGCGCTTTCCCGCCTGATCGCTGACGCCCGCAAGCTCGTGATATTCACCGGCGCAGGCATCTCGACGGAGTCCGGCATCCCTGACTTCCGCAGCCCCGGCGGGGTGTGGAGCAAGATGCAGCCTATCCAGTTCCAGGACTTCGTCTCGGACCCCGCCAAGCGGCGCGAGGCCTGGGAACGGGCGTTCTCCGGCCGGGCCGGCTGGGTGGGGCGCGAGCCCAACGCCGGGCACCACGCGGTGGCGCGGCTGGTGGCCCAGGGCAAGGCGACCTGCGTGATCACTCAGAACGTCGACAACCTGCACCAGGCGTCCGGCGTGCCGGCCGACAAGATCATCGAACTGCACGGCAACGCCAGCTACGCCACCTGCCTGGAGTGCGCCGAGCGCCACGAGCTGGCCGAGCTGAAGGATAGCTTCCTGAAGGCCGGCGAGATCCCCTACTGCCGCAGCTGCGGCGGGCTGGTGAAGACCGCGACCATTTCCTTCGGCCAGCAGATGCCGGCCGAGCCGATGGCTCGGGCCGAGGAAGCCACACTCGCCTGCGACGCCTTGCTGGTGCTGGGCTCGTCGCTGGTGGTCTATCCGGCGGCGGGGTTTCCGCTGCTGGCCAAGCGCAACGGCGCGGAGCTGGCGATCGTCAACCGCGAGGCGACCGACCTGGATGCCTACGCCGACCTGGTGCTGCACGACGAGATCGGCCCGGCGCTGAGCGAGGCCGTGGCCGCCAACTAATTGAGCGTCGCGGTTTCCGGCTGGGCAACCAGCAGGGTGACCGGAGCGGAGAGCTCGAACACCAGGCCTTCCGGGCGCCAGTCGAAGCGGGCCTGCGCGCGCAGATGCTCGGCGGTCTTGCGGATCATCTGGCCGCCCATGCCCAGCCGTTCGGGCGCGGTGACCGGCGGGCCGGCGATCTCGGTCCAGCGGAACAGCAGGGTCTCGCCGGCCGCATGCTGCCAGTCGATCATCACGCGCCCGCCGCCGGAGAGCGCCCCATGGCGCGCGGCATTGGTGGCCAGCTCATGGATGATCATCGACATCGACTGGGCGACCGACGGCTCCAGCGTCAGCACCGGACCGCTCAGCCAGACCCGCGGCGAGGCGCCGCC
>JBBQTP010000145.1:0-10182 GCA_038213205.1 Caulobacterales bacterium
CGGCCAGCAGCAGGCCCTCGTCATAGGCCGCCTGCACGGCGCGCCCGAGATTGACCCCGGGCTGCGAGCGGCCGGAGCCCTTGCCGACATTGGCCGCGCGGTCGACGCCGACCACGACCACGGGCTTGCGATATTTCTCACGCAGGCGGCCGGCGACGATGCCGATCACGCCGGGATGCCAGTCGTCCTGAGCGATCAGCAGCATGGGGGCGGCAACCTGGTTGCTCTCGGTCTCAATGTGAGCGATCGCCGCCTCGGTGACCTCGCGCTCAACCTCCTTGCGCGAGGCGTTGAGCGCATCCAGTTCCTCGGCCAGCGCCTGCGCCTCTTCCGGATCGTCCGTCGACAGCAGGCGCGCGCCCAGGTCGGCGCGGCCGATCCGCCCGCCGGCGTTGATCCGCGGCCCCAGGATGAACCCGGCGTGGAACACCGAGGCCGGCCCGTGCGACTTGGCCACATCCATCAGCGCCTTCAACCCCGGATTGCGCCAGGCCGACATCACCCTCAGGCCTTGAGCGGTGAGGGCCCGGTTGAAGCCGCGCAGCTCGGTCACGTCACAGATCGCGCCCATGGCGGCTAGGTCCAGCGCCTGGCGCAGGTCCGGCTCAGCGCGGTCCCCGAACAACCCACGCTTACGCGCCTCGCGGTTCAGCGCCGCGGTCAGCACGAACGTAACGCCAGCCGCTGCCAAGTGCCCCTGCCCGGAACTGTCGTCTGGCCGGTTGGGGTTCACCAGGGCCGCGACGTGCGGGATCTCGTCCCCGCGCATCAGGTGGTGGTCGATCACCACCACCTCCAGGCCGATCTCAGCGGCGCAGGCCAGCGCATCGTGCGCCGCGGCCCCGCAGTCGACGGTGATCACCAGTTCCGCGCCTTCGGCTTTCAGCCGTTTGAACGCCGCCGGCGAGGGGCCGTAGCCCTCCAGAATGCGGTCCGGCACATAGATCGGCAGCTCCGCGCCCATCGCCCGGAACCAGCGCACCAGCTGCGCCGCGGAAGACGCGCCGTCCACGTCATAGTCGGCGAACACGACCATCGGTCGCTTCCGCTCCAACCCATCGACCAGGATCTCAGCCGCCCGGTCCATGCCCACGAACGACGACGGGTCGGGGAACAGCGCCTTCAGCGTCGGGTTCAGATAGTCGTGCGCCTGCTCGGCCAGCACGCCCCGCGCCGCCAGCGCCCGGGCCAACGGCTCCGACAGCCCAAAGCCCAGTTGGTGGCGACGCACCAGCTCCGGATCGGCCGCCCGCTCACGCCACAGCCGCCCGCTGAGCGACCGCGTCACCCCGAGGTAGCCCAGATGTGCGCTTCCGTCCGGCAATCGCCGCTCCGCTTATCCGCCCCAACGTGGGCACTATCGGCCCGGCAACCACGAGTCGCCAGCCGCCGCCGTCAATTACGCACAGGCTTACGTCATTAGCGGTCGCAGCGCGCCGCACCCGGCGGGATAGGTCTTGATGAAGTCGACGAAGGCGCGCAGCGGCGCCGGCAGGTGGCGCCGCCCGGGATAGTAGAGGAACGGCCCTGAGAAGGTCTGCCACCAGGGCTCCAGCACCGGAACCAGTCGCCCGTCTTCGAGCGCCGGGGCCAGCCAGTCCTCGAACAGATGGACCACGCCAAGGCCGGCGATCGCCGCACTGACCTTCAGGTCGGCCGCCGCGCCCAGCCGCACCAGCAACGGCCCGGTCGGGTCGACCCTTACGATCTCGCCATCGCGCTCGAACTCCCAGATCGGGATCGCGCCACTAGCGAACTGGCCGCGTAGGCAGGCGTGGCCGAGCAGGTCGCGCGGGTGCTCCGGCCGCCCGCGGGCCGCGATGTATTCGGGAGATGCCGCCGTGGCGAAGCGCTGCGTCGGCGGGCCGATCGGCAAGGCAATCATATCCTGTTCCAGCCGCTCGTCGTAACGGATGCCGGCGTCGCAGCCCGCGGCCAGCACATCGACGAGACTGTCCTCCACGATGACCTCAAGGCGGATATCGGGGTAGGCCTTGAGAAACGACGCCACGATCGGAGGCAGCACCAGGCGCGCGACATTAGCCGGCACATTGAGCTTCAGGGTCCCAGCTGGCCGGTCGCGGAAGGCGTTGACCACATCCATCGCCGCCGCCACCTCGGTCAGGGCGGGCCCGAGCCGTTCCAGCAGGCGTGCTCCGGCCTCCGTCGGCGCTATGCTGCGGGTCGTTCGGTTGAGTAGGCGAACGCCGAGCTTGGCCTCCAGCCGCCGCACCGCCTCGCTCAGGCTGGACGCCGACCCTCCGCCCAGCCGGGCCGCGTCGCGGAACCCGCCGGCCCTAGCGACCGACACATAGGCCGCCAGATCGTTCAGCTCTGTGGTCATTGTTCGTAATCCCGTACAACCCGTACGGACTATCTAGGATTATCGCGCAGTGCCGTCACCGCCATATAGCGATCCATCGAACCTGGAGACCTCAAGATGACCGACATCACCAAGGCCGGCGCCTTTCCGCTCGGCGACCGCACCGTCAACCGCCTGGGCTATGGCGCGATGCAACTGGCCGGCCCCGGCGTGTTCGGTCCGCCGAGGGACCGCGCCGCCGCGCTGGCCGTACTGCGCGAAGCCGTGGCCCAAGGCGTCAACCACATCGACACCAGCGACTACTATGGGCCGCACGTCACCAACCAGATCATCCGCGAGGCGCTGCACCCCTACCCGGACGGCTTGACCATCGTCACCAAGCTCGGCGCGCGGCGCGGCGACGACGCCTCGTGGATCCCTGCCCACAGCCCGGCGGAGTTGACCCAGGCCGTCCACGACAACCTGCGAAATCTCGGCGTCGAGGCCCTCGACGTCGCCAACCTGCGGATCGGCGGCATCATGGGCCCCAGCGAAGGCTCGCTTGACCCCCAGTTCACCGCCCTGGCCGACCTGCAACGCCAGGGCCTGATCCGCCACCTGGGTCTGAGCAACGTGACCTCCAGCCAGGTGAAGGAGGGGCGCGCCATCGCCGAGGTGGTCTGCGTGCAGAACCACTACAACCTCGCTCATCGCGGTGACGACGCGCTGATCGACGAACTCGCCGGGCTCGGCATCGCCTACGCGCCGTTCTTCCCGCTCGGCGGGTTCTCGCCGCTGCAGTCTTCGGTCCTGTCGCAGGTGGCGGCTGAGTTGAACGCGACGCCGATGCAGGTGGCGCTGGCCTGGCTGCTGCGCCGGGCGCCCAACGTGCTGCTGATCCCCGGCACCTCCTCCCTCGGCCACCTGGCCGAGAACCTGGCTGCGGCCGAACTCGTGTTGCCGCGAGAGGCGGTCGCGAAACTCGACACCATCGGCGTTCACTAGGGCGTCAGGCAGGGCCGCATTGACGGCGTCGTCCGCGGCACGTCTCCTCTGCCCATGTCGGGGTTCCTATCGCGTCGTCAGGCACTCGCGCGATCCGCAGGCGCGTGGCTGCTCGCCGCGGCCTCGCCGTCGCTCGCGGGACGCAAGGCCGACGACACGGCGTCCGCCCGAACCAGCCTGGCGCGGCTCTTCGGACCGCGTTCCCGCGACATCGCCCTGACGCACGAGCCCTCACGCCATGCCGGATCGCGGCCTTGGTATGCCGTCGAGAGCCGCGGTGGAAAACTGTCCGTGCGGGGCGACAGCCCCGTCGCTCTGGTGCGCGGCGCCTATACCGCCCTGCGCGACGCCGGGGCGGCGCATGTGAGCTGGGAGGGCGACCGTATCGTCTGGCCCGCCCGCCTGCCCGACGCCGCCGCGCATCGCGTCGAGACCCCCTTCGCCCATCGCGCCTACCTCAACACCTGCACCTTCGGATACACGACGCCCTGGTGGCATTGGCCGCGCTGGTCGCGCGAGATCGACTGGATGGCCGCCCACGGCATCGACATGCCGCTGGCCATGGAGGGCCAGGAGTACGTCTGGCGGGCGCTGTGGCGCGAGGCTGGCCTCTCCGAATCCGAACTGGCCAATTACTTCTCCGGTCCGGCCTTCACGCCGTGGCAGCGGATGGGCAATCTCGAAGGCCACCGCGCGCCGCTCCCCGCCGCCTGGATCGACAAGAAGCGCGAACTGCAGCGCCAGATCCTGGGGCGTATGCGCGACCTCGGCATGAGCCCGATCCTGCCGGCCTTCGGCGGCTACGTCCCCAAGGCATTCGCACTCAAACATCCCAAGGCCCGGATCTACCGGATGCGCTCCGGCGCGGGCTTCCACGAGACCTACTGGCTCGACCCCGGCGATCCGCTGTTTGCTCAGCTCGCCGGCCGGTTCCTGGCGCTCTACGCGGAGACCTACGGCGCCGGGACCTACTACCTGGCCGACTCCTTCAACGAGATGACCCCGCCGATCGCCGACGATGGCTCCGACGCGGGTGGGGCGTTCAACGATGCGGCGGCCGCCTCCGCCGCCGCCAAGACCGTCGATCCGGCCCTCAAGGCGCGCCGCCTCGCGGCCTACGGCAAGGCGATCCACGAGGCCTTCGCCCGCACGCAGCCCGACGCGGTCTGGGTGATGCAGGGTTGGCTGTTCGGGGCCGACCAGGGGTTCTGGAACGCCGAGGCCATCGCGGCCTACCTGAGCGAGATTCCCGACGACAGGCTGATGATCCTCGACATCGGCAACGACCGCTATCCAGACATCTGGCGCAAGGCCAAGGGCTTCGCCGGCAAGCGGTGGATCTACGGCTACGTCCACAACTACGGCGCCAGCAATCCGGTCTACGGGGACCTCGGCTACTATCGCACCGACCTCGCGACCCTGACGGCCAGTCCAGACACCAAGTCGCTGGCCGGCTTCGGCCTGTTCCCCGAGGGGTTGAACAACAATTCCATGGTCTACGAGGCCGCCTATGACCTGGCCTGGAACGCCGGCGGCGCGTCGCAGGACGCCTGGCTCGCCACCTACGCCCGGTCCCGCTACGGCCGCACCACGCCCGAGCTGGAGGCGGCGCTCGGCCAACTCGTCGAGGCGGCCTACTCCACCCGCTACTGGACCCCGCGCTGGTGGAAGAACAAGGCCGGCGCCTACCTGTTCTTCAAGCGGCCCACCGCGGCCATCGTCGAGTTCGAGGGGCACCCGGGAGATCGGCTCAAGCTCGGCGCCGCCGTTCGCGGGCTGGCGCGCCTGGCCCCGAAGTTCGCCGACCAGCCGCTGTTCGTCATCGACCTCGTGGACGCCGCCCGCCATCTGGCCACCGAGGAGATCGACCTCCTGCTGATCCAGGCCGTCGTCGGCTACAGCCGCAGTCCTGTCACCGTCCCCGCCGGCGACCGCAGTCGCCACAAGGTCGAGGACCTGGCGCTCGCCCTCGACGCCCTGCTGGGCGTGCGCGTCGAGACCCTGGCCACCTGGATCGACGACGCCCGGACCTATGCCGACAATCCCGCAGACGCCCGCGCATATGTGCTGAACGCCAAGGCCCAGGTCACCGTCTGGGGCGGACAGGGCAACCTCAACGACTACGCGTCCAAGGCCTGGCAGGGCCTTTATCGCGGGTTCTACCTCCCCCGCTGGTCGAAATTCCTCGACGCGCTGCGCGACGCCGGCCCGGGCCCCTTCGACGAAGCCGAGGTGGTCGGCGACATCACCGCCTGGGAACAGGCCTGGGTCGAGGCTGACACGCCTTACGTCCGCACCCGCCCCGCCGACTCGATCGCCTCGGTGCGCGCTCTGCTGGCTCGGTTGGATCAGCCGTGATGCCGCCCGTCGCCAGCCCGCCTGCACGCTTCCTCAGCCTCGACGTGTTCCGTGGCCTGGCCGTGGCGTTGATGATCGTCGTCAACACTCCCGGCCCCGGCGCGCATCCCTATCCCTGGCTTGTCCACGCCAAATGGTTCGGGTTCACCGCCGCCGACTGGGTCTTTCCCTCGTTCGTGTTCGCCATGGGCTGCGGCATGGCGTTCGCCTTCAGCGAGCCGATCCCGCACGCCGCCTTCGCGGTGAAGGTGCTGCGCCGCGCGGCGCTGATCTTCCTCTTGGGTTTCCTGATGTACTGGTACCCGTTCGTCCGCCATGCGGACGGGGCCTGGACCCTGATCCCAATCAGCGGCACGCGGGTGATGGGCGTCCTGCAACGGATCGCGCTCTGCTACGCGCTGGCCGCCTTCGCCGTGCGCTACCTCACGCCGCGCCGGCTGGTCAGTCTCAGCGTCCTGCTGCTCGCCGGCTACTGGGCTATCCTGCTGGCCTATGGCGATCCCACCGACCCGCTGTCGAAGCTCGGCAACGCCGGGACCCATCTCGACCTGCTGGTCTTCGGCCAGGCCCATCTCTACCGACGCGACGGCGGCTTCGACCCGGAAGGCCTGCTGGGCACGGTTCCCGCCACGGTCAATGTGATCGCGGGATACCTGGCCGTCCGCTACCTGACTGGGGTCCCCGACCGCCGCCGCGCCGTCCAGCTCATGGCGCTCGCCGGGCTCATTCTCGTCTGCGCGGCCGTCGTCCTGAACCCGGCTTTCCCGATCGCCAAGAAGCTCTGGACCAGCAGCTTCGTCCTGCTCACCGTCGGCATCGACCTGATCGTGCTGGCCGCCTTGGCCGCCATGGTCGAGGGCCGCTCGCCCAACCCGGCCACGCGATTCTTCCAGGTGTTCGGCCGCAACCCGCTCGTGATCTACCTGTTCTCGGAGCTGCTGGTGACCACTCTTCGCCAGTTCGAGGCTATGCCCGGCGTCGACGTCTACGAATGGATCGGCGGCCTGTTTCAGGCCGCGGTCCCAGGCGCGCTCGGCTCGCTGATCTGCGCGATCGCCTACACGCTGGTCTGCTGGCTGCTCGGCTACGCCCTCGACCGGCGCAACATCGTGGTCAAACTCTAGCCCCCGTCGCTCAAACCGGCCGCTTCATCCGGACTTCGCGCACCGTCCGCGTCGCCGAATTCATGACCAGCGTATGGGTGTGCACAAAGCCACCCTCCAGCTTCACCCCGTCCAGCAGGGCGCCGTTGGTGACCCCGGTGGCCGCGAAGATCGCGTCGGCGCGGACCATCTCGTGCAGGTCGTACTTCTTGTCGAAGTCGGTGATCCCTACGCGGGCCGCGCGGGCCTTCTCGTCGGCGTTGCGGAACACCAGCCGACCCTGGAACTGCCCGCCGACGCACTTCAGCGCCGCGCAGGCCAGCACACCCTCCGGCGCGCCGCCCGAGCCCACATACATGTCCACGCCCGTCGAGGGATCGGCGGTATTCATCACGCCGGCCACATCGCCGTCGGTGATCAGATAGACCCGCGCGCCCACGGCCCGAAGGTCGGCGATGATGTCGGCGTGCCGCGGCCGGTCCAGCACGCAGACGGTGATCTCGTCCGGCTTCACGCCCTTGGCCTTGGCCAGCGCCTTCACGTTCTCGGACGGGGACTTGTCGAGATCGACGACGCCCGCCGGATAGCCCGGACCGCAGGCGATCTTGTCCATGTATGTGTCGGGGGCGTTCAGCATGGTGCCCTTCGGCGCCCAGGCCATAACCGCCAACGCATTGGCCATCGCCTTGGCGGTCAGCGTCGTGCCCTCAAGCGGGTCGAGCGCGATGTCGATCTTGTGCTTGCCGCCCTTGCCGACCTTTTCGCCGATGTAGAGCATCGGCGCCTCGTCGCGTTCGCCCTCGCCGATGACGATCTCGCCGTCGATGTCGAGGTCGTTCAGGGCCGTGCGCATGGCGTCGACGGCCGCCTGATCGGCTTCCTTTTCGTCGCCCAGGCCCACCTGTTTCCAGGCGGCGATGGCGGCGATCTCGGTGACGCGGACCGCGTCCAGCACCAGGCTGCGATCCAGGATTTCGGAACTCATGTCGCTCAGCGTCTCCGGCCTATTCTTGTTCTTTGAGTCTTTAAATGCGCGCGATGCGTAGCAGTCTGGGGCGGTCCAGCACAGCCGGGAGCGCCGCAATGCGCTCGATAGCCGCCTTCAGCACGGATTCGGCCACCGCGTGGGTGGTCAGCACAATCGGTACGCCATCTGCCTTCTCCACCGGCTTCTGCAGGAAGCTCTCGATGGAGACGCCGGCGTCGCCGAGGGTCTCGGTGACCGCAGCGATCACGCCCGGCTCGTCCTTCACCGATAGGCGCAGATAGGCGCGGCCCAGGCTCTTGGACGGATCGACCGGAGTGAAGGGCACAAGCTCGGTCGCCGGCTTCTGGAACACCGGCCGCACTGAGCCGGTCATCACGTCAGCGATATCGGCGGCGACCGCCGCGGCGGTGGGGCCCGAGCCGGCGCCAGGACCCTGAATGAAGATCCGCCCGGTCCGCGCGCCCTCGATGAACAGCGCGTTCAGCGCGCCCCCGGCCTGGGCCAGCGGATGGGCCAGCGGCGCCAGTGACGGATGCACCCGCACCAGCACGCCATCCGGCGACCGGTCGGCCGAGGCCACCAGCTTGATCCGATAGCCCAGGTCGCGGGCCAGCTGGATATCCAGCAGGTCGACGCCTTCGATGCCCTCGATCTCGGCGGCGGCGTAGTTGGGCGCGCAGCCGAAAGCCAGGGCTGCCAGGATCGATATCTTGTGGGCGGCGTCGAACCCGCCCACGTCCATGGTTGGATCGGCTTCTGCGTAGCCCAGCCGCTGGGCCTCGCCGAGCACTTCGGCGAACGAGCGGCCCGTCGCCTCCATCTCGGTCAGGATGAAGTTGCAGGTGCCGTTCAGGATGCCGGCGATCGAGCGCACGTCGTCGCCGACCAGCGACTCGCGGACGATCTTCACCGCCGGGACCCCACCCATCACCGCGGCCTCGAACAGCAGCGGGACGCCTTTGGCTTCCGCCAGCACCGCCAGTTCCGCCCCATGCTCGGCGATCAGCGCCTTGTTGGCCGTGACCACAGGCTTGCCGGCCGTGAGCGCCGCTTCGACCGCCGCCTTGGCCGGGCCGTCGGAGCCGCCGATCAGTTCGACGAACACGTCGGTCTCGCTGGAGGTGGCCAGCGCCACCGGATCGTCGAACCAGGCCAGCTTGGAGATATCCACCGGCCGCGGCCGCGATTTTGACCGCGCCGAGACGCCGGTCACCACGGCTCGCCCGCCGGCCGGTGCGAAGTCCGCAGCTTCCGCCAGGAAACGGAGCAGCCCCGAGCCCACGGTGCCGAGGCCCGCGACACCCAGCCGCCAGGTCTTCTGAGCCCTCATTGCGCGGCCAGGGCGTTGTGGGCGCGTCCGAGGATCTCGTCGGCGTTGGCCAGGAATTTCTTCACGTTGCGGGCCGCCTGGCGGATGCGGTGCTCGTTCTCCACCAGACCGACGCGCACGAAGCCCTCGCCGTACTCGCCGAAGCCCACGCCCGGCGCCACGGCCACCCCGGCCTCCTCGATCAGCAGCTTGGAGAACAGCAGGCTGCCGGCCGCCTTGAACGGCTCGGGCACCGGGGCCCAGGCGAACATCGAGGCAGACGGCGCGGGCATCTCCCACCCGGCTCGCTTCATGGTCTGCACCAGCACGTCGCGGCGCGACTTGTAGATGCCGCGGATCTCGTCGACGCAGTCCTGCGGCCCGTTCAGGGCCGCGGCCGCCGCCACCTGGATTGGCGTATAGGCCCCGTAGTCGAGGTAGGATTTCACCCGCGCCAGCGCCGAGCAGATCCGCGCATTGCCGACCACCATGCCGACCCGCCAGCCGGCCATGGCGTAGGTCTTGGACAGGGAATTGACCTCGACCGCGATGTCCTTGGCTCCGTCGATCTGCAGCACCGAGGGCGGCGGGTTGTCGTCGAAATAGATCTCCGAATAGGCGATGTCGGAGATCACCAGCATGTCATGCTTCTTCGCCAGTGAGATGGCGTCGCGATAGAAGTCCAGGTCCACGCACTGGGCCGTTGGGTTGGACGGATAGGATAGGATCAGCACGGTGGGCGGCGGCGCTGAGTGCTTCACTGCCCGGCTGACGCCCGCCAGATATTCCTCCGGCGAGAGCGCCGGCACGTGACGGATCACCCCGCCCGCCATGATGAAGCCGTAGGCATGGATCGGGTAGGCCGGGTTTGGGCAGACGATCACGTCGCCGGGCGCGGTCAGCGCCTGAGCCAGGTTGGCGTAGCCCTCCTTCGACCCAAGCGTGGCGATCACCTCGGTGTCCGGATCGAGCTTCACGCCGAAGCGGCGGCCGTAGTAGCCGGCCATGGCCCGCCTGAGCCCGATGATGCCCTTCGAGGCCGAATAGCGCCCGGCCTTAGGGTCGCGGGCGGTCTCGATCATCTTGTCGACGATGTGCTTCGGCGTCGGCATGTCGG